>JBEBXD010000094.1:0-16737 GCA_040391845.1 Tsukamurella paurometabola | reverse complement strand
GCGACCTCCGCCGTGACAGGGCGGCGCGCTAACCAACTGCGCCACAGGGCCATATGTAGTTCTCCGTCTTTCGACGTACCCCCTACGGGATTCGAACCCGCGCTACCGCCTTGAAAGGGCGGCGTCCTAGGCCGCTAAACGAAGGGGGCTCGCTTCGGGCGGCTTGAAGGCCGCTCTCCGCACCGCTTCCGTGTTCCGTTGGGAGCTGGGATAGCTTATGGCAGATTACACCGAGTTCCCAAATCGCCAGGTCAGAGTGCGGAAACTCGCCTCATCGCGCGGCGGAGTGGGCCGGTTCGCACTCACCGCGCAGGCAACTCCATCCGCGCGAGACGAGCGGCGTCGAGGATGGACACCACGTCCACGATCCGGCCGCCCACCACCGTGCACGCCATCAGGCCCAGCGGCCTCCCGGTCGGACCCCACACCAGGATGCCGGACGCTCCGTTCACCGCCACCCTGCGCGCCTCGATCCTGCTCGGATCACCGCGCCGGACCGCCTCGAGCACCGCGTCCGCACCGATCGTGACGACGTCGCCCCGCACCGTCCTGCGGGTCCAGGTGAGATCGGGGTCGAGCACCGTCAGCAGCGCCTCGAAGTCACCGGAACGCGCCGCCGCGAGGAACGCGTCCACCACGGCACGCTGCTCCTGACGCTCCGCGGCTGGGCGCGGCCCGCCCTGCACCCGCCGCCGGGCGCGGCTCGCCATCATCTTCGCCGCGTCGGGCGAACGGCCGATGATCGCACCGACCTCCGCGAACGGCACCGCGAACAGGTCGTGCAGCACGAACGCGAGGCGTTCCTCCGGCCGCAGGGAGTCGAGCACCACCATCAGCGCCAGCCCCACCGAATCCGCCGCGACGGCGTTCTCCTCAGGTCCGTCGTCTTCGGTCACCACCGGGTCGGCATCGTCGAAATCGGTCTCGGGGTGCGCGGTGCGGGCGCGCAGCACGTCGATGCAGATGCGACCCACGACGCGGGTGAGCCACCCTCCCAGGTTCTCGATCGGCGGACCGTCGTACCGGTCCAGCCGCAACCACGCCTCCTGGACCGCATCCTCGGCGTCGGCGCACCCGCCCAGGGCGCGCGTCGCAACCGCGACGAGGCGCGGCCTGTGCTGCTCGAACTGCTCCGTACGGCCGGCCCGGTCCATGCTCGTTACCTTTCCACGCGGTGATCCGTCAGAACTGTGACGAGCCCGCAGGGGCGAAGGTAACGAGAGGACACGTCATGAACATCACGCTCTGGATCATCACCGCGGTCCTGGCCGTCGCGTTCATCATCGGCGGCGCGACGCAGATCCTGCTTCCCAAGGACCGCTACCGGGCCCTGGCGGCCAGCCAGCACTGGGTCGACGACTTCAGCGCCGGCCGGCTCAAGGCGATCGGGACGATCAAACTCACCGGCGCGCTGGGGCTGATCGTGCCGGCCCTGGCCGGGGTGGCGACGGTGCTGTCCCCGCTCGCCGCATGCGGCCTCGCGCTGTTCATGTCGGGCGCCGCGACCACCCGATTCCGTCGCGGAGAGTGGTCGTACATGGCCGGCGACGTTCTGTTCATCGCGGCGTTCGCGTTCATCGCGTGGGGGCGGTTCGCGCTGGCACCGTACGGGGCCTGACCGCTGACTCTCGTGGGACATCGGCCCGCAGTGGACGCTCGAGTCCGATCCCGCACGGACCAGCGAGGTGGAGATCCGCTTCAAGGGCTGGCCGCTGTACCTGGACCGCTTCCGTGCGGTCACCGAGTGCGAAGCCGGCCGGTAAGCGGCCCTGCGCCGCGGCGAGCCGGCACCGGTCTGCGCCGGCGCACAGTGAGAAGTTGTACCCCCCGTGGGACTCGAACCCACAACCAATGGATTAAAAGTCCACTGCTCTAACCAATTGAGCTAGGGGGGCGCCGCAGAGGAGGATATCAGCGGCCCCACGGCTACGCCGCCGCGGCGTTGACCATCCAGTGCACGCCGAAGCGGTCGACGCACATGCCGAACGTATCGCCCCACGGCGCCTGGACGAAGGGGACCGTCACGGAACCGCCGGCGGACAGCTTCTCCCACCATCCGGTGAGCTTGGCCAGGTCGTCCCCGGACAGCGAGACGGACACGTCGTCGCCGACGGTCCGCGGCATGCCCGGCGGCGTGTCCGCGCACATGAGGGTGAACCCGTCGGGCGTGGTGAGCTGCCCGTGCATCACCTTCGTGGCGAACGACGGATCGATTCCCATCTCGGGCGGCATGCCCTCGAAGGTGGAGATCCCCAGTTCCCCACCGAACACGTCGCGGTAGAACTCGAGCGCCTCACGCGCGTTGTCGGAGAAGCTGATGTACGGATTCAGGGTGACGGTCATCCCCCGATTCTCCCCCGGTTCCCGGCCCGTGTACCCGGATCGCGCGGACGCGGGCAGGCGCGCTCAGCCCCCGTCGCCCGACGGTGCCGCATCACCCCCGCGCCGCAACGCTTCCCACCGCCCCGCGGGCGCGTGCGCGCCGATCGGAAGGCCGGCCTCGAACAGATCCGCGACGGCGCGCATCGCATCGGGAACGATGATGCTCGGATCGTCCCGTGCGAGCGCGCTGATCGAACCCACCACGGCGCCCACCACGGCCCGCACCGCGCGCTCGTCCGCCGGGCCGGTGAGGTGCTGGAGCACCGCCCGCACCATGGCGTCCATGGTGGCCTCGGTCTCGTGCGCCTGCGCCGCACGCAGCTTCGGCGAGGAGTAGAGCAGGCGCCCGCGTTCGTACTCCGTCTCCCGCTCCTCGGGATCGAGCGAGTCGAACTGCTCCGCGGCGCCGCGCAGGATCTGCGCGGCGAGGTTGCGCTCCGGATCGATCGGCGGCACGTTCGCCATGAGCACGGCGTCGTAGTCGTCCTCGAGGATCAACGCCTCCTTGGTGGCGAAGTAGCGGAAGAACGTCGCCTGCGAGACGTCGGCCGCGGCGGCGATCTGGGCGACGGTGGTCTCGTCGTAGCCCTGCTCTCGGAACAATTCGTACGCCACCCTGCGCAGCGTCACCCGGGTCTTGAGCTTCTTGCGCTCACGCAACCCGAGCGGCTTCGTCGCGCTCTCCTTCGTCTTCCGCGTGGGCTCGGTCACGGGGCGATTGTGCCGGAATCAGCAGGCACAACGCCACCAGCGCCACGCTGATACCGCACCCCACCAGCGCCGACATCGACAGGCCGTGCTCGAACGCCGCGACGATCGGCGCCACCGCGTCCGGCGCGCTCGCGCGGGCCACCGTGGTCCCCGCGACGACCCCGTCGCTCGCGGCGGCGTGCACGTGCGCGGGCAGGCCCGCCTCGGCCAGCCGGTGCAGGTAGGTGGCCGAGACCACCGAACCGAGCACCGCCACGCCGAGGGCGCTGCAGATCTGGCGGATCGACTGCAGCAGAGCCGAACCGGAACCGGCATCGCTACCGTCCAGGTCCATCGTGGCCATCGACATGGCGAGCGGGATCACGCCGCCGAGGCCCAGGCCGAGCAGGGCGGACATGAGGACGTAGGCCGAGTACCCGCCGTCCGCGGCGACCGCCTGGACGACCGACGCGGCGAGCAGCGCGAGGCTGAAGCCGATCGCCGTCGCGCGACGACCGAAGACCCGGGAGGCCATGTCACTGACCCGGGTTCCGACGATCAGGGCGCCGATGATCGGCAGCAGTCGCAGGCCCACGCCGAGGGCGTCCGCACCGAACGCCGCCGAGAACTCCTGGGAGAACTCGAAGGTGGCGCCGGCCAGCAGCAGCATCGTGGCGGAGGCGAGGACCGTTCCCGCGCGGAAACCGGGGCGCGCCAGCAACTCCAGGCGCACCAGGGGCCGCTCCGCCTTCAGCTCCCACCACACGAAGCCGGCGAGCACCACCACCGCAACGGCGAGCCAGCCGGTGAACGCCCCGGACGTCCAGCCCCGCCGGCCGGCCTCCGTGAACGCGAGGACCAGGGAACCGAATCCGATGATGGACAACACCACCCCGGGAAGGTCGAACCGGCCCTCCGCCGCATCGCTGCGCGAGTCGGGAATCATCAGCCACACGGCGATCGCGCCGAGCAGGGCGATCGGAACGTTGATCAGGAACACCGATCCCCACCAGAAGTGCTGCAGCAGAAGCCCGCCGACGATGGGGCCCAGCGGCATCCCCAGCGCGGAGGACGCCATCCAGATGCCCATCGCCCGCTGGCGCTCCTGCGGGTCCGGGAACAGGCCGGGCAGCACGGACATCGACAGCGGCATGGCCGCGGCCGCACACAACCCGAGCAGGGCGCGGGCGGCGATCAGCAGCCCCGCGCTCCCGCTGAACGCGCACAGCGCCGATGCCACCGCGAACCCGAGGAGCGACGCGCTGAGCAGCCTGGCGCGCCCGTACCGGTCGCCCAGCGCGCCCATCGGGATCATGAACGCGCCCAGCACCAGCGGGTACACGGTGGTGATCCACTGCAGCTGGTCGGTACTCGCCCCCAGCTCGCGGTTCAGCGCCGGCAGCGCGACGGTCAGAATCATCGCGTCCAAGCCGATGACCAGCATCGCCAGCGCCAGCACGGCGAGCGCGGACCAGGGCGAGCGCGCCCGGTGGTCGAGTCGGGACATCACAGACCTCCAATGTGAGAGTTTCTCTAAATTGAGAGTGACTCGCACATTGCGGTTTGTCAAGGGCGCGGCCTCAGCGCAGGCGGTCCCCCGACTCGGCGTGGAAGAACAGCGCCTGCTCGGCCGCCGGCACCAGGCCCGCCTCCTCGCCGGGCACCAGCGACGTCGCCCGGTCGGCGCGCGCCACCACCGGCTTGTCCTGCCCGCTCACGCTCACGTACACCAGCGCCTCCGCCCCGAGCTCCTCGACCAGGGCGACGGTGCCGCGGGCCGCGCCCGGCGCGCCCGCGGAGACGACGTCGAAGGCCTCGGGACGCAGGCCGACCGTCACCGTCGCACCGGATTCGACGGTGCGCGGCACGGGCACCACCGCCCCGCCCAGATCGGCGCCGGCCTCGGTGCGCGGCACCGTCATCAGGTTCATGCCGGGCGAGCCGAGGAAGCCGGCGACGAACGTGTTGACCGGGTCGTCGTACAGCTCGCGCGGCGGCGCGACCTGCTGCAGCAGGCCATCCTTGAGCACCGCCACCCGATCACCCATCGTCATGGCCTCCACCTGATCGTGCGTCACGTACAGCGTGGTGACGCCGAGGCGGCGCTGCAGCGCCGAGATCTGCGATCGGGTCGAGACCCGCAGCCGCGCATCGAGATTGGACAGCGGCTCGTCCATCGCGAACACCTTGGGATGGCGCACGATCGCACGCCCCATGGCCACGCGCTGCCGCTGCCCGCCGGAGAGCCGCGCGGGCTTGCGGTCGAGCAGCGGCTCCAGCTCCAGCATCGCCGCGGCCTCGGCCACCCGCTCGGCCGTATCCGCCTTGGACACACCGGCGTTGCGCAGTGCGAAGCCCATGTTCTGCGCCACCGTCATGTTCGGGTAGAGCGCGTAGTTCTGGAACACCATGGCCACGTCGCGCTTCTTCGGCGAGACCGCCGTCACGTCCACGTCGTCGATGAGGATCCGGCCCTCCGTGACGGCCTCCAGCCCGGCCAGCGCCCGCAGGCTGGTGGACTTGCCGCACCCGGAGGGGCCGACCAGCACCAAGAACTCCCCGTCGGCGATGTCGAGCTCGAGAGAGCTCACCGAGGGCCGGTCGGCGCCCGGGTACTGGACGCTCGCCCCGTCGAAACGCACCGTTGCCATGGTGTTCCTGTCACTCCTAGTTCCGTCTGGAAGATGCTGCCGCGCTACTACTTCGGCAGCTTGGGCTTGATCTGCGAATCGATCTTGCCCTGGATCGTCTTCTGCAGCGCCCCGAGCACCGCGGCCGCATCGCCGCCTGTCGCGATCTGCTGCAGGGCCTTGCCGATGTCCTCGCCGCCGCCCGGCACGAACACGCGGGCGTTGTCCTGGACCCGGGTCAGCGGGAGCTGCTTGACCGCGGTGCCGAAGTTCGGGTTCTTCTCGATGAAGGCCTTCATCGTCGGCTCGTCGACCGCCGCCTTGCGCACCGGCATGTAACCGGTGGCCTGCGTGAACTTCGACGTGTTCGCCGTGTTGGTGAGGAACTCGATGAACTTCACGGCCGCAGCCTTGCGCTCGGCCGAGATCCCCTCCGTGACCGCGACGCCCGCGCCGCCGGTGGGGCACGACTTGCCCGCCGGGCCCGGCATGAAGGCGGTGCCCACCCCGAACTTGGCGGTGGTGGTGATGGTCTTCAGCGAGCCCGTGGACTGCAGCGTCGCGGCGGCCAGGCCGGCGCCGAAGTCGTTCTCCGGCGTGGTGACCACGCGGCCCCACTTGCCGATGACCTCCTTGAGCTGGTTGGCCGCGGCGATCGACTCGGGGGTCGTGAACTTGAGGTCCCAGCCGTCGGAGTACGCCCCGCCCTTGGACCAGTTCCAGCCCTCGAAGACCCAGTCGATGTAGTTCTCCGAGTCCGCGATCACGAGGGCCTTCTTATCGCCGCCGATCGCCTCCTGGATGCGCGGGGCCCACTGCACGAACTCGTCCCAGTCCTTGGGCCCGCGGTCCTCGAGCCCCGCCTTCTTCCACACGTCCTTGTTGTAGTAGAACAGCGGCGTCGAGCGGGCGTAGGGCACCGCGTAGTGCTTGCCGTCGAACTTCGTATCGGCCAGCAGGGAATCCACGTACTCGTCGGGCTTGAGCCCCGCACCGGCGAACAGGTCGTCGAGCGGCGCGATCTGCTTGTTCAGCGCGAAGTTGAACCAGGTGACGTCGGAGACCACGACCACATCGGGCTTGGTGCCGCCGGTCAGCGAGGTCTGGAACTTCTGCGCCACCTGCTCGTAGTTCTTGCCGCCGTCCAGCAGCTCCACCTTGATGCCGGGGTTGGCCTTCTGGAAGGCGTCGATCAGCTCCTGTTCGGTCTCCTTCGAGCTGCCCGGGTGATTGGTGAGGAAGCGCAGCGTGATGTCGCCACCGCTGTCGCCGGAGTTCGAGGAGCCGCCGCCCGAACCCGATCCCGCGCACGCCGCCGCCACCGCGGCGGTCGCCGCGAGGCCGGTGGCGAGGAAACCGCGCCGTGTGAAGTCGCCCATGAGTCTCTCCTCGGTGTGTTCTCTGGTGTTTCTTCTGTGGTGGTCCGGTCAGCCCTTGACGGCGCCGGAGGTCAGGCCCTTGATCATCTGCCGCTGCAGGATCAGGAAGACGATGAGCATGGGCAGCGCCGTCAGCAGGGTGGCCGCCATGACCGGACCCCAGTTCACGCCCTGCTCGGTGTTCTGCAGCAGCGTGAGGCCCACGGGCAGCGGCGCCACGGCGGCGTTGTCCGACATGAGGAACGGCCAGAGGTACTCGTTCCACTCGTTCACCAGCGTGATGACGGCGAAGGCCACCATGGTGGGGATCGAGATCGGCAGGATCACCCGGAACAGCAGCCGCAGGTGCCCGGCGCCGTCCATGCGCGCGGCCTCCACGATCTCCTTCGGCAGGGAGAGGAAGTGGTTGCGCATGAGGAACGTGCCGAAGGCGACGCCGGCGAGCGGCACGATGATGCCGAAGAAGGTGTTGCGGTAGTCCGCCATCAGCGCGTAGTTGGAGATCACCGTGATCTGGTTGGGCACCATGAGCGCCGCGATCACCACGAGGAACAGCAGCTTCTTGAACGGGAACCGCAGGAACACCAGCGCGTACGCCGTGCTCACCCCGAGCACGAACTTGATCGTGCCGGTGACCAGGGTGATGATCGCCGAGTTCCGCAGGTAGTCCCAGTACGGGATCTCCTTCGTCACATAGCTGTAGTTCTGCGGGTACCACGACGGCGGCCACCAGGTGGCGGGCGAGACGAAGATGTCCGACCGGTCCTTGAAGGAGGTGATGACGATGAAGTACACGGGGACGGCCACCAGCGCCAGCGTGGCCAGCATCCCGAGGTACCCCAGAACCTTCATCCCGGTGCCGCCCGCGGGGCCGGATCTCAGCAGCCTGCTCACTTGTCGTCCCCCCGGTCCATCATCCGCACCTGCACCACGGTCACGATCAGCAGCACGAGGAACATGATCGTCGCGATGGTCGCGCCGTACCCGGCGCGCTGGTTCCGGAAGGTCTGCCAGTAGATGTCGAACACCATCGTGGTGGTGCCGCCCTGCGGGCCGCCCGCGGGGAACATGATGTTGATGATGTCGAACACCTGAAGACTGTTGAGCAGCACCGTGATCGACAGGAAGTACGTCGCCGGGCGCAACTGCGGCAGCGTGACCCGCCAGAACTTGCGCCACGCCGGCGTCCCGTCGATCGCGGCGGCCTCGTCGAGATCCTTGTTGAGCCCCTGCAGCGCGGCGAGGTAGATGACGAAGGTGTAGCCCAGGTTCTTCCAGATGTAGGTGAAGGTCACCAGGAACAGCGCCCAGCCCGGATTCTGGTAGAAGTCCGGGCTCTCGATCCCGAACCAGGAGAGGATCGAGGCCGCCGCGCCGAACTGCGGGTTGAACACGAAGTAGAACGCCGCGCCGATCGCCGCGCCCGAGATCACGAACGGCGCGAACACGGCAGAGCGGACCAGGTTGCGGCCCTTGAGGTTCTGGTCCAGCAGCATCGCCAGCGCCAGCCCGAGCACCATCGAGAAGACCACCGCGCTCACGGTGAAGATCAGCGTGACGGTGACGACCTGCCAGCTCTCCGCCTTGCTGAAGAACTCGCGGTAGTTGTCCAGGCCGATCCACTTCGCGGGCTCCGAGCCGGCGAGCGACCAGTCGTGGAAGCTCAGTCGCACGTTGTCGATCAGCGGGCGATAGGTGAAGACGGCCAACAGCGCCAGGTTCGGCACCACGAACAACAGGAACAGCAGGTTGTCCTTGAGTACCAGGTTGGCGGCCGGCCCCGTCTTGGGTGATGGCTCCACCCGTTCGGTCGTGGCGGTCACTGCCGTAGCGTGCTGCACTTCCCCGTCCGGCGGACGAAAACCGGGAAAAGATTCGGTAACGAATTCATGATCGCGCGGAACTCCGCCACTCCCTCCGGCATGACAGATGTCACCGCCCATCGGTGACAACCAGCGGAAAAGCCCTGACAGCGCGCACTACTGGCCGGGCCTGATCGCGGCGAAGCTTGATCCCATGAACGCCAACGATCTGCACACCGCCCACAGCGGGGCCCGCCGCCCCGCGCCACCGTCGACCAGCCCGCTGCACGATCTCCTCATGGACTCGGTCCGCCTCGGCCCCGCGCCGACCCGGGCCCGGGAGGGCGCGGTGATCGTGACCTCCGTGATCGTGATCGCCCTCGCCGTCGTCCTGCTGCAGCCGCCCCTGCTGCTCGCCGCGCTGATCGCCGGCGCGGTCACGGCGCATCTCGCGGTGCGGCAGGTGCTCGGGCAGCGCAGGTGGTCCGGCCGATGAGCGCCCCCGTGATCGCGGCCACCGGCCTGCGCCGCACCTACGGCTCGGGCGAGGGCGCCTACGAGGCGGTCCGCGGCATCGACCTGGACGTCCGAGCGGGCGAGGTGTTCGCGCTCCTCGGCACCAACGGCGCGGGCAAGACCTCCACGCTCGACCTGCTCGAGGGACTCGCCGAGCCCAGCGGCGGCGAGCTCGCGGTGTTCGGCATGGACCCGCGGCGCGACCGGCGGCGGGTGCGGCCGCTGACCGGCATCATGCTGCAGTCGGGTGGCCTGCCCGCCGAGCTGACCGTGCGCGAGACCCTGGAGATGTGGCGCGGCACCTGCAGCGATCCCACCACCGCCGACGCCGTCCTCGAGCGGGTGCGGCTCACCGACCGCGCCGACGTGCGGGTGCGAGCCCTCTCCGGCGGCGAGCAGCGCCGCGTCGACCTGGCGTGCGCCCTCATCGGCCAACCCCGCCTGCTGTTCCTGGACGAGCCCACCACCGGACTGGACCCGGAGAGCCGCCGCGCCACCTGGAAGCTGCTCGCCGACCTCAAGCGCGACGGCGTCACCATGGTGCTCACCACCCACTACCTCGACGAGGCCGAGGCGCTCGCCGACCGCATCGCGATCCTGCACCGCGGCGCCGTCGCCCGGCTGGGCACGCTGCGCGAGATCGTCGAGGGGCACCCCGCGGAGATCGAGCTCGACGATCCGGCCGTGCCCCTGCCCGCGCTGTCCGGGTCCTGGAGCAGTACGGAGTCCGACGGTGCCGGCCGGGTCGCCCTGCGCACCCACCGCCTCCAGGACGACCTGCACACCCTGCTCGCCTGGGCCGCCGACCGCGGCCTGGCGCTCTCCGGGCTGCAGGCCCGGCACCCGTCCCTCGAGTCCGTGTTCCTCGCCATCGCGAGCGAGAGCGACGCGGCCGACGCCCCCGCACCGATCGGAGCCCGCCCATGACCGCCACCACCACTGCCCGCCCCGGGGTCGGGTACGGCCGGCACCCGCTGCGCGCTCTGGCCCGCGCCGAGTACCTGCAGTTCCGGCGGAACAAGACCCTGCTGTTCATGGGCACCGTGTTTCCCGTGGGGATGCCGCTGCTGCTGTTCTTCATCGCCCGCGGGAACCAGGCCCCGAAGCCGCTGGGCGTCGCGCTCGTCCTGGAGTCGTTCGCGCTGCTGGCGCTGCTGATGGTGCAGTACTACTCGGTGCTGTCGATGGTCACCACCCGCCGTTCGGAGGGCGTGCTCAAGCGGCTGCGCACCGGCGAATCCTCGGACCTGCAGATCCTGACCGCGCCCGCCGTCCCCGGCGTCGCGCTCACCGCGATCGGCGCCGCGATCGTGGCCGCCGCCGTGTACGGCGCGGGCGGGCCGCTGCCCGTGAACCCGCTGCTGATGCTGTTCGCGCTGATCGCGGGCCTGGGCATCTTCACCCTCCTGGCGTTGGCCACCAGCGCGATGACCAAGAACGCGGAGGCGGCGCAGATCACCTCGATGCCCGTGATGGTCGTGTCCATGGTGGGGATGGGCGGGCTCCGCCAGATCCTGCCGGAGCGGCTCGCCCTGCTCGCCGACTGGACGCCCTTCGCGGCCGTCTCCGACCTGATCCGGCTCGGCCAGGCGGGCCTCGCGCCCGGTGCCCCCGATGACGCCGCGCCGCTCGGATTCGCCGCCACCTTCGGCGAGACCGGCCGCCCGCTTGCGACACTGGCGGTGTGGACCGTGATCGCACTCCTTCTCGCCACGCGGTGGTTCCGTTGGGACGACCGCGAGTGACGACCGGAGCAGTCGCCCGTCCCCGCCCGGGACGGTTCCGCCGGGACGAACCCGAGTGACGCCCCGCGGCCTGCCCGCGTGGTGGCGCGGCCTATCGAGCCCCGACAAGTTCCGCCTGTACATGCGCCTGGCGCTGCACGCGGCGATCCTGTCGATCGTGCTCTCGCTGCTCGTCTCCGGCACCGGCGCCTGGCCCACCCTCGGCATCGCCGTGGTGGGCCTCGCGGCGATCGCGGGGATCGAGGCGCAGCCCGATCTGTCCCTACGGATGAGCCCGCGCCAGCGGCGCATCGCCTGGTACTTCGCGATCGCCGGCGTCACCGTCGTGTGGCTGGTGTCCGTCACGATCGCGCGGGCCGGCGGCGTTGCGAAGGGGGCGAGCACCGACGCCGGGGTCGTCGCGGTCCTCACCTACTGCCTGGCGGCGTGCGCCGTGCTGCCCTTCCTGAGGCTGCGGTGGTGGCTGCTGCTCGGCGGCGCGGCGGCCACGGCGCTGATGGTCTCGGATCGGCCGGCACAGCTGGGCGCGGTCCTGTTCGCGCTGGGGCTGTTCCTCATGTGGACGGCGCGGACCACCGTGTGGAGCCTGCAGGTGCTCACCGAACTCGAGGAGTCGAAACACGTGGCCGCCGAGCTGCGGGTGGCGCAGGAGCGGCTGCGGTTCTCCCGCGACCTGCACGACGTGGTGGGCCGCGCCTTCTCCGCGATCGCCGTCAAGAGCGAGCTGGCGGCGACCCTCGCCCGCGCCGGCGCCGCCGAGCGCGCGGCCGCCGAGATGGACGAGGTGAAGGCGCTCGCCGCCTCGTCGATGGAGGACACCCGCAGCCTGGTCCGCGGCTACCGCGGGATCGACCTCGGCACCGAGGTGGCCGGCGCGCGTTCCCTGCTCTCCGCGGCCGGGTGCGAGCTCCGCGTGATCGGCGAACCGCACGCGGTCCCCGCCGCCCTGCACGAGGCCGCCGCCTGGGTGGTCCGGGAGGGCACCACCAACATCGTCAAGCACTCGTCCGCCACGCAGGCGGTGCTCACGCTGGTCCCGTCGGGCCTGGTCCTGCGCAACGACGGTGCGCTCGGGCCCGCCGGCGCACCGTCGGGCATCGACGGCCTGCGTGGGAGGCTCCGGGCGGTGGGCGCCGATCTCGACGGTGCCCGCGAGGGCACCGAATTCGTCCTGACCGCGACCTGGGAGGCACCGTGACGGCCGAGGAACCGACGACGATCGACGTGGTTCTCGCCGACGACGAGCACCTGATCCGGACCGCGATGGCAGCGCTGCTCGACCTGGAACCGGACATCACGGTGGCGGCGGAGGCGGCGTCCGGCACCGAGCTGATCGCGCTGTGGGACCGGCGCGCCGAGGAGGGACTGGACGCGCCGGTCGCGGTGATCGATCTGCAGATGCCCGGCCCGGACGGGATCGACACCGCCGCCGAGCTGCTGCGCCGCACGCCGGGGGCGGCGATCCTCATCGTCACCAGCCACGGCCGGCCCGGATACCTCAAGCGCGCCCTCTCGACCGGGGTCCGCGGCTTCCTCCCCAAGACGGCGCCGGCCGCCACGCTGGCGCAGGTGATCCGTACCGTCCACGGCGGCGGCCGGTACGTGGACCCCGAGCTCGCCGCGGAGGCCATCAGCGCCGGGGACTCCCCGCTCACGGCCCGCGAGGCCGACGTGCTGGAGTTCGCGGCCGATGGGGCATCGGTGGACGAGATCGCCCGGCGGGCGCACCTGAGCGCGGGCACCACCCGCAACTACCTGTCCTCGGCGATGGCGAAGCTGGGCACCGCCAACCGCTACGAGGCCGCGGTGCGGGCGCGCGAACTGGGCTGGATACTGTGACGTACGCCTCACTCCGCGAGCGTTAACGGCCGCGCCGCGCTCGGCGATGTCCCGGGTGCGCCATCGGATCGAGACGGCCCGAGCTCTGTTGCAACCGCGAGTCCGCAGGAGAACGTGTCACCTTCTCGCAGAGTACGTTGAGTCCGCAGCCCGGAGTGCGTAGACTCCGGAGATAATCTGGAACAAGTCCAAACGTCGGAAGAGGAATGATGTCGACCCGCCAACTCACCCAGCTCGAGCTTCTCAAGGAGCTCTCTGGCGTCGCCGAGGACAACGTCAATCGCCATCTCTCGATGACGAAGGACTGGAGCCCGCACGACTACATCCCGTGGGAGGACGGCAGTAACTACGCCGCCCTCGGCGGTCACGACTACGACCCCGAGGAGTCCCGGCTCGACGAGGTCGCCAAGGCCGCGATGATCACCAACCTCCTCACGGAGGACAACCTCCCGACCTACCACCGGGAGATCGCCGCCAACTTCTCCATGGACGACGCCTGGGGCCACTGGGTCGGCCGCTGGACCGCCGAGGAGAACCGCCACGGCATCGCGATGCGCGACTACCTCGTGGTGACCCGCGGCGTGGATCCGGTGAAGCTCGAAGAGGCCCGCATGATCCACATGACCAACGGGTGGGATCCGCAGGGCAAGGTCGCGCAGCACACCGAAGAGAAGATGACGATGCTGCACTCCGTGGCGTACGTGACCTTCCAGGAGCTGGCCACCCGCGTGAGCCACCGCAACACCGGCAAGGTGTGCGCGGACCCGATCGCCGACAAGATGCTGCAGCGCATCGCGGCGGACGAGAACCTGCACATGATCTTCTACCGCAACATCTCGGCCGCCGGCCTCGACCTGGTCCCGGACCAGGCGATCCGCTCGATCACCGACACCATCAAGCACTTCGAGATGCCCGGCGCCGGCATGCCCGACTTCCGCCGCAACGGTGTGCTCATGGCCAAGCACGGCATCTACGACCTGCGCCAGCACAAGGACGAGGTCGTCATGCCCGTCCTGCGCAAGTGGAAGATCTTCGAGCGCGAGGACTTCGGCCCCGAGGGCGAGCGCACCCGCGAGGAGCTCGCCGCGTTCCTCGAGGAGCTCGAGGCCGCCGCCGTGAAGTTCGAGGAGATGCGCGACCGCTCGCTGGCCCGCGAGGCCGCCAAGCGCGAGAAGGCCGGTCTGGCCGTCTAGCACCGACTCACACGGAACCCGCTGCGCCCTCCGGGCACGGCGGGTTCCGTCGTTCCGCCGCCGCACCGGTTTGCCGGAACCGGCCGCCGCCAGCGATCATGGGATACGACCACGGGAGGACACCTCTGATGACCACAGCCGCCGCCACGCAGCCCAAGCTGCGCATCGGCCGGTTCGAGCTCGACTCCCCCGTCGTGCTCGCGCCGATGGCGGGCGTCACCAACGTGGCGTTCCGCAGCCTGTGCCGCGAGCTGGAGCGCGCGCGCACCGGCACCGTCGCGGGGCTGTACGTGTGCGAGATGGTCACCGCCCGCGCCCTCGTCGAGCGGCACCCCGTGACGATGCACATGACCACGTTCGCCCCGGACGAGGACCCGCGCAGCCTGCAGCTGTACACCGTGGACGCGAAGTGGACCTACGAGGCGGCGCGGATGATCGCCGAGGAGGGCCTCGCCGACCACCTGGACATGAACTTCGGCTGCCCCGTCCCCAAGGTCACCCGCCGCGGCGGCGGCTCCGCGCTGCCGTACAAGCGGAACCTGTTCGCGTCCATCGTCGATGCCGCGGTCCGTGGCGTCGCGGACGGGCGGCCCGCCGGCGCCGAGGAGATCCCCGTGACCGTCAAGTTCCGGGTCGGCATCGACGACGAGCACCACACCCACCTCGACGCCGGCCGGATCGCGGCCGAGCAGGGCGCGGTCGCGGTCGCCCTGCACGCCCGCACCGCCGCGCAGCGCTACTCGGGCCGGGCCGACTGGGACGAGATCGCCCGGCTCAAGGACCACGTGCACCACCACTTCGGCGACACCGTCCCGGTGCTCGGCAACGGCGACATCTTCGCCGCGGAGGACGCCGTCACCATGATGGACCGCACCGGCTGCGACGGCGTCGTCGTGGGCCGCGGCTGCCTCGGCCGCCCCTGGCTGTTCTCCGAACTCTCCTCGGCGATCAACGGCACCCCGATGCCGACGCCGCCGCACCTGGGCGAGGTCACCGAGATCATGTACCGGCACGGCGAGCTGCTCGCGGCGCACCACGGCGAGGACAAGGGCATGCGGGAGATCCGCAAGCACGTCGCCTGGTACCTGCGCGGCTTCCCCGCCGGCGGCGAGCTGCGCACGCGCCTGGCCACCGTGAAGACGCTCGCCGACCTGCGCGCGCTGCTGGACACCCTGGACCCCGCCGTGCCGTTCCCCAAGGACGCCGAGGGGCCCCGCGGCCGGCAGGGCACCCCGGGCAAGGTGGTGCTGCCCGAGGGCTGGCTGGACGACCCGTGGGAGACGGGTGCCGCGGCGATGCCGGGCGCCGAGGAGGAGACCAGCGGCGGCTGAGACCGTTCACCCGCCGTTCACTCTGCGATGCGGTTGCGTACGAATGTGCCGATATACTGCGCACATGCGTAAGGCGTACAACGAGCAGATGGCTGCGTTCAACGACATTCTCGGCGACATCTGCGACAAGTCGGGCATCGCGATGGAGAAGGCGACCAACTCGCTGCTCCAGGCGGATCTCGCGCTGGCCGAGGAGGTCATCACCGAGCACGACGAGATCGTGCGCCTGAGCCGCCGCGCCGAGGAGGAGGCGTTCTCCCTGCTCGCGCTGCAGGCCCCGGTCGCCAGCGACTTGCGGATGGTGGTCTCCGGGTTCCAGATCGTGGCCGATGTGGACCGGATGGGCGCGCTGGCGCTGCACGTCGCCAAGGTGACCCGCCGCCGCTTCCCGAACAAGACCCTGCCCGAGGAGGTCAACGGCTACTTCGCCGAGATGGGCCGGCTCGCGGTGGAACTCGCGAACTCCGCCCGCGAGGTGCTGGTCACCGGCGATCCGAAGCAGGCCGCGGAGATCGAGGAGCAGGACGATGCGATGGACGACCTGCACCGGCACCTGTTCACCGTGCTGATGGACCGGGAGTGGAAGCACGGCGTGGCCGCCGCGGTCGACGTGACACTGCTGGGCCGCTACTACGAGCGGTTCGCCGATCACGCGGTGGAGATCGGCCGGCGCGTGATCTTCCAGGCCACCGGCAGCCCCGAGCCCACCGCCGACGTCTCGAAGTAGCTGTCGCTCAGGCCCCGACGCCGTCCTGGAGCTGCAGGATCCGGCCGCCCAGGTGAATGTCGGAGCCCACGCTCAGGGGCACGGGCTGGCCCGGCGGCAGGCGTAGCGGCTGGGCCGCGCCCGGCGGGCGGACCCAGGTCCCGTTGGCGGAGCCCACGTCGACGGCGAGCACCTGCCAGCCGTCGATCCGGATCTCCAGGTGCGCGCGCGACAGGGCGCCCGTGCGATCCGGCAGCACGATCGGTACGAGCCGCCCGGCGGGGCCCGGTGCCCGGCCGCCGCGCTGGGCGACGAACGCGGCCGGATCCCGCCCGATCACCATGTCGTTCTCCACCACGAACGCGGTGCCGTCGTCGGCCACGAGCAGTCCCAGCGGCGGCCGCGGCCCGGTCTCCAGCGGGGCGCGCCGGTCCACCAGTGCGCCGCACCGCGTGCAGTACGCGGCGACGGGCGCGTTGAGGTGACCGAACGCGCACCGTCGGCCCTCCACGACGGGCCCGGCG
>JBEBXD010000093.1:0-17279 GCA_040391845.1 Tsukamurella paurometabola | reverse complement strand
AGCGGCCGCGCCTGCGGCAAAGTCACCGCAACCACCGCCACAACCCTCTCCATGACCACCCCCGTCCAAGCAGGCGACAGCGGCGGCCCCGTCATCCAGTACCTCGACGGCCCCAAGGACTCCAGCGGCGCATACATCAACTTCGCGATCGTCGGCATCACCGCCGGCAAACACGACACCACCGCGATCGCCAACCCCATCGACAACGCCTTCGCTGGCATCGGAACCGCACTCGGGGCAGGCTGGACCTACACCACGGTCAAGACCTAACCTCACCTCAACATCGCAGCATGAATATGCACGCTGCATAGGAGGAACCCGCAGTGACCGGACCGATCGACGACATCAACCCCACAGGACACCGCACCGCCTCGCAAGGCCTCTTCACACGCGGCTCCTCCGCGACCACCGCCGCACAAGCGACCCTCAACGCCGTCACCGCACCACCCGGCTCCACCAGCCCCCAAGGCGCCCAGGTCGCCAGCCTCATCGCCGGCATCAACCCCGCCATCCAACCAGCCATCACCAAGATCACCACCGGCCAACAGCAGACACACCAGGCCACCCTCGCCGGCACCCAACTCATCGAGAACGGCGACCAACGGAACGCCGGCAAGTTCCAAGACGGCGTCACCCCCGAAGGCACCCCGACCGCGCCCGGCAACCCCCTCGATCCAAAGTCGATCGAAGCCGAAGCCCGCGCCCGCGCCGCCGAAGCCACCGGCGAAGGCGACCCCACGACCCAGGCCGCGCAAGTCGCCGCCCAAGTCGGAGCCGGAGTACTCCAAGCCGGCACCCAAGGCCTGCAGCAAGTCGGACAGCAATTCCAGCAGGTCAGCCAGCAAATCGGACAAGCAGGCTCCCAACTTCTCTCCGGCGCCTCGGAACAGCTCACCAACTCCGACCTCCTCGGAACCGACGACGACGCCACCGACCCGGGCCTCGGCGCAGGCATCGACCCCGGCGCCGGCGCAGGCATCGACCCAGGCATCGGCGCCGGCGGCGGCGGGGGAGGCGGCGGCGGGGGAGGTATCCCCGACACCAGCGCGGACACCGGCGCCACCACCTCACCCGCAGGAGTCGCCCCGGTCGGATCCACCGCACTACCCACCAACAACTCCGGCACCCGCGGCGGCAACAACGTCGTCGCCGCCGCCACGCCCATGCCGATGGGCACCCCAATGGGCGGCGTCCCACCCGCAGCCGGCGCCGGTGCCGGCGCGAACAACGGAGTCAAACGCGGCACCGAAATCGAGGAGACCAAGCCGATCTACGAAGGCGCACTGCCCGTCGTCGACCAGCAGATCGGCGCGCTCCCCATCATTGAAGCGAGCCCCAGCCGGTCGGCAGGCGATGACTCCGCACCACCCTTCCCGACGTCCACCGCGAAGTAGGAGACAACGCGGCACCCCATCACGGTGGGTTAAAAGCGCATCATCCCCCGTGACAACACCGCCGCAACACGTCATACTCAAACGAAACGACCCAACGACAGGGGCAGGACGATGACCCATCAGCTCGAGCGCCCAGCGTTGCCGCCGTACAACCCGCCGCCGCAGCGCAGCAACAAGCCGATCATCATCACCGTGATCGCCGCGGCAGCGGTCGTCGTACTGGCCGCCGTCGCGGTCATCGCCGTCATCCTCACCCGCCCCACACAGACACCGGTGGCCTCCACACCATCGGCGTCCGCGGCGGCCACCCAGCCCCCGGCTAACGACGCGGTCAACGTCCCACTCACCGGCACCCTCACGACCAAGCTCAGCGTCTGCTCGACCATCACCGTGCTCTCCAAGGAGAAGCCAACCTTCCCGCCCCCGGTCAACTACGACGCCCCTGGCTTCCAGGCGAAGGTGGACACGCTCCGGCAGGTCAACAACCGCGTGGCTCAACGCATATCGCCCAACACTGCCCAACCGTTGGGCGAGGCTGTACAGGATTGGGTGAACAACTCCGAGAAGTTCGCCCGAGCCCTGGAACGACGAGCCTCCCAGAGTGAATTGGACGCACTCGGCAAGGACTCTCTCTCATCAGCGAACGCGGTCAACGCGGCCTGCGCCTAAGGATCCTGTGGATGGGCATTCCGAAGCCGGCAACCGAGCACGCCGAGCAAATCCTCGCCGGATTCTGGGAATCCGCGATAGACCCAGCCGATCTGGCAAATCGCGCGCTCCAGGCGAGTCAAAGGGCTGCCGCCCTGATGAACGAAGTGTCTGCCGGCACGGCCGAGGCCGCGCGAATGGGGCAAGCCGGAAAGGGCGTGTTCGTCGAAACCGGATCTGGAACCTGGGCACAACAGTTCATCCCACTCGCATCCCTCGCTGAGCAGTTCACCGCAGCTGCGGGCGCACTGTCGAACGCTGCACGCTCCCTGACCTCAATCGCCTCTGCCCAAGCAGAAACGGTCTACCAGATTGAAACGGAGATCGAGGCAGCGCGGGCAGCCGCAACCGCGGCTGGCCAAGACCCCAACCCAGCTATCCAACAACTAATTCAAGAAGGGCGAGCGCAAGTCCAAGCAATCTCGGCATCACTCAGCTTGGGCGACAATCCGTTCGTCACGCTAGCCGGCGCGGCGGCCCCAGCGATTCAGAGTGCTGTTGACGGGGCTCCCACGTCCGCGGGGGCTTCGACTTCGCAGGCGGGATCTTCGCCGGTGCAGAGTGCTGTTGATGGGGCTCCCACGTCGGCGGGGGCTTCGACTTCGCAGGCGGGATCTTCGCCGGTGCAGAGTGCTGTTGATGGGGCTCCCACGTCGGCGGGGGCTTCGACTTCGCAGGCGGGATCTTCGCCGGTGCAGAGTGCCGTTAATGGAGCCCCTGCGGCTGTGCCTGCACAGACGGTCGGTGCGGGTACTCCGACTGCGCCTGGATCCACCCCGTCCCTATCCACCCCTGGAAGTCCAGGGGGAGGTTCACCCAGCGCTTCCCCTTCGTCTCCCGCTGGCGTTGCTTCAGCGACTAGTCCTGGCGGTGCGCCAGGCGCACCATCTGGCGGTCCGCAGGTGCCGTCGGGAGCTCCCTCAGTGTCGAGCGGGGGAGGTGCGCCGTCGAGTGGCGTCGACAGTGTTGGGCCCGGTATGAGTGGCGGCGGCGTGACACCGGCATCGACTGGAACCTCCAGCTCGGGGGGACCTTCATCAGCGCCTACAGGCACTCCTGCTGCCCCAGGGCCGACGGCGGGCAGCCCAGTGACCGCAGCCACCCCGTTCGTCGGAGCGCCGCCAGCGGCAGCTGTGAGTGCTGCAGCCGCTGCACCGGTCTCCTCTGCGGCTCCCGCTCCAATGACGTCGGCTGTCGCGCCAGTCAACCCGCTGGCGTCGGCCGCCGCAGCATCTCCTGCACCGGTGCCGGCCGCCTCCGCAGCTCCGGTCATGCCGGCGGCATCAGCTGCCGCGCCGGTAGCGCCCTCTGTGGGGCCCGGACCCTCGGCACCGGCGGCGCCGCCGGTAGCGGTCCAGGCCGGGGCGCCGGCCGGTGCTCCTGCGCCCCAGCAGGCCGCCGTCCCGCCCGCGGCCGCGGGAACGCAGCAGGTGGCCCACACGGGCTCTCCGTCGTCGCCCGCAGGTTCGCCGGCCGCTGCATCCACACCACCACCGCCTGCTGCTCCGGCGCCGGGCCCGGTCGTCTCGAGCAGCGGCACGGTCGGTGGTGATGCGGCGTTCATCGGCGCGTTCCCCGTAGCCGCGTCCGCAGCTCCCGCCCGCGATGAGGTGCCGGCGGATGCGGAGTGGGCGAGCAGCGTCGTTGCCTCGATCTGGGGGCACCTCGCCGCGGCCGGCGGTACGGATACCCCAGAGAGCGGTCTGCACTGGGCGGCGGCGGTGCTCACGACAGGAGGGCGCAAGCAGCTCGTCGTCGCCTCGAGCGACGCGAGTTGGTTCCCGCAGGGCGTGAGGATTCCTCGTGATGCTGATCTGCTGTGGGATCGCCCAGAGGCCGAGCGCTGGGCCTACGTCGACGACCCCGTGCGGCCGCTGCTCGAGGAGGCGAAGCTCCTCAACGCGGACATCACGGCGATCGCCACCACGCACCCCAGCCGGGCCTACCTGAAGAACGTTGGCGCTGAATCCTTCCTCGCCGTTACCGATCCGGGCAAGAAGCTAGGGGGAGCGGACCGCTTCGAGCTCACCGTCTCGCCCGAGCGCGTGGCCTACATGCGCAGCTTGAGCGGCAACGACGCGGCGGATCAATGCGCGAGCCTCGCGGCGGACGCCCAGGCGCACCTGACTCCCGCCGGGATGCTGCTGCCGGGTGCCCACCATTTGCGCGCTGAGGCCCTGCGGTTCCTCGAGTCACGGGTCACCCCGCCGGCAGAGTTGATCGAGCAGCTCGCCCATGCGGCCGAAGACCTTGTCGCTGCGGACCGCGATGCCCGGATGGCTGCGGCGCTTGCGCCCCCGCCTGGTGTGGAGATCCCCTTTGATCCGGAGATTTCCCGGGCGCGCCTCGAGCGAGCGGCGACCGAAACGGTGATCGCCGCCGGCCGCCGAGATATCGAGTCGACTACCTACGCGTGGACTATCACTCGCCTGCGGGCAGATGTGATCGGTGCGCAGGCGAGTGCGCTAAGCGCGTAGGTGTCCTGTCCCTGACGACCTGACGCAGTTCACTCGACCCGGTGCAACTGCCTGTTTGTCCCACTTGACCTGACATCATCAATGCTCAGATCGTGATCCCGCATCAAGTCGGTATCAGGTCAAATGACACAGCAGGCGGGGAGTGTCTTACTTGACCTGACGCACGCGAGGTAGAGCCGCGGGCTGCCGCATCAGGTCACACGGAAATGGACAGTAGGACCCCGCGAGCTGTACGTCACCTGTGCCGCATGGGGCCGGCGAACGGTGAGCGGCGATCTCCCCACCACCACAACTGCCCGCCGCCGAGGTCATGCGCGCCGTTGTGCCCGTGGAAGAGCATGCAGCTGGTGCCCGCTGATTTCGGCTCGGTGTATCCGGGGGTCGACATCGGCACGGTCAGTGTGCATTCCGGTAGCCACTGGAACTCATGAGCGTGAGCGTCGCCCCATATCAGCCACATCTCGCGGGTGTCGTTTCCGGTGGTCTGCACGTGCGCATGGTGTAGCCCCTCGTGTCCGCCGATGAGCTCGCATCGTCTCGCCGGTTCGGGAGGGCACTCGCCGCCCTCCACGGCGTCGATGGTGTCTTGCTCAGCCTGGCTGAGCGTTGTGAACGCCGGGCATCGTGTGATGTGCCAGCGGTCCGGTCTGTCCGCCACGTGGGTCTCGTCTCGTCACGCCAGCATCGCGCGGCGGGCTCCCCACCACAGCCCGAGACCGATCAAGAGTGCCGCACCGAGCCCGACCCATCCGAAGGCCGGCGCAAGGAGCAGCGATCCACCCGCCCATAGCGTTGCCGCCCACGGCCACGGTCTCCCGCTGCGCCGCAGCACACCCACCGCGACGGCGATCATCAACGCGGGCGGGAAGATGACCGTCGAGAGTGCCTCCGGCACAGTGGCCCCGTGTGCGACGCCGCCGGCGACCAGTACTCCGCAAATAGCCACGAGTGCACCCAGTGCCGCCAGCATAGGTAGGAGGCCTTCACGGGCTGCTGCAGGCTTGAGTTCCCTGGTCATGCTGGTCCCCTCGGGGTGATGCGGCGGAGCTGGTGGACACTCAGTGCGCAGCTGGCGATCACGCTCAGGATCGCGGTGATAGCGAGTGCGGTACTCAGCATCGCTTCCTCCTTTGTTGTCATGGCACTGTCGAGCTAAGTCGTTTTGATGCTCGTCCGTCTATCCGGTCAACTCCTTAACGATAGAACGCAAGAGGCCGATGAGCAGGCGCCCTCCTCGCGCATCCTTGGTAAGCGTGTGAGCAAGAACTACGTGTTGTTCCGCCACCAAGAGCGTGGCTGCTTGTTGGCCGCAGACGGGGCAAGGTGAGTTCTTGTCGGGTACGTATTCGGCGGATCCGATGCAGCTTGGTTCCGCCCCTACTGTGTAGCGTTGTCGTACGCTTTCCATCGCTGCAGATGGATCTCTCGCCAAATCCGCGACGGCAGAGTCTAGTTCCGGCGGGTATTCGCCCTGTGTGTTGACTACGGCAAACGAGGACAGTCGAATCAGAAGCCGTATCTGCCTTTCCGTGGCGACAAACGCAGAGATCACTTCATTATTTGCGGCAACCGCGTTGTGAATCAACCTCACGGTCTCGGCTGACCTTTGGCGCGTCGGCTCAAATCTGAACGCACCTTCAGGGCTCATGCTTGCTTCTCCACTGTTATCTGGGCTTGTCGGGTCGCCGTCCGCGCGGTTAGAGCGGAGGCGTTTTGGCGTCGGCTTCGCTACTGGGTGCCCCCGAGCGGTTCGACAGTAGATCCGTGCTCGGCGGCGTAGCGTTGGGCGGCGTCAGCCTCGGCGTCGGTGAACGTGCGGACATCGGCGGGCCGGCCGGGGACACGCACGATCAGGGTCAGATCCGCGAGCTTGGCGGCGCTGCGGGGTCGCCGGCGCTCGGCGCGTTCGTCGTCAGCCATCGCTAGCTCCTCACTCGACTGGACTGCGGTGCGAGACGCTTCGGCACCGGTGGGGCGTACACCTTCATCCAGTTCCACGGTCGCAGGCGCACCGCCCACGACGGAGCGAATCGCGCCCGTATCGTCAACCACTGGTCGCGAATCAGGGGTACACGGACGGACGAGTCGGTGTACTCGAGCTCGTCCAGCGCCGAGCGGCAGAAGTGGGCGAACCGGTGCTGCGGGCCTGTCGTGAGGACCTGGTGGCGCCACGAGATTGGCTGCGTCAGGTACACCAGATCCCGCCGGATCGCGGCGGCCAGCTCGGCGGAATCAACTGTTGGGGCTGCCATCGTCTTCACGTCGTCATCCTCTCGCATGGGACTGACAAGGCCTTCTGCTTCCGGGCTATGTGGGTCGCGCTCAGCGTGGAAGCTTCGGCGTATAGCCCTTGCCGCTTCCAACCTTGCCGAAGATCAACCTGTCGTCGGGCTCCGCTGCCTCGGTCGCGGTGATCAAGTCCTCAACGAGGGCTCGTTTGCCGATACCACCGCTTGCCTCAGCTGCCACAGTGTTGATCGATACCTGCTCTTCCTTGTTCGACATGTACTTCCTCTCTTTCGACGGTCCTATAGATGTCAAGGCGCGCCTGGCGCTGCCGGTTCTGTTTCAATGAGTTGGTCGATGTGCTCTAGCAGGGCCATTGCCTGCCCGAACTTGTCGCGCCCGCGGGTCACGCCGATCGCGTGTGCGGCAGTGGCGCCGATGACGTCGCTGGCGTTGCCGCGGAAGGCCCATGCGCCGCACACGCGGCCGCGGTGCCCGGTCCGCAGATGGAACACCAGCCGGTTCTTGGTCCATGAACGCATGTCAGCGCGATCGTTGAGCGCGGTGTTGTCCACCTCTACCCATCCTCGTGCGGCAAGTTCCGCGACCACGCACTCTGCGCGCGTCGGCCTGGTCTCATCCTCTTCGCTCACCGTCTTCCCCTCCACGCGCGCCGGCCTACGGCAGGCGCTCGATGTCCGGGCCCTCGTTCCGGAACCGGCGTCGGGCCTGAACCTGTTGCAGCGCGCGGCGATCGCGAGGGCGTGACCATTTCAGGTATCCGCTGATTGCGCGGAAAGCCGCCACTAGTGCCCCTGCGATGAGGAGCAGGCCGAGGACGTTGCTCACCGAGTTGGGCAGGGGCACACCTTGCAGGCCGAAGCTGATCGCGACCAAGCCACTGAGGACGGCCAGATTGAGAGCTGCCGACAGGATGTTCGGATCACCGGTTCCGCGGCGTCGGTGGTGGCTCCACGTGAGCGCGAGGATGATCGAGGTCAGCGCGAACGCGAGCGTTGCGACGAACGTGATGAGGGGCATGTGTGGGTCTCCAGTCTTCAAGTCCAGGCGTTTCGTGAGTCGCCGCTACTTAGGCTTCCTGCAGCGCGGCGCCCCACCGAACGAACTCGATATCGCTGTTGTAGGCGTTGCAGCTCGGGTCCCACCCATCGCTAAGGCGGCGGAGCAGAGTCACCTTGGTTCCGGGATCGAGCCAGTACGGCGTTGCCGCGTACTCTTCACCAGCGGTCAGCCCATGGCCGGGATCGTCCGCCAGAATCCGCACCACACCCTCGTGTGTCGACGTCATGCGCTTGAGCGTCTGGATCCGAGCCTGATGCGACCCTCGTTTCGCGCCGCTCGGCGACAGGCAGGGCCGGTTCGAATTCAGCTCAGCCCCACACGTCGCGCAGGGTGTATTGAAGATCGCGCTCATTCGTCTACCTCTCTCGACTGGCCATAGGGGAATCCCCTTTTGGATCGAAGTTCGTCTGCGCTACCAGATCGGCACCGCACTACAACTGTATCACCAAGTGATACAGTTGTGTACCCCCATGTGATACATTTCTGCATATGACCCAGCGAGCCGCGATCCCACCCGAAGAACGCGACCGACTCCATGCTGCCGCCCGCCAGTACCAGGAGGCGGCGGAACGGTCCGATCGCGCGCGCGATGACCTGGTCCAGGCCGTCAAGGACGCCAAGTCAGCCGGCGGCTCGATACGCATGATCGCTGCGGAGATCGGCGTCGCCCCCAGAACCGTCACTGTCTGGCTCGCGAAGTAGCGCCACGTCGCGCAACAGGTAGCGATGCACTGGTCCCGCCCATGGGGTGCTATGCCCCCGTCGTGACGTGAATGCGGCAGACCTCGCTCGCCAGGGTATGCCCGGACGCAGCCCACGCCTCGTTGCGGTCGACGGCCAGGTAGGTCGGGTACACGATCGCGACGACGCGCTGATGCTTCCGCGCTGATCGGAACTCTTCCTGCATCGCCCAGGAATCGAACGTGGGAAGCTGATTTGCTCCTTGGACTGTGATGACGACGGCCGTCGGCGCGGTTCCTCCTGCGGCGGCTGCATGTGGGCGGCAACCGCTGCGGCGACCTTCTGCACGAGGTCGCTCTTGTCGATGGTGTCACTGATGGTGCTCGCGGACATCGATCTACCTTCTTTCGAAACGGGCTTGCTGGGTCGCGGTCTGCGTGTTGTGGGTGGTGCCGCTCCACGACGAGTTTCACGCCCTTGTCGGCCAGCTCGTCGGTTTACCGGTTCAAGTGGTGGCTTTGCGGGACTTGGCTGCCTCCGCGAAGGCTGAGGCCTTTCGGCGGCGCTCTTTGGCCTCTTCGAGAGCGGTTCCATACCCCATCTCTGCGAGGATTTTGTCGAAGTGGGAGGCTGATTTCCTGAATACGGCCACGAGATCTTCATGCGCAGTCTTCACGCGCTGGATCAATGCCGGGTTCAAGATGGGCTCTTTCGGCGTTGGGCGGTTCCAGTAGGTCGAGACGTTCCATGCGCCGAGGAACGCTGGGTCGGCGACTGCCTTGTCGACGAGCTGGAGACCACGATCGGCTGAGAACACGACACCGTCGTCGAGTACGACTCCGAACGTCCCGTCAGTCCAGGTGATCACATCGCCCGGTTCAGCCTCCTCGGGAGCGATCGCTGCGGAGCTCGGGATGACGTAGTCGTGTTGAACCAACAGGTCTGTGAGGGTGGTAATTGGATCGACGCCGATGATGCGCAGGAGCGAGACGTAGCGGCGCTCGGTCGGCTTCTCGTGAAGTTCCTCCATAGCCGTGTCCAGCGTCATAACGCCGCCCGTTCGACCTCTCGGCGGGAGGGGCTGATTGTCGGTGGCCGCTGGGCACGCCCTACTTCGGATGAAGTCGTCGTACGTGGGGAAGCCGAAACGCGCGATGTTCTCGCGCGTACCGCGCGCGGCGAACATCTGATAGCCAGCAGCGAACGCTTCACGAAACGGAAAGTAGATCTGCTCGTCAGGGCGTTGGACGGGATACGCAAAGGGGCCGCGCTCTTCCTGCTCGGAATCCTCGGCGGCGACGTCGTCGCCAATGTAGTAACGTGCCTGATCCGCTGGGTCGAGCATGCGGGCACCGAGCTGATCGATCGCCTCATCAATCATGCGGTTGATGTCCTCGAGCGGGGTGGCGTCGGTGTGAAGGACGCCAACACCCCAGACCTTCTCCCACACTGCGAGCCGGAGTACAAGGACGGCGGGGAGTGCCTCCGCGAGGTCAACGAAGGGCTCTCCGTCCTGCGTCATTGGATATCCGGTGTAAGTGCGCCAGGTGAACGTAACCTTGGCCTCGGGATTGGCAGCGGAGCCGGTCGGTGGGTTGAGCTGCTTGCTCACGATCGATCTCCTTCGTTTCGTGGGCTGTCCAGCTGCTCGGGTAGTGCAGCGAACTCGGGGAGTCGTGCGGCGATCTGTTGCCAGGTGAGCTCATTCGCGGCGATCGCGAGTATGAACTCCTCCGCTGCGTCGGGGTCTAGGGTGCTGGACACGCTGTATCCGTTGAGTCCGAGGAGTAGCCAGCAGCCGGCCCAGGCGGTCCTCTTGTTGCCGTCTGCAAGTGCCTGGGTCGTGGCTAGTGAGTGGAGCAGGGCCGCGGCCTTGTCCCATACGCTTGGGTATGCGTCTTGCCCGAAGACGGTGGCTGATGCTCGCATGATCGATGACTCGAATAGTCCTGGGTCGCCGACGATTGGCCTGAATCCGCACGCGTACTCGGCGGCGATCAGGACTTCGTTGGCGGTGGGGAAGTCGGTCACGCCAGCCGTCGATTCAGCTCGGCGGAACGCTCAGCGGTGCGAGCGCCGATTGCTCGGATGAGGCCTTCTCGGTTGGTGGCCTTTTCCAGGATCGCCTGCTTGGCGAAGGCTCGCATCGACGACCCTGCTTCGCTGGCGGCGGTTCGAACTGCTGCGAGCTCGTCTTCGGTGAACTCCACGTTCATCGCGGGCATGGCGCGCCCCCTTCAATCAGTACCGGAGTGGTACCGATGACGGTACCTGAGTGGTACCGAATGCGCCAGGGCTCAGATAGCAGGCGGCTCCTGGCGCGAGCACTAAGCCGTCCTCCTGCGGCCAGGGAGAGACCTCAGCCAGGTGAGCAATCCTGAGGTCGGGCCGGTGGCCTGGGTTCATCGAGTTGCCTCCGGGGCGGGGTTTGGCGTCGCCCAAGGTTGTGGGAGGACGTAGACGGGCAGATCGACGTCCGTGAGTTGTTCGGTGGTGCCCCCGAGCCAGGCGATGGCGTGCTCTGCGGTGGAGTCGGCGTGATGGTGGGTGATCTGGCCGACCGTGTTGCGGGGCTTGCTCCACACCACGCTCTGGTCGGGCAGCAGGAGTAGTTGCCAGGTGGCGTAGATGCGGACTGGAGCGCCGGTCGCGGCGGCGATCGCCGCGGGCGGGACGCGGACTTCGTTGCCGATGGTTGGGTCCGTTTCAGGTTCAGCTGCGATGCCGTGCCGGGAAAGCAGTTCGATGGTGTCGTGGGTCCAGTCCTGGGGCACTTCGTCGGTGAGGTTGCTGTAGACGGTCACTACACCGTCTTGGGTGAGGGCTGAGGCGGTGCCGGCGTGCGACCGGAGCGCGGCGTTGATACGCGTGGCGATCTCGTCGGCTGGAGATACCTCGGGGAACGCGGTGCGGCCTTGGTCAGCTTCGCTGGCGTAACGCCCGGAGGCGCCGTTCCACTCGGTGAGCCGTACGGGACCGTGGGTGGCGATCAGTTCGTGCAGTTTGATCTGGTGGTTGTCTAGTTCGATCAGGTCGTCGTAGTCGGTGCGCAGGATCTGGCGGGCGGTGAGTACGCCGTGGATGGGGCGGATCAGCCAGGACGTGTCGGCGCCGTCGTGGACTACGAGCGCGGGTGTCAGGGCAGCGGCCAAAAGCGCCCAGGCGGCGGCGAGGGATTCTGGGCTGCGCAGAACCAACGCTGCGGTGGGTTGGTCGAGGGGCTCATGGATACCGTCGAGGGCTGCGATGACGCGTCGGACTCGGGATAAAATCGCGAGGTCGTCGATGTCCTGATCCTCCCAGGACCATCGCCGACCGTGGGCGCGGGAGAATTCGTTGATTGGCATCGGCGGGATTGAAGCGGGCGAAGTGGTGGGCATGGGCACTCCCTCTTAGGCGAGCGGGGTCATGGTGGACGGGAAGCGGGTGCGGCAGGTTCGGTTACCAAAACTCGGCGTAGGGGCCGTCGCGGAAAGCCTGGGCTTCGACCCGCTCCTGTGAAATCCAAGCAGCGCGGTCAGCCCTCCGCGTAGCGCTCGTCGTGCCACATACCGCTCAGTGAGCAACTTCCGAGCTGTCGTTTCGTCACGACTTCCCGGACCCGAGCCGCGCAGCAGGCTGCGCGCGAGGGCAACGACCTCCGCGGCGCGCAGTACGTCCTCCTGGTTTGTGTCGCGCTCGTTGCTCATCGTGGTCTTCTTCGACTTGTGGACGATTACTGACCGGCGAAGTCGACCACCACCGGGTCTTCACCGATGATCCGATCGCCCCCTCGTGACAGCCCTGCGGACACCACCCTGGTCAGTTCTTCCCGGGAAATTAGACCGTGAACCCGTTTCCAGTTCAGGCACTGAGCTTCCACGCGCTTGATCGCCTGCAACGCCATCCGCTCGTAAGGGATCATCCCGTCGGGTCGCTCAGCGAGCACCCCTCGGAGCTCGTCAAGCGCCTCGGTCAGATACTCCTCGGCGGCTGCCTTCTGTTCGGCCGGACTCGGGTCCGGGTTGACCGGATCACCCATCCTCCTCGCCCCGCCGCGATCGTCGCCTGTCGTCATCACGTGGCACTCCTTCGGTTTCATCGTTCCGCGTTTAGATCCAGTATCGGTCGGGAAGGCGCTGTAGGTGCGCTTCGGCGAGCGCAAGCGGCAGGTCCCAGATGGGGAGCAGCTCTGTGCGGAACTCCTCGAGCACCGCCTGCCACGGTCGGCGGGCGGGGTCCGCCGAGGGCCACTCGTAAGTCGGCAGCCGGAGGGTGCTGGCGCCGGCGCCTGATGATCCGCTGTCGATCTGCGCGCGGAGGGCTAGGTATCCGTGTGGGATCCCGGCCTTCGCGGCGTGCTTCGGGTTGGTCCAGTAAAAGACCTGCATGATCTGGTGGCGTCCGTCCGCGTGATCGCGTTCTCCTTGGATCAGGCCGGTCTCATCGGTGATCGTGAATCCGCTGGTGGTAACGATCTCGCGCATGCGCTTGGTGGTAGTCACGGGCTTCCCCTGTCGTTCGTTCCCGGACGGCTACTGGGTTGTCGATACCCACGGCCCTGACGCCGTGGTGCGGTGGATGATGGCCGGGTTGCAGGGCCGGTCGGGGCCCCGGCCTCGTTCGTGCGGACCACGGCCGCGATCGCGCGCCGCATCTCGTAGTCGGATCGGATCTCGCTCACTTGGCTTCTCCTTCGTATTCCAGACGACTACCGGATGACGCTGAGCATGATCGTCACCGTAACCGCGCCCAGAACGGCGGCCGTCAGTGCTGCTTGCCGCACCGCCGATCGAAACTCTGTTTCGGCATCGCGCCGGCGACTCTCCTCCGCGCTACTCGGCTCCCGGGGATACTCGATCACTGCCCCAGAAGCTCTGATTGCTCGGGCCGTCTGATTCGCTGTTCTCCCCGACGGCTTCCTCGTTACCCGAGAGGACCGGACAGCGCGTGAAGCTTGCGACACTCGCATGACGCTGCCGAACACGGCAACCGCTCCGACGACCGCTGCGACGCAGTAGCAGACGTACAGCGTCATCTGCAGCCACTCAGTCTTCATAGTTCCTCGCTTCGGGTTCGATTGCTGGGCGGTGGGGGGTGGGTGCTTGCGGCACGAGACGCTGAGCGTCCGGGGGCAGCTCGGAACGAAGCCCAACGCCACGCCCTTGAGCAATGAGTGCGCCGGGGGTTGTCCTTGACCGTGAGGTGCGGCCCGCGGAGCAGTTCGCCGGCGTCTGCCCGGCTTGATAGCCTCGTGCGAAGGGCTGAACCTCGCGCAAGGCGTGGCTAGGCACTTTCCGCCCCGGTCGTTTCGGCCGGGGCCGGCTCGTCTCCGAGTTCGGTGTCCGTGGGGCGGATCGCTCGCCAGATCGCCGCATCGACCTTGTGCATCTTGTCGTCGACGAGCCCGAACAGCAGGTGCTTGAGGTCTCCGTACGCCAGCGCGGCGCGGGCGAAGTCCCGCCGTGGCGGGGTATCACCGAGTTCTGCGTGGATGGCGGCGTAGGCGGCCTGGGCCTCGGTGAGCAGCTCGTTGTACTTCTGCGTGAAGCCGGCGGCGGTCTCCCGCAGCCAGGCGTGGAACTCGTCGGGGGTCCCCTCGACGAGCTCGTCCAGGGGGCGCTTCTCGGACAGGTGCTCCCAGACAGTCAACGGCGTAGTGCCGGTGACGATCTTGTGCAGCCGCAGGTAGTCGGCCTGCTTGATCTTGAGCTTCACACCGCCATGCAGGGTGGCCACCAGGCCCTCAGCGCCGGGGCGGGGTTCGAGCGCGAGTGCCTCGGCGAGGGTCCGAGCCGGCATGGTCTCGGTCCGCGGCCCCGGCCAGCCGGTGATCTCGGCGAGCGGGATCCCCGCGCCGTCGGTGAGGCGGCACGCGCCGAGCAGGAACAGGTCGTCGATGTCGTCGTAGTCGACGACGATCCGGTTGCCGGGGTAGATGATCTCGAACAGGTAGGTCCACTCGGGATTCGGCGTCCATCGGTCCGCGTACCGATCGCGGTAGAGCTGCGTGGCGTGCAGGGCCTGCTCGGAGGTGAAGGCCCCGCGGGTGGCGATCGCGTCACCGCCGGCGCCCGGGTAGAGGATGCCGAGGGATCCGTCGAGCTTGTCGGTGACCTCCGCGGGCTGTGCGAGGTCGATGGTCTCGGGCTGGCCGGGGGCGGGGGTGCGGTACTCGAAGAACTTGGGCCAGGGTCGCGCGCGCACCGTGCCTTCGTCGTCGACGATGAGGCCGCGGCAAGCGCGCGTGACGTCGTCCCACACGTTCTGGTACTGGGCTCGTGCGGTGTAGCTGTACATCGTCAGCGGCAGGTGGGGGTGTCGCCGTGCGCGCACCAGGCCGTTCGTCTGCGCCGTGCGGATGGCTGCTGGTGTGAACAGGTCGTTGATGTGGGTCATCTGGATTCTCGTGCCTCCCTTGCCGACTGTAAATGTACGCGAATAACCGGGTTGGGGCAACGCCCTTTTTGTGGGCGGTAAACCCCACCCAATCCCCCCGCCGCCCTGCAGGACAGAGAGGCTTGTTGACGGCCGCTCGGCCGCGCACGCGAACTATGTGGGAGGGGGCGCCAGGGGCGCTTATCATGGACGGCATGACGATGCAGCGCTCCCGGCGCGTGTCAGACGCCGCGATCCGATCGACCGTGAAACGGTCGACCAGGGCTTCCGCGCGTCTGGAGAACCGGACGGTGCCGGTGGAGTTCAAGCGCTCGGCGAAGGCGGAGCGATTCGCCATCGCGATCGAGGCTCGGCATAAGCGCGCTTGATGCCGATCGTCCCTGAGTACGGCGAGACTCCAATATCGGACGACGACGCGCAGGCGTTGACACCGGCGGCCAGGGACGTGCTCGGCGCGGAGCCCGGCAAGGCCGATGTCTTCGACCTTGAGCAGGTGGCTCAGGATGCAGTGTCGGATCGCCTGGTCCGCAGCGTCTTGGACGGGGATCTCGGCGTCGCGGACCTCATCAATCCTCACTTCGTGCGCGACTTGCACGGCGAGCTGTATGGCGACATCTGGCAGTGGGCGGGCCGTCCGCGCCGGCTCGAGGCGAGCATCGGGATCGACCCGAATCAGATCGCGGTCGAGCTGCGCGGCAGCTTAGAGAATGTGCTGTGGCGATGGGACAACACCGACGACTGGACTGCGCGTGAGCTCGGGATCGCGGTGCATGCGGAGACGGTCCGGATCCATCCGTTCGTCGACGGGAACGGGCGGAGTACTCGACTGCTCGCTGATCTGGTGTTCCTCGCTGCGCAGGGCGTCGATGATGCGGCGGCCGTTTACGACTGGGATCTCGACAAGGTGGAGTACGTGGATCTGCTGCGGCAGTTCGATCGGCATCGTGATCCGTCCGACTTGGCGCGGCTCGTTGGGATCGTCTACCTGGGGGAGTGATTCGGTCCGGCGGATTCGGCGGTTGACCTACGGGCAGCGGCGGATCTGCCTGGAGGTGCGCGTGGCCGCTGGGCGCCAGCTGCGCGGCACCCCCTTGGGGCGTCGCGCGGCGATCCGTGGGACGGGGAAGTCCTTCGGAGCGGTGGGGGCGCTGGCCTGCGCGGCGGCGATCCAGTCGGCATAGACGGTGAGCAGTTCGCGGAGCAGGTTGGTCGTGAGGCCGTTGCTGGTGCCGAGCGCGGCCGTTGCGGCGGTGGCGTGGTCGTGGGCGAGCTGCAGGTGTTGCGCGGCCGGTGCGGTGGCGGGTGTGTCGGCGTCGTGGGTTAGGGCCTTGGATCTGCTGGTCTGCGCACGGATCCCGTGCAGTGTGTTGATGGCGTCTTCGGCGTTGGTAGCGGCTTCCTGGACGGCGGTGCCGAGGCGGCCGCGGCCGAGGGTGCTGGCGGCGGCCTGGAGGTGGTTGCGGCAGGCGGAGAGCTCAGTGATGACGGCGGCGTCGATGTATGGGCTGATCCGCGTGGGAGGGGAGGAGTAGACGCGGCCCAGGATTTCGGTGGCCAACGGGACGGAGAGGTGGTGGCGGGTGGCGAACTCGCGCTCTTGCAGGTTGCTCAGCATGCTGCATCGGGCTTCCGGTTGGCAGTGGGTACCCACCAACGTAGACCATGTGAGCGGGGCTTCAGGGATTGGCTTGCGGGGCGTGTTTGTCGCCCACAGAAACGTGTTGACCATGTAGAGTTATTCGCGTACATTTACGGGTGATCCGCGGCACGCGAACAGGGAGGTGGAGCACGGTGGCAAGAACGCCGGCACCCCGCACGGTTGCGCTGCGACGAGACCTCCTCGCATTGCTCAGCCAGGTCGATGGAGCAATGTCTACCCGCAAGATCGCTGAGCTCGCAGCGCAGCGAGGCAGCATCCCGTCCTACGGCGCTGGATACACCACCGTGTACAAGCAGCTGCGGGCCCTCGCTGCCCAAGACCTGATCGTTCGCCATCCGCAACGTAACAGCGAGTACAACGCCCGCTGGGAGCTCAAGCGAACCGAAGATCACATCCCCGCAGAGAGCGACCCCCTGACGGGCAGTCTCAGTGAAGCGGTACGCATAGTCCTCGACCAGCATCAGCGGCAGCTCTACTACCGCGGCGAAGGCCCCACCGGGGTCTCGTGTGGATGCGGCTGGTCGCGGCAGACCTTCCGTCGCGGCGACGGTCGCGAGCAGTTCCTCACCCACCAGGCGAGGGTCGTCGCACTAACGATACACGACGACCCGCGCCTACCGCTGCCCGCCGGGCGGGCGGCCCCGCACGTCAAGGTCGGGCGCGGGGGCGCAA
>JBEBXD010000092.1:0-17413 GCA_040391845.1 Tsukamurella paurometabola | reverse complement strand
GCCGGCCCCGGCGGCGCGCCCGCGTACACGCTCACCGACGCGGGCGGCGAGACCCGCACCTACCCGGCCGCGGTGTTCACCGGGCAGGCGTGGATGCTGCTCAACACGATCGACTGCGACGACGACCTGCTGCCGATCGACCACTGGACCGCGGTGGAGCGCACCCACTACATGGGCAGCTCCAAGGTGTTCGCCCTCGTCGACCGCCCCTTCTGGCGGGACGTCGACCCCGCCACCGGCCGCGACGCCATGTCCATGACGCTCACCGACCGGATGAGCCGCGGCACCTACCTGCTCGATCACGGGCCGGACCGGCCGGGCGTGATCTGCCTGAGCTACACCTGGTCCGACGACTCCCTCAAGGTGCTGCCGCTGGACGCGAACGCGCGCGTGGACCTCATGCTGAAGTCGCTGGGCGAGATCTACCCCGGCGTGGACATCCGCAGCCACATCATCGCCACGCCGAAGACGGTGTCCTGGGAGACGGAGCGCTTCTTCATGGGCGCGTTCAAGGCGAACCTGCCCGGCCACTACCGCTACCAGGAGCGGCTGTACACCCACTTCATGCAGGAGTCACTCGACCCGCGGCACCGCGGGTTCTTCCTCGCCGGCGACGACATCTCCTGGACCGCCGGGTGGGCCGAGGGCGCGATCCAGACGGCGCTCAACGCCGTGTGGGGCGTGGTGCACCACCTTGGCGGCGGCGCACCGTCGACCAACCCCGGACCGGGCGACGTGTTCGCCGACATCGCCCCCGTGCGCCTCGGCGACGAGCGCGGCACCCGCGCCTGACCCGTTCGATCAATCGCGGGAGAGGGCCGTCACCCGCCCGCCGTCCGCGGGGATCATCGTGACGTTGCGGTGCCGCGGCTGCTCGGGCGGCGCGTCCGTCATGGCGAGGTCCACGCGCAGCAGGATCTGGGTGATCACCACCTGCAGCTCCGCGAGCGCCAGGCCGGCTCCCAGGCACCGCCGGATGCCGCCGCCGAACGGCATGAGCCTCTGCGGCGACGGCTTCACGCCCAGGAACCGCTCGGGGTCGAAGGCGAACGGCCGCGGGTACAGGTCCTCGCGGTGGTGCAGCACCAGGACGGCGACCATGGCGACCACCCCGCTCTCCACCCCGTAGGAGCCGAACTGCCAGTCCGACAGCAGTTCCCGCGCCACGATCGGCACCACGGGACGGCTGCGCATCGACTCGTTGATGAGCGCCTCGATGTACGCGCCGGCGCCCGCCCGCGCGGCCTCCACCGCCCGGTGGTACACCTCGGGATTGCGGGTGAGCCGCTCGAACGTCCAGGCCACCGTGTTCGAGGTCGTCTCGTGCCCGGCCAGCACCAGCGTGAGCAGCTCGTCCCGGATCTCGCTGTCGCCCAGCGGCTCACCGTCGTCGCCCCGCGCCGCCATGAGCACCGTGAGGATGTCGGAGCGGCCGCCGCCGTCGGCGCCGTCCGCGCCCTCGCGCCGGCGCTCCGCGATCACCGCGTAGATCGCCCGATCCAGCGGGCGCAGGATCATCTTGAGCACGCCCCGCGGCTCCGGGCTGCGGGCGTTGGTCAGCTGCACGACCGTCGCGAGCGGGTTCGTCGACAGGCGCAGCAGCCGGATCATCAGCGTGCGGACCGACCGCTCGGCGGCGGTGGCACCCGCCTCGTCCTCGATGCCGAACACCGCCGACATGATCACGTCCAGCGTGATCTGCTGGCCGATGTCGGCGAGCGCCACCGGCGCGCCCGGCCGCCACTCGTCGATCCGGCGGGCGGTCGCCTCGTCGATCCGCTGCTGGTACTCGGTGACGGCCCGCCCGTGGAACTGCGGCAGCAGCAGGCCGCGCTGCTGCTTGTGCCGCGGCCCTACCGAGGTGAGCACGGAATCGGGCCCGACGATCGGGCGCAGCGGCGAGAAGCGGGTGGCCGAGGGCGCCGCGACCGGGTGCGACATCACCGAGGCGATGTGCGCGGGGTTGGAGAGCGCCACCACTTTGCCGGGGCCGCCCGCGAATTCGGTGCGGAACACGTCGCCGTAGCGTTCGGCGGCCGCGAGCGCCACGTCGCCCTCGCGCAGGGTGTAGCTGAGCGAGGCACGGATGCGTCCCATCGGCAGCACGGGGGCGTCCCGCAGTTCCGCGACCGCCCCGGCACCCACGGGCCCCGCATCGTCGGTCGTCCTGCCGACGATGCCGGGCTGCGCCCGATCGCGCAGGTGCCACGCGGGCGCGGGGATCGCGAGGGCCCGGGCGACGGTGCCGCCCATCCCCGCTCCGACCCCGGTTCGGAAGGTTCGTGTGATGGTGGTCATATCATCCTCCTCCTTCGATTCTGCACTCGGAACGCGATGTGCGGGCGCGGGCGGGCCACCCGGGACCCGTCACGGAACGAGGGTGCCGAGCGGGCCGCTGCCGTGGTCCCGTGCGGCCATGGCGCGGTGCACGTCGCGCGCCGCGAAGTCGAGTCCGTCGCGGTCGTGCGTGAGCACGGCGATCACGAGGACGAACGCTGCAATGACGAGAACGGTGATCATGGCCTTCTCCTTCTCCGGCGCCCGGTCCGTGTTCCGGGTCGACTCCGACGCTACGAGCCGGATCGAACCAGGTCAGCGTGCCCAGGATGGAAGTTCTGCCCCGCCCCGGGGAGGGCCCGCGCTTCCACCCCAGGGTGGGCGACGCGGAGTGGGCGGACCGCTACGATCGACTCCCATGCGCTGGCTGCGGTGGCTCGAGGCGCGGTACCGGCGGGCCTTCGAGCTCCTCGGGTACGAGTACCCGCCGTACTACATGATGATCACCGAGGGTGCGATGCTTGCGGTGACGATCGAGTGCGCCGTGCCCCGGTACCTCTCCGATCCCGAGGGCTGGCAGTTCTTCGCCCTGACCGCCGCGTTCCTGCTGTCGCTGGGCCACTGCGTCGCGCCGCTGCTCCGCACGAACGTCGTGTCGCTGAGTGCGCACACCGTCACGACCGTGATCGCCGCGGCCCTGTTCTGGTGCGTCCCCACGCAGTTCGACGTGGTGCCTTTCATGGTGATCCTCGGCATCACCCAGGTCGCGGCGGTCACCTCGATGCGGGTCACGGCCGTGCACCTGGCCGCGTACCTCGGCCTCGTGATCACCGCGGGAGCCCTGGGCGCGGTCCACCAGGCCTGGCTGATCGCGCTCACGGTGTGCTTCGGCGCCGCAGTCGGCCAGTTGCTGCAGAACCAACTCCTGCTGCTGCGTGCCGAGCGCCGGGCCCAGGCCTCCCGGACCGCGCTGGACCGGGCGGCGATCGCCGGCGAGGTGCACGACGTGGTGGCGCACTCCCTCGCGGTGGTGTTGCTCAACGTGACGGCCGCGCGTCGCTCGCTGGAATCCGACGACGAGCGGGACGAGGCGATGGAGGCCCTGCGCGACGCAGAGAACCAGGGCCGCACCGCGATGCAGGACATCCGCAGCACCATCGAACTGCTCCGCAGCGAGGGGCCCGGGTCCGCCAACCCCGGCGTCGCCGACATCCCCGAGCTGGTCGCCTCGTTCGAGCGGGCCGGGCTGTCCGTCACCCTCGATCAGCGCGCCCCCGCGCCGGCCCCGGGCGGCACCGTCGGGCTCGCGGCGTTCCGGGTGGTGCAGGAGTCCCTCGCGAACGCGGTCAAGCACGCGCCGGGCGCGCGGGTCACCGTCACCGTCGAACCCGCGGCGCGGCGCGGCCTCGGCGTCCGGGTTGCGTGCCCCGTGCCCGACGGTGCGCGGCGCGGCCCCGGCGGTTCCGGGCTCGACGGGATGCGCGCCCGGGTCGAGAGCGCGGGTGGCACGCTGACGACCGGGCCGGTCGACGGCCACTGGCTGGTGGACGCATGGTTCCCGTCCGGCGACCCGGCCCCACCGAACCGCGACGAGGGAGAGCACCCGTGACCGATGCGCCACCGATCCGCCTGCTGCTGGTCGACGACCAGGACCTGGTGCGGCTGGGCCTGCGCCGGATCCTGCGCCGCCGCGACGGATTCGAGGTGGTGGGCGAGTGCTCCGACGGCGACGAGGCGGCCGCGGCCGTCGCCGCGACGTCCCCCGACGTGGTGCTCATGGACCTGCGGATGAAGCGGGTCAGCGGGATGGAGGCCACGCGCCGCCTCACCGCCTCCGCCGATGCCCCGCCGGTGCTGGTGCTCACCACCTTCCGCGACGACGACCTCCTCTCGGAGGCGCTGCGCGCCGGGGCATCCGGCTTCGTGCTCAAGGACTCGCCCGCCGAGGAGCTGATCCGCGCGGTCCGGCTCGTCGCCGCCGGCGAGGCGGTGCTCGACCCGGCCGTCACCGGCCGGGTGCTGGAGACCTACCGCACCTCAGCGCCCGCCGCGCCGTCCGATGCACCGGCGCGGCTGACCTCACGCGAGGTGGACGTGCTCACCCTGGTCGGCCGCGGCCTGTCCAACGACGACATCGCCGCCGAGCTGGTGATCTCGATCGTCACCGTCAAGAGCCACATCGGCTCGATCTTCACCAAGCTCGGCGTGCGCAACCGCGCCGAGGCGATCGTGTTCGCGTTCGACCACGGAATCGTGAGACCCGGCGGCTGACCGAATTGAACACTGTTACGGACGGGGAAAGCCCGGGTGGGCGCGGACAGTAACAGTGTTCAATTGCGGGGCGGGGTCACTGCCGCTCGATGAAGGCGGGCTTCTCCTTGTTCAGCGCGGCGGTGCGGGCGATGACGTGGTTCCTGCCGCGGATCAGGCCCAGCTGCAGCGCCTGCTCCACGGGGAACGACAGGCGCGAGCCGCTGTACCAGGTGTTCTCGAACAGCGCCTTCGACGCCGCCACGGCATCGGGCGAACGCTCCTTGAGCTTGTCCACCAGCTCCTGCGCGTCCTTCATCGGATCCGCGGAGACCCCCGTGATCAGGCCCCAGTCCAGCGCCTGCTTCGAGGTGAACATCTCACCGGTCATCGTGAGCCGCTTCGCCACGTCGATCGTCGTGAGCTGCGCGATCGAGGCGGAGATCGACATGTCGGGGATCAGGCCCCACTTCGCCTCGAGGATCGAGAAATCCGCCTCCGTGGACGCGTACCGGAAGTCCGCGCCGAGCGCGATCTGCAGCCCACCGCCGTAGCAGTGCCCGTGCACGACCGCGATCACCGGCGCGGGAACACTGCGCCACGCCCAGCCCGCCGCCTGGAAGTTGTTCGCCGCCGAGATGCGCTTGGGCACGAAGTTCATGAGCAGCCGGCGCTGCTCCTTGCCCGCCGAGGCGAAATCGAGCCCGGAGCAGAACGAGCTGCCCTCGCCGGAGAGGATCACCGCGCGCAGCGACCGGTCGTTCTTGGCGCGGTCCGCGGCCCGGGCGAGGTCATCGATCATGTCCAGCGTGAGGCCGTTGTGCTTCTCCGGGCGGTTGATCCGCACGTAGGCGACCTCATCGCGCACCTCGTAGTCGATGTTCGACATCCGCTTCTCCTCGATTCCGTCGCCGTTGACCTTCGCCTGCAACCCTAACCGCCGCGCCGGTGCCCGTAACGGAAGGCGCGGCTGAAGTAAAGTGGCGCTCATGGCGGTCACGTTGCACATCACGGGGGAACCCGAGTCGGACGCGGTGCTCTCCGAGCACCCGTTCGCGCTGCTCGCGGGCATGCTTCTGGACCAGCAGTTCCCGATGGAACGCGCCTTCGCGGGCCCGTGGAAGGTGCTGGACCGGTTCGGCAGCATCGACCCGCACGACATCGCCGCGGCCGATCCCGGCCGGTTCGAGGAGCTGTGCACCACCCCGCCGGCGATCCACCGGTACGGCCGCGCCATGGCGGCCCGCCTGCAGGCCCTCGCGCAGATCGTGGTCGACGAGTACGACGGGCACGCCGAGCGGATCTGGACCGAGGCCTCCTCGGGTGCGGACCTGGTCGCGCGCATCGAGGCCCTGCCCGGGTTCGGCGCGCAGAAGGCGAAGATCTTCGCGGCCCTCGTCGGCAAGCAGCTCGGCGTCAAGCCGCGCGGCTGGGCGACGGCGGTGGGCGACTACGGCAAGGCCGGGTACCGCTCGGTCGCGGACGTGGTCGACGGTGACTCGTTGCAGAAGGTGCGCGCCTACAAGAAGGAGATGAAGGCCGCGGGAAAGAAGGCGGGAGCATGAGCGGACCGGGTCCGTACGGCGCCGACCCCGACCAGTCCGGCCAGGCGTACTCGCAGGCGATCCCGCTGCCTCCGCCACCGCGCGGGCCGGCCGCCCCCAATCCGGTTCCGGGCGCCCCGCCGCCCCCGCCGCACAAGAACAACTCCGGCCGCAACGTGGTCGTCGCGCTGGTGGCCGTCGCGTCGGTCATCGCCCTGATCGCCGCGGTCGTCACTCTCGCGCTGCTCAACGATTCGAGCGGCTCCGATCCCGGCAAGGGCACGACCGCCGCGACGGCGGGGGACGGGGGCGCGGTGTTCCGCGTCAACGACTGCCTCTACGACGTTCCCGAGGCGCCGAAGGTGGGCAACTGCGACGACGGCGGCTCCCCGTACAAGGTGACGCAGGTGATGCCCAGCGGCGAGAAGTGCCGGGCCGAGCAGACCTCGATCGCCCGTGGCCGCTGGTACTGCCTCACACCCAACCTGAACGTGAACTACTGCTACACCGCCCCGGTGCAGGGCACCTGGATCAAGGCGGCCGCGCAGTGCGGCGCGCCGGGCACGATCACGGTGGTCTCGGTGGTGGGCGGCCTCAAGGACTCCGGCCGCTGCACGGGCGAGTGGGATCGCAGCTACTTCTTCGACGATCCCGTGTACACCATCTGCGCGAAGTCCTACACGTAGGTCACGGCGGCCGTCACGGCCGCGCCGGCGGGATCTGCTCCGGCGGCGCGGATCCGGCCACCGGCTCCGCCCGGGGTTCGACCGGCTCCACGACCACAGACTCCACGATCGGCTCCACGGCCACCGGCTCCACTGCCACGGCATTGAGGACCACGGCCTCGGGCGCGACGATCCGCGCGGGCCGCGGCGGGCGCGGCTGCGCCGCCCTGGCGACGCCGCTCGCGGTGCGCAGCGCGAACTTGGGCAGGCTCGTCAGCAGGTCGGTGACCGGTTCGGCCACGGTGTTCGCCGCGCCCACCACGCTCTCGATGTCGCCCAGGCGCTGCCCCATCGCGGCGATGGTCGGCGTGAGCCGGTTCATCGCGTCGGTCACCTCGGCCAGCTTCTGCACCACCCCGTCCTCGGCGGTGAGCGCGTCCACGATGCCGCCCTCGCGGGTGGCCCGGTCGAGCGGGCCGTCGGGCCGGATGACCCGGTCCACGGAACCGCCGTCCTCGAACAGGTCCGCCACCCGGTCGGCCGCGCCGCCCGGGCCGATCACGCGGTGGATCGCGCCGTCGTCGCTGAGCAGGTCGGACACACGATGCACGATGTACGGCACGCGCTGCGCGGCGGTGATCAGGTTCTCGTGCCGGGTGGCCACGCCCGCATCGGGGTCGATCCGGTCCGCGGCCATCGCGACCACGTCACGCGCCACCGCGACTGACGTCTCGGCCGCCGCCAGCCCCAGGCCCGCCGCGGTCAGGCCCACGCGGGCGGGCGCGAGCAGTGCTTTCGGAAACTCCATGCATCCAGCGTAGCGCCGGTCCGCGACCGGCGGATCGGGGTGTTCCCTGAGGTCAGGCGCCGGGAACGGGGCTCACGACGTAGGTGACGGCACCGTCGTTCGACGAGATCCCGACGGTGAAACCGTGCCCCGTGTAGACCGCGCCCACCCGACCGGCGTCCAGCGGCACGCCCGGCGCCACGGGCGTCAGGCCCGCCGCGATCAGCGCGCGGGAGCCGGCCACGGTGTCCCGGCCCTCGACGGTGACCCGCCATACCGGGTGCCCCACGGAGATCGTCTCCGCCTTGCGGACCTCGCCGACCACCGGAACCTGCTGGACCGGAAAGGAATCGGGCAGGGCGACCGGCGCCGGCGCACGTCCGCCGCCGCACCCGGCGGCGACGAGTGCGCAGACGACGAGGGCGGCGCCGGTACCGGCGCCGCCCCTGTTCGTGCAATGCACAGCCGTCAGAGCGAGATCCTGCCCTCGGCCAGCGCGCGGATGATCTCCTTCTCGCGGCGGGCGCGCTTGAACCGCGAACCCACGACGAGCGCCACCAGCACCGCCACACCGGCGGCGGCCGCGAGCACCGGCGGCTTGGTCACCGTTGCGACCACCGACTGCTGCGCCTGCTCGGCGAGCTTGCGGGGGTCCGCACGCTCCCCCAGCTGGTCCAGCGTCGCCGCCAGCTGCTCCCGGGCGCGCTCGATATCGCGCTCGATGCTCTCGGTGTCACGTGCCACTTCGCTCTACCTCCGGGTCAGCCAGCTTGCAGGTACTTCCCCGACAATAGACCAGCCCCCGTATCCGCACCCTCCCGCGGGGCCCGGTCATCGCGTTCCGGCGCGGGCGCCACGGCGAAGGTCGCCTGCACCTGCAGCCACTGGGCCAGCATCTGGCACCCGGTGAGTTCGTAGTCCTCGTGCCGCAGCCGCGCCAGCGGCTCGGTCGCGTACGCGGTGTGCCGGTTGCCGCGCAGGTTGAAGTCGCGCCCGCGGTACTTCACCCGCGGCAGATAGCCCAGGATCTCCCGGCCCGCGGTGCGCAGCCGGTTCAGGTCGCGCCGCCACTGCCGCGTGCCGAACGCCGTGCGGGTGGCGTTCTGGAACCGGTGCCCCAGGTACTCGCCGGCCGCGCGCGGCGCCCAGGTGGCCAGGTCCCGCAGGGCCAGGTACGCCGTCGCGTCGGCGATGTCCCGCACGAACGAGTCCACGCTGGCGTTGCAGATCACGTCCTGCGGGTGGGAGATCCACAGCAGGGGCACGTCGTCCGGAACCGCGGGGCCGTCGCCCGCGACGCCGGAGCCGCACAGCGCCGGGTCGCTGCCCTGCGGCCGCTCCGGGTCGGAGATGAGGCCCGCGGCCAGGACGTGCGGCGCGAGCACGGGACCGTCGGCCATGGCGCCCAGCACCCGGCGGACCACCGTGCACCCCTGGGAGTACCCGATGAGCACGACCGGCCCCTCGGTGGCCGCGATCGCGGTGAGCAGCCTCTCGACGCCGATCGCCACGGACTCGGCGAAGGAGATCCCGTCCCGCGCGGGCACCGGGCCGTAGGAGGCCGGGTAGCCGACCCAGCGGGCGGCGAACCGGTCGTCGAGTTCGGCGACCACGTGGCTGAGCATGCCGGTGACGTCGGTGCGGGGATCGTCGTCCCAGGACTCCCCCGTGCCGCCGACGGCGAGCACGGTGATCCGGGCCCGGCCGGCGTCCGCCGGTCGTCGGGCCGCCCGGCTGTGGACGGTCATCGGATTCATGGGACAACCCTTGCGTGCCCGGATGAGAACGAGCTGAAATCCATGTTAAGAAAGAGGTCCTGTGGCGGAGCTAACAGCCGGGTCAGGTCTGACAGGTGGGGCACCAGTACAGGTTTCGCGCCTCCATGACCTCGGTGCGCACCGGCGTGCCGCACACCCGGCACGCCTCGCCGGTGCGCCGGTACACGTACGTCCGGGGCCGCTCCGGCGCGTACGACGGTGCCCCGTGGTCGTGTTCGGGACGCACCACGTGCATCCGTCCGCGCTCGACGCCGATCGGCATGAGCGCGACCAGGTCGGCCCACACCGCGTCGAACTCGGCCCGGGAGACGGCGCGTCCCTCGCGGTGCGGATCGATCCCGGCGCGGAACAGGACCTCGGCGCGGTAGACGTTGCCGACCCCGGCCATCACCTTCTGGTCCATGAGCAGGGCGCCGACGGGCCGCCGGGAGGCGCTGATGCGCCGCCGCGCCTCGCCCGGGTCCGACTCGGGCCGCAGCGGGTCCGGTCCGAGCCGGGCCAGCACCGCGTCCACCTGCTCCTCGGTGACGATCTCGCACGCGGTGGGCCCGCGCAGGTCGGTGCCGCCGCGCGGCCCGACGATGCGCATGCGCACCTGCCCGACCGGCGGGGGCGCCGCGTACCGCAACCCCTGCCCTGGTCGCCGGGAATCCAGCACCTGCCCGACCGGAGGCGGCGGCGCACCGTCGGAAAGCGCGAAGTCGGTGAACGCCCCGTACAGGCCCAGGTGGACGTGGACGATCGGCCCGCCGCGGTAGTGGTGCCACAGGTGCTTGCCCCACGCGTCGGCGTGGTCGAAGACGCGGCCGTCGAGGCGCGCCGCCTCCGGGGCGAACCTGCCCTGGGGGCTGGAGACGGCGACGCCCTCGCCCGCGAACAGCGCGTCGTGGGCGAGGGCGAGGCGGTGGAGAGTGTGCCCCTCGGGCATCTACCGGCTCACGCCTGCGGCGCGCCGGGCACCTCGGGCGCGACGCCAGTGCGCTCGTACTCCGAGAGGATGTCGATGCGGCGCTGGTGGCGGGGCTCCTCCGACCAGGGCTGCGCGAGGAAGGCGTCGACGATCGCGAGCGCCTCCTCCTTGCTGTGCATGCGGCCGCCGATGCCGATGAGCTGGGCGTTGTTGTGCTCGCGGGCCAGCTTCGCGGTCTCCACGCTCCACGCGAGGGCGCAGCGGGCCCCCGGCACCTTGTTCGCGGCGATCTGCTCGCCGTTGCCGCTGCCGCCGAGGACGATGCCGAGGCTGCCGGGGTCCGCGACCACGCGGCGCGCGGCATCGATGCAGAACGCGGGGTAGTCGTCGAGGGCGTCGTAGCTGTGGGCGCCGCAGTCGACGGCCTCGTGACCGGCGGCCGTCAGGTGCTCGATGATCTGGGACTTCAGTTCGAATCCGGCGTGGTCGCCGCCGAGGTAAACGCGCATGGGGACAAGTCTGACACGCGCCGCGCGAGCGCCCGAAAGCGGCACAGCCTACATTCGATGGCATGGATGACAGCACCGAGCAGACATCGGGCCGGGAGCCGCAGGACGACTCCTCCCCGAAGGAGTCCGCCCGCCGTGGGGCCTTCAGCACCGAACCAGACGAATCGACGATGCCGAGCACCGGCTTCTTCCCGGTGGTCCAGCCCCCCGACACCGCCGCTCCATCCCCCTCCGAGGCGGCGACCTCGGCGATCCCCGAGGCGGACTTCCCGACCGAACGGCACCGGACGGGCGCGCACCAGTCCCTGCCGGAACTGGGCGCGCACGATCCGTCGGTCACCGCGGCGCTCGGCGCTCCCGCAGCGGTGACGGAGGCCGTCCACACCCCGTCCGGCTACACGCCCCAGTACCCCGGCGCCGTGCCCGGCATGGGCTTCCCCGGCGGTCCCGCCGGTCCGGTTGGTCCCGGCGGCCCGGCCGGGCCGATCGCGCCCGTCCTCCAGCCCCCGACGTACGCGGGCGCCCCGCGCCGGCACCCGTGGGAGATCCCGCTGCTGGTGGTGGTGATCCTGGTGACGGTCCTGATCTACGCCGGCGCCCTCACGTTCGCCATGTTCGGCGTGTTCGACACCTACCTGCTGCTCCTGCTGTTGGTGCCGGTCGTGCTGTGGCTTGGCCGAGGCATGCTGTGGGCATCGCCCCGCGTCCAGGGCGTGCAGATGACGCCGACGCAGTTCCCCGAGGGCTACCGGATGGTGCGAGAGGCAGCTGCCCGGTACGGCATGCGCGAGGTGCCCGACGCGTTCGTGGTGCTCGGCAACGGCCAGATCAACGCGTTCGCGTCCGGGCACGGCTTCCGCCGGTTCGTGGTGGTCTACAGCGACCTGTTCGAGATCGGCGGCAAGGCCCGCGATCCCGAGGCGCTGGCCTACATCATCGGCCACGAGGTGGGGCACATCGCCGCCGGACACGTCTCCTACTGGCGGCAGGTGGGCTCGTTCGCGATGAGCTACCTCCCCGTGATCGGCGCGGCCCTGTCCCGCTCGCAGGAGTACACCGCCGACAACTACGGCTACTTCAACCAGCCCGCCGGCATTCCCGGCGGGATGGGCGTGCTGGGCGCCGGGAAGTACCTCGGCAAGGAGGTCGACTTCGACCAGCTCGCCGACCGCGCCTCCACCGACAAGGGCTTCTTCACCTGGCTGGTGAACCTCACCGCATCGCATCCGGTGCTCACCTGGCGTGCGGCCGCCCTGCGCAACCGCACCCGGGCGGGCTCGCTGTGGTTCGCCCCGAGCGGTCCGATGCGCGGTGTCGGCGGCGGCGCCGTGGTGCCCGCCGGACCCGTCCCCTCGTTCACCCACCAGGAAGTGCTCGCCCCCGCGCCGGGCGAGGTCCCGGCGGGACCGCCCCCGGCCGGACAGGGGCCGGTGGGACCGGGCCCCGTCGGGCAGGGACCGCAACCCCCGAGCGGGCCCGCGGGCTCCTGACCCGCACGGTCCACGGAACACGGAACCCGCCGCACCGGTACGGTGCGGCGGGTTCCGGTGCGTTGGGGCGCAGTCGAACTCGGGCGCCTCGGGCCGGGAGCGCTTGAGCTCGAAGAAGTGCGGGTAGCCGGCGAGGAGGACGGTGCCGTCCCAGACCCTTCCGGCGTCCTCGCCGCGGGGGATGCGGGAGAGGACCGGCCCGAAGAAGGCGACGCCGTTCACGTGGATCGTGGGCGTCCCCACGTCGTCGCCCACCGCGTCCATGCCCGCGTGATGGCTCGCCCGCAGCGCCTCGTCGAACTCGGTGCTCGCCGCGGCCGCGGCCAGGTCGGATTCCAGGCCGGTCTCGGCGAGCGACTCCGCGATCACCACCGCCAGGTCCTTGTTCTGCTCGTTGTGAATCCGGGTGCCCATCGCCGTGTACAGCTTCGGCAGCACCTCGTCGCCGTGCCGCTGCGCCGCGGCGATCAGCACGCGCACCGGGCCCCACGCCGTCTTCATCAGCTCCTGGTACACCTCGGGGAGGTTCTCGCGCCCCTCGTTGAGCACGGCGAGGCTCATCACGTGGAACTGCACGTCGATGTCGCGCACCTGCTGCACCTCGAGGATCCAGCGAGAGGTGATCCAACACCACGGGCACAGGGGATCGAACCAGAACTCGACGCGGTCCTTCGTGGTGGACGGGGCGGTATCGCTCACTTGTGCTCTCCTGCTCGTCGAACGGTCACGGCATGATCCTGCTCCACCGTGCAACACGGCGCACCCCGATCTGCTTCCCGCGCGGGCGCAGGCCGCCGCCGGGTGGCATTGTGGAACGGGTCGAGCCGGCCCGTCCGGTGCCACGTCCGTCGAGCCACGAAGGAGCGTCCCCTCTTGTCCGCGCCCAATCTCACCCGGGTCCAGGCCGCCGAGCGCGCCGCCGCAGTCACCGTCTCGCGCTACGCGATCGATCTCGACCTCACCGACGGGGCGGACGCCCCCGGTGAGAAGACCTTCTCCTCGACCACCACGATCGCCTTCACCGCGACGCCGGGCGCGGAGACCTTCATCGACCTCATCGCCACCGGTGTCACGGCCACGCTCAACGGCCGGCCGGTCGACACCGCTGGGTACACCGAGGAGGAGGGGCTCGCGCTCACCGGGCTCGCCGCCGAGAACGAGCTGGTGGTCTCCGGCCGGTTCTCCTACTCCAACACCGGCGAGGGCCTGCACCGGTTCGTCGACCCGGCGGACGGCGCCGTGTACCTGTACTCGCAGTTCGAGACCGCCGACGCCAAGCGCATGTTCGCGTGTTTCGATCAGCCCGATCTCAAGGCCGTGTTCGACGTGAGCGTCACCGCACCGTCGGGATGGACGGTGGTGACGAACGGCGCGGAGGCGACCCGCGAGCCGCTCCCCACCGGCGCGCACCGCTGGACCTTCGCCACCACCGAGCCGATGTCGACGTACCTGGTGGCGCTCATCGCCGGCCCGTACGCGGTGTGGGCGGACGCCTACACGGACGAGCACGGCACCATCGACCTGCGGCTGTTCTGCCGCGCCAGCCTGGCCGAGCACATGGACGCCGACCGGCTGTTCACCGAGACCAAGCAGGGATTCGGCTTCTACCACAAGAACTTCGGCACCCCCTACGCCTTCGGCAAGTACGACCAGCTGTTCGTTCCCGAGTTCAACGCGGGCGCGATGGAGAACGCGGGCGCCGTCACCTTCCTCGAGGACTACGTCTTCCGCTCGAAGGTGACCCGGTACCTGTACGAGCGCCGCTGCGAGACCGTGCTGCACGAGATGGCACACATGTGGTTCGGCGATCTGGTGACCATGCGCTGGTGGGACGACCTGTGGCTCAACGAGTCCTTCGCCACGTTCGCGTCCGTGCTGAGCCAGGCCGAGGCCACCGAGTACACCTCCGCGTGGACCACGTTCGCGAACGTCGAGAAGTCGTGGGCGTACCGGCAGGACCAGCTGCCCTCGACCCACCCGGTGGCGGCGGACATCCCGGACCTGCAGGCCGTGGAGGTCAACTTCGACGGGATCACCTATGCCAAGGGCGCTTCCGTGCTCAAGCAGCTCGTCGCCTACGTGGGCCTGGAGTCGTTCCTGGCGGGCCTCCGGGAGTACTTCGTGGAGCACCGGTTCGGCAACGCCACGTTCGACGACCTGCTGCGGGCGCTGGAGGCGTCTTCGGGCCGCGACCTCTCGGACTGGGGCGCGCAGTGGCTCAAGACCACCGGTATCAACGAACTCGCGCCGGCGTTCGCACTGGACGGCGAGGGACGTTTCACACGGTTCGCCGTACAGCAGTGGGGCGCGACGCCGGGTGCGGGTGAGACCCGCGTGCACCGGCTCCGCATCGGCATCTACGACGATGACGACGCTGGCAAGTTGGTGCGCGTGCACCAGGTGGAGATCGATGTCGAGGGCGAGCGCACGGAGGTTCCGCAGCTCGAAGGAGTGCACCGCGGCAAGCTGATCCTCGTCAACGATGACGACCTCACCTACGCCTCCGTCCGCCTGGATCCCGACTCGCTGGAGGTCGCCACCACGCGCGTCGCCGACATCGCCGAGTCTCTCCCCCGCACCCTCGTGTGGTCCGCCGCCTGGGAGATGACGCGGCAGGCGAAGATGCGGGCCCGCGACTTCGTGGAGCTGGTGCTCGGCGGCATCGGCGCCGAGACCGAGGTGGGCGTGGTGCAGCGGGTCCTGCTGCAGGCGCAGACGGCGGTCGAATCCTACGCCGACCCCGCGTGGGCCGCGGCAGAGGGGCGCGAGCGGTTCGCGGCGGGCCTGCTGCGCCTGGCCCGCGATGCCGAGGCGGGCTCCGACTTCCAGCTGGCGTTCGTGAACGCGCTCGCGGCGGCGGCCCTGGGGCGCGCGGAGATCGACGCGCTGCGGTCGCTGTACGACGGTGCCGACCCCGCCTCGGTGGGCCTGGCCGGGCTCACCGTCGACACGGACCTGCGGTGGGGCCTGGTCCGGGCCCTCGCCCGGGCCGGCGCCATCGGCACCGAGGAGATCGACGCGGAGGCCCTGCGCGATCCCACGGCCGCCGGCGAGCGGCTGGCCGCCGCCGCCCTGGCCGCGCGCCCGGACATCCGGGTCAAGGAGGAGGCCTGGGAGAAGGTGTTCGGCGACGACTCTCTGTCGAACATCCTGACCCGCGCCATCGCGGCGGGCATCGTCGCGCCGGGTCAGGGCGAGCTGCTCGCGCCGTTCACCGCCCGCTACTTCGACTCGATCGACGAGGTCTGGGGGCGCCGCAGCTCCGAGGTCGCGCAGACCGTGGTCGTGGGCCTGTACCCGTCGTGGGACATCTCCGAGGGTGCGGTGGCGGCCGCGGATGCGTGGCTCGAGGGCGAACGCCCGGCGGCGCTGCGCCGCCTCGTGCTCGAGGGCCGGGCCGGTATCGTCCGCTCGCTCGCGGCCCGCGCGTTCGACGGGGCCTGATCCCCGGCCGTCCCGGTCCCGGCCCCGGCGCGCACCGCGACGCCGGACGCCGGGGTCAGCCGATGAACGGGCGGCCGCTGACGGTGCGCCCGGGATCGTCCTGGACCACGTCCCAGTGCTCGACGATCCGCCCGTGCGCTACCCGGTAGATGTCCGCCACGGCACGCACCCGGCCGTCCCGGACGGCCTTCGCGTACACCACGACGATGTCACCGTCGGCGACGATGCGCACGATGGACGTGCTGAAGCCCGGGTCGCGCACCACGGGGCCGAAGGCCGCGATGAAGGCGTCGCGGCCGTCGGCGACCTCCGGGTCGTGCTGGATGTAGCCGTCGCCGATGTACCGGTGCGCCGCGCCGACGATGTCCCGCTGGACGAAGCCCTCGGTGTAGAACGCGGTCACGACCTCCTTGGGGGTCGACGGTGCCGCGCTCGCCTGCGCCGCCGCGCCCAGCACCAGCGCGCCCAGGGTGAACACCGCGGCAGCGAGGTTGCGCGCCGTCCGGGTGAGCCTCATAACCGTCCAATCATTGAAACTTCAATTCTTGATCTCGATCAGATCACGGCGGCGGCGCACGCACAACGTGATACCCGTCGCCGTAGGCTGCGGACATGGACGCCGACCACACTCCGCCAGCCACCGCCGAGGGGCTCATGCGGTCGCGCTTCGCGGCGTTCCGCGACGGCGACGTGGCGTGGCTGCTCGCCTCCTGGCACCCCGGCACCCGCCCCACGGAGCTCACCCTCGATGAGGGGCTGCGGTGGCGGGGCCTGCAGATCGTGGACACCGTCGACGGCGGCGAGGGCGACGAGACCGGGATCGTCGAGTTCCGCGCCACCTACATCGGCCCGGACGGTCACGGTGTGCTGCACGAGCGGTCCCGGTTCGTCCGGGAGCACGGCCGGTGGTTCTACGTCGACGGTGACTCCCCCGGTCCGTGACTGCGTCCGACCTGGCGCATCACACGTGCATCACATATGATTCAGACATGAGGAGCACAGTCGACCTGCCGCCCGAAGTGCATCGTCGCGTGAAGCTGATCGCCGCGCAGAGGAACGAGTCGCTGTCGAACGTCATCAGAGACCTCGCCGTTCGGGGGCTGGCGGCGCTCGACGATCCGGAGCGCGTGGTTCCGAGTCCGATCACCGGCTTCCCGACGATCTCCTCCGGTCGGTCGTTCACCGCCGACGAGATCGCCGAACTGATCGACGAGGACGAGTGACCCGGGCTGCGGAGCTACTCGATGCGAGCGTGCTGATCGCCGCCGTGTCGACCGATCACCCGCATCACGCCGCCGCAGAGGCGTGGCTGGTCTCCAACCCCGCGGTCGCACTGTGCCCGATCACCGAGGGGGCACTCGTGCGCTTCCTCGTGCGGACCGGCGAGAACCCCCGCACCATCGCGACGGTCCTCGCGGATCTCCACCGACTCGACGGTGTCGAGTTCTGGCCGGACTCGGTCTCCTACCGCGACATGAACCTCGACCCCGTCCGCGGTCATCGGCAGGTCACCGATTCCTATCTGGTCGCTCTGGCCGCCGCGCACGAGTCCCGCGTCGTGACGTTCGACAACGGATTGGCCCTCGCGCATCCCGCGCACACGGTGCACCTGGTTCCCGACGTCCACGCCGCCGCCAGCGAGGCATGAGACGACGAGGGGTGGGCCCCCCGCGCCCCGGGGGACCCCCCCGGGCGAACACCCGGGTTGGCCGGGGGGGGGGGGGGGGGCCGGGGCCGCCGGCGCGGCGGCGGGCGTTGC
>JBEBXD010000091.1:0-18009 GCA_040391845.1 Tsukamurella paurometabola | reverse complement strand
GGCGGGATGGCGACGGTGATCGGGCACATGGCCGCGCAGCCGGAGCCGGGCATCGAGGTCCGGCTGCTCGCCACGTACGTGGACGGCACCGTGGCGCAGCGGCTGCGCGTCGGCCTGCGCGGCATGGTCCGCGGCGTCCTCGCGGTCGCCTCGGGCCGCGTGGACGTGCTGCACGTGCACCTGAGCCACGGCGGCAGCGTGGTCCGGAAGGCGCCGCTGCTGTGGGCGGCGCGCCTGCGGGGGGTGCCCGCGGTGGTCCATGGGCACAGTTACGACTTCGGCGGGTGGATGACGCGGCTGCCGGCGACGGCGCGACCGCTGGTGCGGGCGGCCCTGCCCGCCGACCGGTGGCTGGTGCTGGGCACGGGCCTCGCCGCGGAGTACGCCGCCGCCCTGCGCCGTCCCCCGGACGCGATCGAGGTGCTGTACAACCCGGTGCCCGCCGCCGGGTCCCGCCGGTCCGACGGTGCGCCGGCCCACCGCGTGGGGGTGCTCGCGCTCGGGCGGCTCGGGACCCGCAAGGGCAGCTACGATCTCGTCGCCGCGGTGGCGGCGCTGCCGGACGGGGTCCGCGAGCGGCTGCACCTGACGCTGGCCGGCGACGGCGAGACGGCGCAGGTGCGGGCGGCCGTCGCGGAGGCCGGCCTGGGCGCCGCGATCACGGTGCGGGACTGGATCGACGCCGCGGAACGCGATGAACTCCTCTCCCGCGCAGCGGTGTTCGCGCTGCCCAGCTACGACGAGGGGCTGCCGATGGCGCTGCTCGAGGCGATGGCGGCGGGGCTGGCTCCGCTCACCACCCCCGTAGGCGGGATCCCCGAGGCGGTGACGGACGGCGTCGACGGGCTGCTGGTGCCGCCGGGCGAGGTGCCCGCTCTGGCCGCCGCCCTGGAGCGGCTCGTGCTCGAACCGGAGCTGCGGAACTCGCTCGGCGCGCGGGCGGCGGTGCGCGCGGCGGACTTCGGCATCGACGCCTGGCACACGCGGCTCGCCGCGCTGTGGACCGAGCTGGCACACCCGGTGGTGGAGCGAGGGCCGCAGCGGTGCCCTCGATGACCTCCCTGCGCCGCCCCGCGGTGCTGGTGGGCGCGGCGCTCTGCGCGGCCGCGTTTCTGCTGTACGCGCTGACCCTCGCGCGGGACTACCTCCCGGACGGCATCCAGTTCGCGATGATCACCGAGCACGGCACCGCCCGGGACGTCCTGGTCGCCAATCACATCCTGTATCCGCTCCTGCCGCTGCTGTTCTTCCGCGTGTGGGAGCTGTTCGGCTGGAACGGCGGTGCGCTGGTGCCGCTGCAGGTGGCGAGCGCGCTGGGCGGCGCCGCGGCCGTGGGCCTGATGTACGTGATCGCCCGCCGGATCACCGGGTCGACGGCGGTCGCCGCGATCGCCGCGATCGCCGGCGCCGGCTTCGCGGTGTCGTTCGGCGTCTGGCGCTACAGCGTGGACGCGGAATCGGTGACCGTGCCGCTCGTGTTCGCGCTCGTCGTGCTGCTGACGCTGTTCCCGCGCGATTCCTCGACCGGGCCGCGGCCCCTGCTGACCGCCGCCGCCACCACGGCGGCGATCCTCGCCCACCAGAGCCAGGTGCTGCTGGTCGCCGTGGTCGTGGTGGCCTACCTGCTGGACGCCCGCATCACGCGGGCCGCGCGCAGGCGCGCGACGGTGCTCTTCCTCGGGGTCACCGGCGCCGCCACGGTGGTGGTGCATCTCGTGGTGGCGGTGTGGGCGGGCGGCGTCCGCAGCATCGGCGCGCGGGCGGACCGGCTGTTCACGCTGTCCGAGACGGGCCTGTGGGGCGACCGGGGCGTGCGCGGCATCGTCGACGGTGCGCAGGCCCTGGTCTCCGCGCTGGGCGGCCCGATCGCCCCCGCGGACCGCGGCGCCTCGGGGATCGGGACGGCGGGCTTCGTGCTCATGGCCCTCCTCCTGCTCCTGCCGTTCGCGGCCGCGCTCGCGGTCCGGCGGGAACTGCGTGCGCGGCACCGGCGGACCGTCGCCGTCCTCGCGACGTGGGCCGTGCTCTTCGCCGCCTTCGCCCTGTACCGGACGGCCGCGGACGTCAGCTTCTGGACGCCGGTCCTGGTGCCGTGGTGGCTGTTCGCGGGCTTGGTGCTGGGCGTGATCGCCGCCCGGTCGCGCGGCGCCGCGCGCGCCGGGTTCGTGGTGGCGATGGTGGCGGTCCTCGCGATCGCGGGGCACGGCTGGGCCACGGGTATCCTTCCGGCGCAGTCCCGTTCGCCCGCCTACGCCACCGCCGAGGGCATCGCCGCGCACACCCTGCCCGGCGATCTGATCGTGACCACCGGCGATGACGACCTGTACCTGCTCACCCCGTACGTCGCCGAGCGGCGCACGTTCTCCGTGGCGCATCACCTGCTCGGGGTGCAGCAGCCTCCGAGCCCGTGGATCGTGGAGCCGCCGCGCAGCCGCGACCCGGGCACCCGGCCCACGAAGGCCGCCGTCTTCGCGGACCTCGACCGGGAGATCACCCGGACCTGCGCCGGCGGCGGACACGTATACCTGGTGGACTCCGGCTCGCAGCGGGAGTGGGACGATCTCGCGGCCTTCGGCCTCACCCGCACCGATTTCTCCTCTCTCCCGAACCGGCCCGCGTGGCAGGACGCCGACGGTGTCCAGGCCGTGCAGGTCGTGCGCGCGGGGTGCGCGCCGTGAGGGGCGTGGCGGCCCGGGTGCTGCGGGCGGCGCTGCGCATCGTGCTCGTCGTCGCGCTGGTCGCGGGTGCCGGGGTGTGGGCCGGCCCGGCACTCCTGGCGCCGGACCCGGCGCCGACGGTGGCCGGCGACGGGCAGCGCGGGATCAACGTGGACACGCTGCTCTCGCAGGCCGTGACCATCCACGATCACCCGGACATGACGAACACCGGTGAGCCCCAGGCCTCCTACACCTACCTGGCGAGCCGCGGCCACCGCCTGATCCGGCTCAGCGTCTCCTGGGACCACCTGCAGCCACGGCTCGATGCCCGGGACCGGGGCCTGGACGCGGCGTACTGGCGGGCCGTGCGGGCGGAGGTCGCCAAGATCAGGGCCGCGGGCATGCGCACGGTGCTCGACCTGCACAACGGGTGCGAGTGGACCCGGCCGAAGACCACCACCACGCTGCTCTGCGGGGCCGGGCTCTCCACCGCCGACACCACCGGCGTGTGGCGCACGATCTCGTCCGCGTTCCGCGACGATCCGAGCGTGGCGGCGTACGACCTGTTCAACGAGCCGGTGCGGTTCGACCACCCCACCCGCCCGGAGCTGCGCAAGCCCGGGAATCAGCCGCTCTCGGTGTACAAGGAGCACGTGAACGCGGTAGTAGCGGCGATCCGGGCGAACCGCGATACGAAGCCGATCTGGGTCGAATCCCTGTGCTGCAACAGGATGTTCGACTTCTCCGAGACCGACCCGAACGGCGGCTGGGTGGTGGACCCGGCGCACCGGATCGTGTACTCGCAGCACATGTACCCGGTGAACGACAGCGCCCGCGGCGAGACCTTCGATCCCGCCAAGACGGACCCGGGCTACGAGAATCCGCGGGGCGACATCTGGGCCGACCGCGGATACGAGGCCGGCTTCCTGCAGCGGCTCGACCGCTTCGCCCGCTGGTGCGGCCGCAGCGCCCTGCAGTGCTCGATCGGCGAGGTCGGCTGGTACGGGTGGGGCCAGTCGCCCGAGAGCGCCGCACGCTGGAACGAGCTGGGCCGCCAGTGGTACCGCCGCGCCGACCGCTACGGCCTCGCGGTGATCTACTTCGGCGCCTCCTCCGCGCGGCACGGCGCCCTGTGGGCGTACGACACCCCCGGTGAGGACGCCTGGTTCCCCGCCGCCGGCCTCAGCCGCCGCCAGCCGCAGGCCGATGTGATCGAGGACCCGGCGAACCTGTCGCGGTGAACGGCGGTCAGGCCCCGCGGATCACGGAGCGGAGCAGCTCATCGAGCGCGAGGGCTGCTACGTCCGGGGCGTAGTGGCGGCGGTAGTGGCCGGCGGCGGCGAGGCCGCGGCGGGCGGCCTCCGCCGGATCGGCGAGGCGGTCGAACGATGTGGCGAGTCCCGCCACGTCCTCGACTCCGATGGGATCCTCACCGGGCGGCTGGAACTCGGGCAGGGCGCCGGCGGTCGAGACGATCGGCGTCACCCCCAGCTGCATCGCCAGCACCTGCACGCCGCTCTGCGATGCGTGCCGGTAGTGCACCACCGAACCCTTCGCCGCCGACAGCGGCCCGATCACGTCGGCGTACGAGTACCGGCCCCGCACCCACCGGACGTGCGGGGCATCGACGTCCGGCACGGCGCCGTCGCCGAACAGCACCAGCTCGTCCCCGCGCCAGGCCGGACCCGTCGCGTGCCGGCGCCAGGCCTCGAGCGTCACCTCGAGGTTCTTGTACGGGTTGAGGCGCCCCACCACCACGAAGTCCCGGCGCCCCACCGCCGGCACGGGCGCGGGCACGGCCGCGGCGTCGAGGTCGCTGGTGAGCGGCACTGCGCGACCGCCGATCTCGCCCGCCACGAACCGGCTGAACGCCACCGTGGCCGCGGCCCGCGCGTTCCACCGGCCGAACAGCTCCCGCTCCCAGCGCGGGAACTCGTCCTCGGCGCCGTGCGGCTCGTGATCGTGCACCAGGTTCACCCGCGTCGCGCCGCCGGCGAGGGCGATCCACCGCGGGTCCCGCACCAGCTCCGAGACCACCACGTCGGGCGCGAATCCCCTTGCCCGGCGCAGGGTTCGGGCGAACGCCGGCCAGGTCGACGGGGTCTTCGGCCGCGGGTCGAGCACCCACTCGCCAGGCCGGGCCGCGCCGGACTCGGGATGCTGATCGGAGGTGACCAGCACGACCTCCCAACCGAGGTCGCGCAGCGCGGAGCAGTACACCCGTGCGAGCGGACGCATCCACGGCGACAACCAGAGCAGCCGCCCCGTCACCGCAGGACGCCCTCGAAGGCGGCCTCGTACGCATCGGCCATCGCCTCGACCGTGTAGTGCGAACGCACCCGCTCGAGCCCGGCCTCGCCGAGAGACGACCACGAATCCCGTTCCGCGAGCATGCCCGTCAGCGCGGCGCGCCAGCCCTGCACCGTGACATCGGGGACCAGGCGCCCCGCCGCCCCGTGGTCGAGCATCTCGGGGATCGCCCCCACCGCGGAGGCGATCACGGGGATGCGGCGGGCCATCGCCTCGAGGATCACCATCGGGAAGGCCTCGTCGCGACTGGGCACGCACAGCAGATCGGCATCTGCGAGCCCGGTCTCGGGTCCCGGCACCCAGCCGCGCCAGTGCACACGGTCGCGCACCGGGCCCGGCGTGAGGGCCTCCAGCCGCTCCCGGTCGGGGCCGTCGCCGTAGATCGACAACTCCCACTCCGCGTCGATCCCGGCCAGCGCCTCCACCAGCAGGTGCGGGTTCTTCCAGTCGACGATGCGGCTGAGCATCACCAGTCGCGCGGGCCGGCCGACCGGCGGCCGCGGCGGCACCCCTACCAGATCGGCCGCGGCGGCGATGCCGTTCGGCGCCGTGAAGACCGGCCCGGCGAGATCACGGAACTGCGGCCCCGTCGCCCAGTGCCCGTCCGCCAGGCCGACGAAGCCGTCGGCGCGGCGCATCGCCCGGGCCAGCGGCGCGGAGTAGGTGGCGCCGTCCGCGGCGAACCAGGAGTGCGGGGCCACGAGCCAGCGCCGGTCCCGGCCCGCGGCCCGCCACAGCGACGCGAACCCCGTCTCGGTGTTGGTGGCGGCGCTGATCAGGATCTGCGGGCCGGGCGCGAGGTCGAGGGCCGGCGCCCACCACGGCTGCCGCACCACCCGCACCGAGTGCGGGATCTCCGTGATGATCGGGCCGAGTCGCTGCATGCACGCGATCGTGACCGGGTACCCGCGGCGGTCCAGTTCCGCCGCGAGCAGGGCGTGCTGCCGCTCCGCACCGCCGTAGACCAGCCTGTTCGTGGTGATCACGATGGACGGCTTCGCCGTACGCGCCGTGGGTACGGCGCGGGCACGGCGCTTGGACCGCTGCACCCGGTCCAGCGCCGAGAGGCCCGCGAGGAACACGTCTCCCGCACGCGCGCCCGCGTCGTGCTCGAGATTGAGGGCCACGTTGGCGCGCAACAGATCCGTCGAGCGCCGCCCCGCCACCGGATCGCCGGCCACGGTCCCGTGCCCGGCGTGCGTGATCCCGCTGTCCGCGGTGAGCACCAGCCGCCACCCCGCCGCGCGGGCCCGCTGCTGCCAGTCGGACTCCTCGCCGTACAGGAAGAACTCCTCGTCGAACGGGCCGAGCGCCTCCCACGCGTCCCGCTGGATCGCGAGGCAGGCGCCGGTCAGGTACCCCTCGACCTCGTCCGGGGCGGTGGCGTAGAGGTCCGAGAGCGGACTGCCGCGGAACTTCTCCGCGTACCCGGCGTGCGAGACCAGGGCGCGCACCACGCCCCGGCGACGGTGCGCGACGTCCCAGTCCCGGCCCCCGGTCGCGCGGCGCGCCGGATCGTCCACGCGCGGCGCGGCCGCCGCCACCCCCGGCCGGCGCAGCGCGGCCCGGGTGCCGGCGAGCTCGTCGAGGAGCACCGCGTCCGGGTTGAGCAACAACAAGTCGGTGCCGGCGGCTGCCTCCGCGAGCCTGTTCACCGCCGCCGCGAAGCCCACGTTGACGCCGGTACCGAACCACGCCGCGCCGGCGAACTCCGCGCGCAGCGCCGCCATGCCCGGATAGTCGGCGCCGGAGTTGTCCCAGACCAGGACGGGCGCGCCGGACATGTTCCGCTCGACCGAGGCCAGGCAGGCGCGCAGGTCATCGGGGTTGCGGTAGGCGACGACGAGCACCGAGAGCGCGCGGGTCCCGGGGGTCGGGGGCGGTGGCGCCGCTGCCACGCCCCCGGGCAGATATGCGCGATCGAGCTCGCTCGGCACCGGCCATCTCCTTAGCGGTCACCTGATCTACGATGATGCGCCGTCATACTATACGCAATGATGGCGTAGCGATCTTCGCGACTGCATCCTGGGAGCGAAGCCGCCGAACCGTAGGAGAGAACCTCGATGACGGGTAGCGACACCACCGTCGGCCGGCGGTTGATGCTGGTCGCCGGGACGCCGGTCGAGCGGGCCACCGCCGCCGAGACCCTCGCCCGCGTGCGCCCCCGGGGCGCCGGCGGACCACCGCTCGCCGTCGGGTCGGTGAACCTGGACCACGTGCACCACTTCCGGTCCGGGCCCGCACCGGACCCGTCCGTCCGCTGGCTCTGGCTGGCCGACGGTGCGCCGATCGCGCGGCGCGGCGCGCGCCTGTCCGGCACCCGCTGGCCGCGGGTCACCGGCGCCGACCTGCTGCCCGCCGCCCTGACCCTGTGCGCCGACCGCGGCTGGCGGATCGGAGTGCTGGGCGGCACCGCCGCGATGCACGAGCGGTTCGCGGCCGCGGTGACGCGGGAGCACCCCCGCCTCGTCGTCGCCGGGTACTGGGCGCCCGAGCGCGCGGAGATCGAATCACCGGACGCCTGTGCCGCGCTGGCCGGGGCCGTGCGGGACGCGCGCGTCGACGTGCTCGTCGTGGGTCTCGGCAAGCCCCGGCAGGAGGCCTGGATCGACACGTGGGGCGCGCGGACCGGCGCCGGCACGCTGCTCGCGTTCGGTGCCGCAGCGGACTTCGTGGCCGGCGGCGTCCGGCGCGCGCCCGGCGCGGTGCAACGCCTCGGGCTCGAGTGGCTCTACCGGCTCGCGCTCGAACCCCGCCGCCTGGCCCGGCGGTACCTGGTTCAGGGGCCGCCCGCACTCGCCCGCCTGCGGCACGCCCGCCTGATCACATCGCCGTCAACATCCGAGCAAGGTGACCGGCCATGACCTGCGTGGTGAACCGCTCCCGGACCCGCGCCGCGGCCGCCCGGCCCATCGCGATCCGCGCGTCGTCGTCGGCCAGCAGGCCGGCGATCGCGCCGGCGAGGGCGTCCGGGTCCTCGGGCGGTACCAGGAGGCCGGTCACGCCGTGCTCCACGTAATCGGAGACGCCGGGATTGTCGGTCACCACGATCGGCCGGCCGCTCGCCATCGCCTCCAGGACCACCGTGAGCCCGGAGCCGGTGACGGTAGGGTGGAGTGCGACTGCAACAACGGAAGCCCGGGCGTACAGCTCCCGGATGCGGCCGTCCAACCGCTCCGTGTGCACCGTGACCAGGCCCTCGGGCGCGTCGAACGGAAGACCGGAGGCCAACTCCAGATGAGCGTCAGGGCGCCGCGCGCGCACGCGCGCCACCGCGGCGACCAGCGTGGCGTGGTCGCGGAAGCGATCCTCGCCGGCGCTCACCACCAGCCCGGGCCGCTCCGGGAGCGGCTGCTCGGCGTAGAAGTCGGTATCGATGCCCAGGGGGATGAACTGCACACGGGACGGGGCCACACCCCACTGCTGGGTGAGCAGGGGCAGCACGGCCGAGCACTGCGACCACACCGCTGCGGCGCGGGGCAACGCGCGCGCGGCGAGGGTGCCGTGCACGCCGCCCGCCGCGGCCCGGGTGGTCAGCCAGCCGATTCCGGCGGCCACCGGGGTGCGGCCGGTGAGCAGCGCCGGGACGCCGGTCCGCTCGTCGTAGGAGAGGATCGCGTCGCCGTGGTGCGCGCCCGCGCCCAGCATCCGCTCCACGAACTCGTACCCGCCGGTGCGGTGGCGCACGGAGCGCGCCACGCGCTGCTCGGCCCTCCCCCGCGGACCGTCGTGGGCGGCCGCCGAGGCGAAGCTCACCCGCACGTCGTGCGCGCCCAGCCGATGGAGGCCGTACGGTGACCGATCCGGAACCTCGCCCGCCGCATGACGGCGCGCCCACTGCGCAGCGGTCAGACCCCCTGCCAGAGGAACCGTCACCCGCACACTCGTCACCCTTCGCCGATTCGGCACCGTCGTTCGAGGCGTCCGCCTCCGCGCCGTCCGGGGACGAGATTATCGAACCGCAAACACCCGTGACGCGGGGGCGGGCCTCCTCGGGTCGGATCGCGCGCGCCTTCGGCCTGCAGTTGGTGGCCCGCCTCGTCGGCCTGGTGGCGTCGCTGGCGACGGTGGTCATCACCACCGGACACCTGGGGCCGGTCGCCTACGGCCACCTGACGACGGCCATCGTCTTCATCGGACTGTGGACCAGCCTCACCGAGCTCGGGATCGGCGCGGTCATCGTGCGCCGAGTGACCTCCGGCGCAGGCGATCTCGCGCACCTGATCCGAGTGAACGTGGGGCTCTCGCTGACCTACTGCGTGCCGCTCTCACTGGTCACGCTGTTCACGGGGTGGGCCATCTACCGCAGCGCCCCCGAGGTGGTCGCGATGGTCGCGATCGTCTCCGGCAGCCTGGCGCTCACCACACTCGGCTCGTGCTTCCAGCCCCTGTTCATGACCGACGTCCGGTTCGGGGCCGTGGCCGCCTCCGACGTGGGCGGGCGGGTGCTGTCGCTGGCCGGCACCATCGTGCTGGTGCGCACCGACGCCGATCTGGTGTGGTTCGCGGCCGTGCAGCTGATCCCGCCGCTGGTGATCCTCCTGATGCAGGGCTTCGTGGCGCAACGCACCGTCCGGATCCGCCCGATCTTCTCCCTCTCCGAGTCCTGGCACCTGATCCGCGAGAGTCTGCCGCAGACGGGTGTGCTCGTCATCGCCGCGCTGTACTGGCGCGCCGACGGCTTCCTGCTCAGCGTGCTGAGCACCCCGCAACAGACCGGTGCATACGGGCTCGCCTATCAGATCTCGTCCAACGCGACCGTGGTCTCCACGGTGTTCCTCGCCTCATCGCTGTCCACGATGACGAACCTGTTCGCCACGGACACCGCGGGATTCGCGCGGTTCGTGCAGAGCAGCCTGGAGGCGCTGCTGTTCATCGGGGCACCGGTCGCCGTGGTCGGTTTCATCCTGTCGCCGAGCCTCACCAGCCTGCTCAGCTCGTCCGAGTTCGTCGACCAGGGCGCGCACATCCTGGGCCTGCTGCTGATCGCGGTCGCGATCACCTTCGCCACGTCGGTGCTCAGCCAAGCCCTGTTCGCCGCGCACGACCAGGTGTTCCTGCTCCGCCTGAACGTGATCAACCTGATCGGCAACATCGTGCTGAACCTGGTGCTGATCCCGCTGTTCGGCGCGCTGGGGGCGGGGTTCGCCCTGATCGTGAGCGAGATGATCGGCCTGCTGGTCGCGGCGTGGCGCCTGCAGACCCGGGCGCCGTTCCGCACGCCCTGGCACTACATGGTTCATCTCGGGGTGCCGGTCGCAGCGGCCGCCGTGGCCGCGCTGGTCCTGCGGCACCAGTTCGTCCTCATCCCGCTGGCCGTAGCGGCGGTGGTGTACCTGGTCGCGAACCTGGCGCTCGGGCCGATCCGCGTGTCTTCGGTCCGCGCCATGGTGTCGCGGACCGAGGCGTGATCAGGTCAGGCCCGCCAGCGCGCGGCGGGTCGCCGGATCGTTCTCCAGCGACCAGATGTCGTGATCCGCGGGCTGCTCGTCGTACTCCCGCAGTACCCTGCGCACCGCGCGGTGCGTCCACCCCGTCCGCTTGATCGTGCGCAGCGGCCCGGGATTGACCACCGCCACCGGGGCGAGCACCCGGCGCAGGGCCATCGGGCCGGCGAAGGCGTGCAGCACCATGGTCGACACCCCCCACGGCAGGACCCGGGGGTTGCCCGCGACGAGCCAGGCGTAGAACTCGCCGCTGCGGGTCACCGGGTCGACGCCGCACACCCCGAGCTCACCGATCACCCGCTCGCCCCGGTCGGTGTGCTCCACAGCCACTGCGGCCAGCGCACTCAGGTTCCGCGTGGAGCGGCGCAGCATGGTGCACCACTCGATCCACTGCCCCGGCGCGCAATCCTGCTCCCAGCCCCGCTGCGACGTGCCGAACGCGGGCGCGAGAAGATCCGCGTGCGCCAACCGGATGTCGCGCCATCCGGCGTAGTCGGTCAGGCGCGGGGGGCGCAGCGCGTATCGGCGTCCATCGTCCTCGAGCTTCGCCCGCACCCATGCCCCGCTTCCGCGCGGTTCAGCTGCACTCACATCTCCATAGTATGGTGAATGCTGTTGTTCTTGCAGTTGCAGTTGCCATAGCGGATTCCGGGTTCCGACATTCCCGGAGTGCGTGTCGAGAGGGTCACCCGAATGAACGTCGCAGGATTCCTGGTCTGGGCACTGAAGAAGCCGGCCATCATCGTCATCGTCCTGCTCTGCGCAGTCCTCGGCGGCATCCAGGGCTGGCGCTCGACCACCTCCCACTACGAGACCTCGGCCTCCGTGCTGGTCATCCCGCCGGGCGCCGGCAGCCAGGTGGCCACCGACAATCCGTTCGCGAATCTGGGGACGCCCAGCGCACAGGTCGCCTACGTCCTGGTCACCTCGGCGCAGTCGCAGGAGGCGCGGGCGGCGGTCCAGGCCACCGGGGCCAGCCCGGACTACACGCTCAACTCCGTCGCCGGTGAGGGCAGCTTCGCCCAGCTCTCGCCCCAGATCACTTTCACCGTCTCGGCGCCCGAACCGTGGCAGGCCAAGGCCGGTGCGCAGGCCCTCATCACGTACTTCCGCGCCCAACTCGAGCGCATGCAGAAGGACGCGGGAGTCACGGTGGGTACGTACGCCGACCTGCGGGTTCCGGTGGAGCCGACGCCCGGCGTCGAGGTCAGCGGCGATGCGCTGCGCGCCGCGGTCGGCCTCGCGATGGGTGCGGCGCTCGGCGCACTGCTGCTGTGCCTGATCGGGGCCGCAGCCCTCGAGGCGCTCCGACAGCGCCGCCGCGCCGCGGCCACCGATCCGCAGGCCGAGGAGAACGCCGCGCCCGCCAACGCCGAGGCTCCGACCGCCCCCGCTCCCGCGTCCGTCCCGGCGGTCACAGTCGCGCCGGAGTCGCCCGAGACCGGCCGCCGCGGTGCCGGCGCACCGCCCGCTGCGGTGGCGATCACGGGGCTCGACGCCCGTCGCGAGCGCGGTTCGGCCGCCCAGCGCGCCATGACCCGCTGGCGCGACCGGGTCGAGGAGGTCGCGGAGGAGTCCGAGTTCCCGCTCCCTGAGCTGACCGATGCCGAGAAGGCCGGTGGCGAACACGCCGGCGCGAAGGAAGTCGACCTGCACGACGCCCCGGACTCGGACTCCGCACCGGAGGACCGAGCGCTGGAGATCGACGAGCTGGAGATCGACGAGCTGCCCCGGGCCAAGACCGCGCAATGACCGCGCTCCTGCGCGGCACCGCACCGTCGGGCACCGTGGGCGGTGCGGCACCGTCGGACACCGCGGCCGGGGCGCCCCGGGCCACGACCCGCCCCGTGGCCTCCGCGGCGCTGTTCCTCGGCGTCACCGGGTTCCTGCTGCTGTCGATGCGGCAGACCTTCACCGTTCCCGGCTCGTACGGGCTGAGCCTGGCGCAGACCCTGTTCGCCGGCGCCGCGCTGCTGTGGGTGGGCACCACGATCACCGGGTACGCGAAGCCGGTGCACGACCGGCTGGTCGTCGGCGTGGTGCTGGCGTACGTGTGCGCCTCGTTCCTCTCCTTCGGGGCGAGCATGATCCGCGGCGTCCCCGATGTGGCGCAAGTCGCTCTCGACCGCTACATCATCGTCGACCTGTGTCTGTTGGGGATGGTCATGTTCATCCTCGCGGCGGTGCGCAGCACCGAGGCGTTCCGCGTCCTGGTGGGCGGACTCGTGCTCGGGGCCACCGTGTCCGCAGCCTTCGCCCTCGTCATGGTGGCGGCCGGGATCGACCTCGCGGTGCAGTTCCGCATCCCGGGGCTCAAGGCCAACGAGTACACGATCGTCACGAACCTGCTCCGCGAGGGCATCGCACGGCCGCAGGGTAGCGCCGGGCATCCGCTGGAACTCAGCGCCGTGCTCACCGTGATGCTCCCCCTCTCGCTGGGCCTCGCCTTCGACGCGCGGGCCCGTCGCCGCGCCGTCCGCTGGCTGTGGGTCGGCTGCACCGTGATCCTCATGGGCGGCGCCATCGTCACCGTCTCCCGCTCCGCGGTGGTCGGCACCATCGCGGCAGTGGTAGTGATGTGCTGGCGCTGGCCCATCCGGCGAATCGCCCTGATCCTCACCATCGGCGGCTCCGGAATCGGGCTCGGCCTGCTGTTCCGCCTGAAGTTCGTGACCGCGATGCTGCAGACCTTCCAGGGCGCCGTCTCCGATTCGTCGATTCAGTCCCGCCAGATCGGGCTCGACTACGCGACCAGGCACTTCTGGGAGCACCCCTGGCTGGGCCAGGGGGTCGGCGCCTACCCCGCACTGAAGCAGCCGGTACTCGACAACCAGTACCTGTCACGGCTCATGGAAGCGGGCGTGATCGGCCTGGCCGCGTTCGTTATCGCCCTGGGCTGCGCCATCGTGATGGCGATCCGCGCCTCCGCCGCGAAGGACCGGTCCGTCGCCGAGCTCGGCAGCGGGGTCGCCGGCGCACTCGCGGCGATGATCGTGATCTCCCTGATCCTCGACACATCGGGATTCATCCAGATCTGGTACCTGACCTGGATCCTGATCGCGCTCTCGGCCGTCACTCACCGCCTGGCCCGCGACGGTGACGCGACTCGGACCTCGGCGACTCAGGCCGCGGCGGCACGGGCCGCGGGCGAGGCGGCCAGGTAGGCCACCGCCTGCGCAGTGGAGCCGATCGACGCCGGATCGAAGCCCGGCTTGAAGTAGACCAGCGTGAGCTTGATGACGGAGCGGATCTTCGGCAGCAGGTTCTTGTGCGACGCCTTGAGGTACTCCCACCACAGCCGCGGGTAGGAGTAACTGAAGTTCGGGTCCTTCCGCAGCATGTACCCCGAGGTGCGGTGCAACAGCAGCCCGAGGAAGAACACGATGGTCAGCATCGCCCGCACCCGGTGCAGGTAACTCGGATCGAAGTAGTTCGCCACGTCGTGCGCGACGGAGCGGTGCTCGACCTCCTCCGCGCCGTGCCAGCGGCAGATGTCCGCCATCGTGGGGTCCACGTCGTAGTCGTCCCAGGCGTTGTTCAGCGCGAACACACCCAAGATCGCGGTGTAGTGCTCCACGCCGGCAATCAGCCAGAGCCGCTGCACCATGTCGTTGTACTTCGCGCGGTCGGAGCGGTAGCTGCGCGGCGCCAGAATCCTGCGGAAGATGTACTCTGCCTGTCGTGCCAGCGGGGCCGTGTCGATCCCGCACCGCTCCAGGTACTCGGCGAGTGCCCGGTCGTGGGACTCGGCGTGCATGGCCTCCTGGCCGATGAAGCCCCGCATGGTGCGGGCGAGGTTCTCGTCCTTCACGTACGGCAGTGCCTCGGTGTAGACCTCGCAAAACCAGCGCTCGCCCTCGGGGAGGACCGAGTGCAGGATGCTGCTCGCGATGTCGCTGGCCACCGGCTCGCCGGGAATCCACTCGAGCGGGACGTCATCCCAATCGAATTCGACGTTGCGGGCGTGGATCTCCACGCCCACCGGCTCGGCGGCCGCGTTCGTCGCGGCCTTCTTCTCGCCCAGGGACACCATCTCGACTCCAGCCTGTCGCACAGATTCGTACACCGATGTAGGAACTGATCCGAAGTCTGCTGTCGCGACGGTGATATGTCAAGCAGGAATCTCTATCACTCCCCAGCGCCCCAGGCCGAGCGGCAGGGTCACTCGGGCAGGATCGGTCACTCGGGCAGGATCGCCAGATCGTCGCTGTCCGCGAACACCAGGTCGCCCGCGTCGGTCAGCACCGCCCACCGCTTGGCCGGGCCGGCGATGCGTTCCCCGTCGTACTCGGTGGCGACGGGCGTGAACTCGCCGAAGTCGTCCGCGATGCGTCCGGTGACCTCGCGGTCGGTGCCGGCGAACGCCGTGACGGGGCTTCCGACGGCGAGGTCGGTTCCGCCGTTCGACGAGGATTCCGTCGATGATGTGGCCATGCGCTCCAAGCCTTCCTCGGGCGATGCGGGGCGGATATCGCCTGCCGCTGTACTCACCGCCGGCTCCTCGACGGAAATGACGATCCCCGGGCCGAGCGTCCCCGTGGGGCAGGCCGGCCGGGCTCGGTTGTTCGTCATCGCGGAACAATAAACGCACCCCCCGCAAGAGAGAAACCGGATGCGCCAACGTGCAGTGGTTTCGGTCATTCGACCTGATTTCGGGCGGGGATCCGGAACATCATTCCCCTCGCGATGCGATCCCGCGGTTGCACGATGATCTCCGGTTCACGCGTGTGGCGGAAACCGTCACCCGAGGGGCGCGGCGTGCGGGCAGACTACGGGCCAAGGCCCGGACGAAGAAGGGGAACTCATGCCGCTGTGCGTCACCTGCGCCGTCGAGTACGACGAGCCGCTGCCGGAGGTGTGCCCGATCTGCGCGGACGACCGGCAGTGGGTACCCGCCGACGGCCAGCACTGGACCACGCTCGACGAGCTGACCGGAGCCGGTCAGCAGGCGTACATCCTCGAGCTGGAACCGGGCCTCCACGGCATCGGAGCACATCCGGCCGTAGGCATCGGGCAGCAGGCGGTCCTGGTGGTCACGCCCGAGGGATCGCTGCTGTGGGATCCGATCGGGTACGCCGACGCCGCCATCGCCGAGCAGGTTCTCGCGCTCGGCCCCGTGCGGGCGATCGCCGCGAGCCACCCGCACATGTTCGGCGCGCAGACCCGGTGGTCGGAGCTCCTCGGAGACGTCCCGGTTCTGGTCAACGTGCACGACCGGGACTGGCTGGGCCGCATCACCGGCGCCGTCGAGTTCTGGGACGAGACCCGGGAGGTGGCCGCCGGCCTGACCCTGCACCGCACCGGCGGGCACTTCGCGGGCAGCGCCGTCGCCCACTGGGAGCGCGGCGCGGAGGGCCGCGGCGTCCTACTCACGGGCGATACCGTGTTCCCCAATCCGGACCGCCGGTCACTCGGCTTCCTCCGCAGCTACCCGAACAAGATCCCGCTCTCCGCCGCCGTGGTGGAACGCATCACGGGGCGGCTCGAGCGGCTCGCGTTCGACCGCGTCTACGGGAACTTCAACAACCGGATCGAGAGCGGCGCCAGGGACGCGCTGCGCCGATCCGCCGACCGTCACATCGGTTGGGTGCGTGGGGATTTCGACCACCTGACGTGAGCCGGCGACCGCGGCCACCTCAGGACTGCGCGGCCTTGTCGACCGCCTTGGTGACAAGCTGATCGAACATCGACCGATCAGGCGTGCCGGTGAGGGCCTTCACGCTGACCGTGACCGCGTAACCGCCGACCTGCGCGTAGCCCTGGTACGACTGCTGGGCGACCTGCCGGCCCGCCACGTCCGAGGTCGAGTCCTCGCGGACGACGAGGAGGTCGGTGGCCTTGCCCTTCGGCACGTCGAGCACGGTCCGGGTGATCCGCGACGTGACCTTCATGCCCTGCGTGGTGACGTCCGCCGTCATCGTCTTGCAGGTGCCGGTGAAGGCGCTGCGCAGCTTGGCGATGTCCGGGTGGGCCACGAGCACCGATTCCGAGATCACCCCGGATCCCGCGCTGCCCGCGATCATCCCGAACTTCGAGACGTCCAGCGAGGACGTGGCGTCGACGATCGCGGTCTTCGAGCCGCACTCCGCCGGCACCGCCTTGAGCGTGTCCGCGGCGGTGGTCAGCTGATCCAGGGCCGCCTGCAGCTGCCCGTCGGTCACCGGGATCGTGGTGATCCCGGCCGGCAGCTCGGCGGCGGTGAGCACCACGTCCTTCGCCGACTTCGTGGCGACCGGAGTGGCGGCGTCCTTCGCCCCGCCACCGTCGGAGCTCGCGGAGTCCGATCCCCCGCACCCGGCGAGGACGAGGGCGGCGGTCGCCACGGCGGCGGCGGCTCCGGTGAGGCGGACGAGCGTGGTCATGGTTCCTCCTGGGTTCGCGCAGGTCGGGCACGGACGCTCGCGCGCGATGCCGGACGGTGCCCGGCCGACCACCGTTCACCGCGTGCGATTCTCCCGCTCCGCGCTTCCGAGCCGCTTAGCGGGTGCTGAATCGAGCTGCTGCTGGGCGCTATCGGCTGCGCGGCGCTGGGATACCGGCTCAACATCATTCGCCCGCGTGGTGATCTTCCGAAATCCGGTAGAAGCGGGCCGCATTTGGTGTGGAGAACGGCTTCCGCGTGCTGCTCTCCTACCTCGTCGATCAAGAGGTCGATGTCCGCGTCCTCGAAGGGACGTCGGGCCCTCGTCGACGGCAGGTCCGACCCGAACATCAGAGCAGTCGGGTCGATCTCCATGATCCGTCGGACGACGTCCCGCACGTCGAGCTTCACCCGACCGAACCCGGTAGCCTTCACCCGAACCCCCGTTGGACCAGGTCGAGCAGCACCGGCAGGCCCGCCGCCGTCAGGCCCAGGTGATCGATACTCACTGCCGGAAGCGCGCCGATCACGCCCACGAGTTCCCCGAGATCGGCCGCATCGACGTACAACTCGGTGTGCCAACCGGCCACATCGTGCACTCTGCGAGCGAAGGTCTCGAGGTTGCCCATCGTCTCCGAACCGCCACGCTTGACGTTGAAACGTACCGCCCGCACGCCGGCCCGGCTGAGGTCCTCGATCTCCGCGTCTGTGACCGAAGCTGGTAGCTGGGTGACACCGACGAAACCAGGGCCGAGCCGCGTCAACGCGTCCCTGAGATACGTCTGATCGAATTCCTGAAACGATCCCGAGACGACGGCTCCGCCGACCACCTTGAGTCGATCGGCGTGGCCCTGATAAGCAGCGACATCGGACTGATCGGGCAGGAAGCCGTTGTTCTCCACCACAGGAAAGGCGTGATCGATGATGTGGAAGTGCGCGTCGAAAACGGTGTACTCAGCCATGGTGCAGCCTTCTCTCAGTAGCCGGCAGCGATGACGACCGGGTGGGCTGCACGATCGTTCAGCTAAGAGTTGTCCCGCGGGGATGTTAGCGCTTGCACCCGATCATGAGCCCACACACAGTCCCGTTCCTGGATCAGACCGATCATCAAGTCCCGTTCCTCGGAATTCGACCTCTGCCAGCAGTACTTGTCCCCGGCATGCAACGCTGCTTGGCGTGCTGTCAGCTTTCCCGCGGATTTCTCCGGACCGAACAACGGAGCACCGTAGGGCAG
>JBEBXD010000090.1:0-18175 GCA_040391845.1 Tsukamurella paurometabola | reverse complement strand
CCCCCCCCCGCCCCCCCCCCCCCCGGGGGGCGCGCCCCCCCCCCCCCCGCACCCCCCGCCCCCCCCCCCCCCCCCCCCGGCGGCCGCCCCCCCCCCGGCCGCCCCCCACTTCTCTGCTTTCGGGGTGCGGGAACGCCGGTACTCTGGTGCGGCCGCCCACCCGCGTCGCCGCCACAGAGGTCGCCAGGAGAGTCCATGCCCGATCGCCACATCGCTGACAGCCACGAGCGGATCTTCGTGCACGGCGCCCGCGAGAACAACCTCAAGGACGTCAGCCTGGAACTGCCCAAGCGCCGGCTCACCGTGTTCACCGGCGTCTCCGGATCCGGTAAGAGCTCGCTGGTGTTCGGCACCATCGCCGCCGAGTCCCAGCGCCTGATCAACGAGACCTACAGCGCGTTCGTGCAAGGATTCATGCCCACCCTCGCCCGGCCCGATGTGGACGTCCTCGACGGCCTGACCACCGCCATCATCGTCGGCCAGGAGCGGATGGGATCCGACCCCCGATCGACCGTCGGCACCGCGACCGACGCGAACGCGATGCTGCGCATCCTGTTCAGCCGGCTCGGCGACCCGCACATCGGCTCGCCGCAGGCCTACTCCTTCAACGTGGCATCGGTCAGCGGTGCCGGCGCCGTGAAGCAGGAGAAGGGCGGCCGCGAGGTCAAGGAGCGGGTCAGCTTCAGCATCACCGGCGGCATGTGCCCGCGCTGCGAGGGCCGAGGCGCCGTCACCGACATCGACCTGACCGCGCTGTACGACGACTCGAAGTCCCTCGACGACAACCCGTTCACCATCCCGGGCTACAGCATGGAGGGCTGGCAGGGTCGCATCTACCGCGGCAGCGGCTTCTTCGACACCGCCAAGCCCATCGCCCGGTACACGAAACGTGAACTCGACGACCTGCTCTACAAGGAGCCCACCAGGATCAAGGTCGAGGGCATCAACCTCACCTACGAGGGCATCATCCCCAAGATCCAGAAGACGTTCCTCTCGAAGGACGTCGAGGCCATGCAGCCCCACATCCGGGCGTTCGTCGAACGCGCCGTCGCCTTCAGTACCTGCCCCGAGTGCGACGGTACGCGGCTCTCGGCCCTGGCACGGTCGTCCACGATCAAAGGCACCTCCATCGCCGACTGCTGCGCCATGCAGATCGACGAGCTCGCCGCGTGGGTGCGCACCGTCGACGATCCCGCCGTCGCTCCCCTGCTCGAGAACCTCGCGGGCACCCTCGACTCCTTCGTCGAGATCGGGCTCGGCTACCTCTCCCTGGACCGCCCCGCCGGAACCCTCTCGGGCGGCGAAGCCCAGCGCACCAAGATGATCCGGCACCTCGGCAGCTCGCTGACCGATATCACCTACGTGTTCGACGAGCCGACGGTCGGACTGCACCCGCACGACATCGCGCGGATGAACGAGCTCCTGCTGCGACTGCGCGACAAGGGCAACACCGTCCTCGTGGTCGAGCACAAACCCGAGGCCATCGCGATCGCCGATCACGTCGTCGACCTGGGCCCGCGTGCCGGATCCGAGGGTGGCACGATCGTGTTCGAGGGCACCGTCGACGGGCTGCGCGGCGCGGACACGCTGACCGGGCGGCACCTCGACGACCGGGCCCGACTCAAGGACGCGGTCCGGGCACCGTCGGGCGTGCTCGAGGTGCGCGGCGCGGACGAGCACAACCTGCAGGGCGTCGACGTGGATGTTCCGCTCGGCGTGCTCGTGGTGGTCACCGGCGTCGCCGGCTCAGGCAAGAGCTCGCTGATCCACGGCTCCATCAGCCCGCGCGAGGGCGTCGTCACCGTCGACCAGACCCCGATCAAGGGCAGCAGGCGCAGCAACCCCGCCACCTACACCGGACTCCTGGACCACATCCGCAAGGCGTTCGCCAGGGCCAACGGCGTCAAACCCGGCCTGTTCAGCGCGAACTCGGAGGGCGCGTGCCCCACGTGCAACGGCGCGGGCGTCGTCTACACCGACCTCGGGATCATGGCGGGCGTCACCACCACCTGCGAGGAGTGCGAGGGCCGGCGGTTCCAGGCGGCCGTGCTCGAGTACCGCTTCGGTGGGAGGAACATCAGCGAGGTCCTGACGATGCCCGTGGCGGAGGCCGCGGAGTTCTTCGGCGCGGGCGAGGCGAAGATCCCCGCCGCGCACAGGATCCTCGGCCACCTGGGCGACGTCGGCCTGGGCTACGTCGGGCTGGGGCAGCCGCTGACCACGCTGTCCGGCGGCGAACGCCAGCGGCTCAAGCTCGCCACCCACATGGGCGACAAGGGCGGGGTGCTCGTCCTCGACGAGCCGACGACGGGCCTGCACCTGGCCGACGTCGAGCAGCTCCTCGCGCTGCTCGACCGCCTCGTCGACGGGGGCAAATCGGTCATCGTCATCGAGCACCACCAGGCGGTGATGGCGCACGGCGACTGGATCATCGACCTCGGTCCCGGCGCGGGCCACGACGGCGGCCGGGTCGTGTTCGAGGGCACCCCGGCCGAGCTCGTGGCGGGACGATCGTCCCTCACCGGGGAGCATCTGGCCGCGTACGTCGGGGCCTGACGCCCGGGACGGGTGTCCGGGATCCGAGGCGGCCCCGCGGGTTCGCATACCATCGCACCGTGGCTATCACCGAGAATCGACGCACCACTGGAGTCCTGCTGTTCGTGACCGGCGTGCTGGGGCTGCTGGCCTCGACGATGCTGTCGATCGACAAGATCAAGCTGCTGGAGGACCCGAACTTCGTCCCCGGCTGCAGCCTGGACCCCACGATCTCCTGCGGCTCGGTGATGCAGTCCTGGCAGGGCTCGCTGTTCGGGTTCCCCAACCCGCTCATCGGCATCGCCGCGTTCTCGGTCGTGATCGTGGCGGGCGTTCTCGCGCTCGGTGGGGTCGCCGTCCCCCGGTGGTTCTGGGTGGGGCTCGCCATCGGCGCGGCCGCCGGGATCGCGCTGATCGTGTTCCTGATCTACTCGAGCCTGTTCGTGATCCACGCCCTGTGCCTGTGGTGCATGCTCGTCTGGTCGATCATGCCGATCGTCCTCGCGACGGCCGTCGGCGCGGCGCTCGGACCGAGGGCCACGCAGCAGGCCAGGCAGGGGCTCGCGGCGCTGGTGCTGCTCTGGTACATCGTGGTGATCACGCTGATCGCCGTTCAGTTCTGGGACTACTGGAGCACCAAGTTCTGACTCAGCCCCACGTGTCCTCGAGCATGCGCGGCTTGCACGCCTGGTAGGCGCCGAACCCGAGCACCACGAGGCAGCAGAACAGCATGACGAACGGCGCGGTCCACCCGTGCGTGGCCTCGTGCAGCAGGCCGAAGCCGAGCGGGCCGATGCACGCCGCGAGGTAGCCGACGCCCTGCATGAACCCCGAGAGCGAGGCCGAGCCGGCGCCGGTACGGGTGCGGAGGTTCACCAGGGTGAGCGCCATCGGGAACGTCGTGGGGCCGAGGCCCGCGGCGATCACCCACAGCCAGGTCAGCGTCATCGGCGCGAGCAGCAGGCCCATGAACCCGACCACGAAGCAGGCGAGGAACGCGACCACCAGCGGGAACGGGTTGACCATCCGCGCGCAGATCCCGGGGATCACGAGCGTCGAGACGAAGCCGACGGCGGAGAACAGCGCCACCATGTTGCCGCCCAGCGCGGCGCTACCGCCCGAGTCGGAGAGGATCGTCGGGATCCAGGTGAACATCGCGTAGGTGTTCAGCGAGGTCATGCCGAACATCGCCGCCGCGCCCCAGGCGAGGGGCGAGCGCCAGATCCGGCCGCCCGACGGTGCGGTGCCCGCGTCCGGCTCCCCGGTCACGTCCTGCACGTCGTGCCCCCTGCGGGCCAGGACTATGCCGAGCCAGGGCAACAGCGCCGCGACGGGGATGATCGCCCAGACCGCGAGCGAGACGCGCCAGCCGTAGGCGTCCGCGAGCGGCACCGCGGTCAGCGCCGGCACCATGGTGCCCAGCTGCACGCAGGTCAGATACGCCGTGCTGAGCACGGCGACGCGGTCCGAGAAGTAGCGCTTGACCAGCGGCGGCAGCACCACGTTGCCGACGCCCATCCCGAGCAGGGCCAGGCACGAGAACAGCAGCAGCCCACCGGTGCCGCCCATCAGCGAGCGCACGCCGATGCCGAGGGCGGTCGCGGCCACGGCGAGCAGCGTCGTACGTTCCAGCCCGATCCGGTGAGTGAGCAGCGGCGTCACGATTCCGGCGGCGCCGAACATCGCGGTGGGGAGCATTCCGAAGACGCCGATGACAGCGGCGCCGAAGTGCAGCTCCTCGCTGATCGAGGTGAGTAGCGGGGTCAGCGAAGTGACCGCGGTGCGCAGGGTGAGCGCGAACAACACGATCGCGATCAGGACGAGCATGCGCCCCTGCCGGACGGAACGCGTCATGGTGCCGTCGGCCTGCTCCGGCTCGGTCGCGGTGCTGGTCATTCGCCCTCCTCAAGGTCTCCGAAATCATAGGATGAATGGATCTATGAGGGCAAGACGTATCCCGGCCGGATAGGATGACTGTGATGCAACCGGTACGCAGGCAGACCTTGATAGCGCAGGTCACAGAACAGCTCCGCGGCGAGATCGCCAGCGGGCGGTGGCCCGTGGGCGGCCGCATACCCACCGAGACCGAACTCCGCGAGCTCACCGGCACCGCGCGCAACACCGTCCGCGAGGCGGTGCAGGCGCTCGTGCACGCGGGAATGCTGGAGCGGCGCCAGGGATCCGGCACCTACGTCCTGTCCACCTGCGCGACCTCCACCCTGGGTGACTACTTCTCCGCCGCGCGCGATACCGACCTGCTGGAGCTGCGGGAGGCGCTCGAGGTGACGGCCGCAGGCCTCGCCGCGGAGCGCCGCGACGACGACGACGTGGCCGAGCTGCGCCGCCTCCTCGAGGTCCGCAACCGGCTCTGGTCCCCCGAGCGGGTCGTGTCCGGCGCCGAGCAGGAGGCGGTCGCCGCGGACCTGGCGATGCACCGCGGCGTCGTCGCCGCCAGCCACAACACGATCTACCTCGAGTTCTACGACTCGCTGGTCCCGATCCTGCAGGAGCACCTGCAGGAGTTCCCCGTGGGCGCGGCCACCTCCTACGAGTGCGCGCACATCGCGGTCATCGACGCGGTCGCGGACGGGGATGCGCCGGCCGCGCGGGCCGCCGCGCGCGAACTGCTCGCCGAGGTCAGGCTCCGCGAACGCTGACCCATACCCCACTGGGGTATTATCCGGGCGTGGCGACGAACGGGATCCGGCGGAGGGCGGCAGCGCCCGCGCTGCTCCTGCTCGGCCTGGCGGTCCTGATCATGCACGCCGGCCTGCCGCAGGCGCACGGCACCGCCCCCGCCCACCACGCCCCGTCGCCCGCGGTCGCGGCCCATGCGCACGAACCCGTGGTCGGCGAGCACCACCCCGTCGTGCAGAAGAAGACCCTCGACGCCGTCCACGACCACGCCGCGCACGAGTGCATGGGCACCGTGGCCGCGCACAAGACGATCGCCGCCCCGCCGCTGGTGGCGGTGCTCCCCCTGGCCGACGCCGCCCCCGGCGCCACCCGGGGCACGGTGGGCGCCCGCGCCCGCGGCCCGCCGCCGTGGACGATCCTCGGCCTCTCCGACCTCTGCGTTCTGCGTCTGTGATGGACGCCCGCGCGCGGCACTCCTGTGCCGCGGCGCGCGCGCCCGCTCCGAACACGAGACCGACGAACCAGTAGAGGAACAACCATGACCGTCTCGCACATCCGCATCGCCGCCACCGTCTCCGCCGTCGCAGTGGGACTGGGCCTGATCGCCGGCTGCACGTCCACCACCGACTCCGGCGCCGCGCCGTCGAGCGCGGCCGGCACGCCCGCCGCCCACGGCGGCCACGGCGGCGCGCCGTCGAGCACCGCCGCCGACGCCCGCTTCAACGACGCCGACGTCGAGTTCGCGACGATGATGTACCCGCACCACGCCCAGGCCGTCGAGATGGCGGCCATGGTGGACGGCAAGGGCGCACGCCCGGAGGTCGTCGCGCTGGCAGGCGAGATCCGCGGCGCCCAGCAGCCCGAGATGGACGCCTTCACCCGCCTGCTCGCCCAGTGGGGCAAGCCGGCGCCGACCGCGACCATGGAGCACACCATGGATGGCATGATGACGCCCGAGCAAATGACGAGGCTCGGCGCGCTCCGCGGCGCCGAATTCGACCACGAGTGGCTGACCATGATGATCGCCCACCACAAGGGTGCCGTCACCATGTCCGACGCCGAACTCGCTTCCGGGGTCAACCGCGGAGCCAGGAGGATCGCCGAGCAGATCAAGGCCGGGCAGCAGGCGGAGATCACCCGAATGCAGGCGCTCCTGTAGTCCCCTCGGACTAATCTCCGGCGAGTCGGAGCCATTCCTTTCCTGTCACCGTCAGGAAACGTGCACAATCGTCATCGACCTGTACACCGCGTACTAGTTGCTTGACGAAAGTGAATTGATATGGCGTCCAGACACAGGCGCCCCGCGGCGAAGCCGATCGCATTCGGCGCAGCGGGAGCCGGGCTCGTCGGAGCACTGGTCCTCACCGTTCCCGCACCGGCCCTGCTGATGCAGGTCGTCGCCCAGACGGTCATCGTCGTGGGCGGCAACGGCGACCCGACCAGCGTGGATCAATGGAATCGGATCCGGGGCTCCTACCCCGCGGGGGCCCCGGATCCGGTTCTCATCTCGTACCCCGCCGACGTCGGCATCGGATTTCCGGGCCTCCCGCCGCTGAGCATCGCCGGCCGCGACACCTACGCGGGCTCGGCCGATCAGGGCTCCGACACCACCGCGGACGCCATCCGCGCCGCGCAGCAGAACGGCGACGTGACGGTCTACGCGCTCTCCCTCGGCTCGGACGTGGTGGGGATCGCCCTGATGAAGCTGGGGTCCAACCCCGGCGTTCCGAACGGCCACAGCCTCACCGTGGTGGAGGCCGGCGGCCCGAGCTTCGTCAACAGCGGCATCTGGAACCTCGTTCCCCCGCTCATCCCCGGCCTGCGCAACGGGCCCGTCGCGCAGGGGCCCGGCGAGTCCGGCGCCCAGCTCGTCAGCATCTGCATCAAGGGCGATTCGATCTGCGGCACCGGGACCGATCCCGTCTCCGCGGTCTTCTACTTCCTCCCCGGCTTCGCCCTCCACGGCAGCGACTACACCGCCGAGAAGATCGGCAAGTACTCCCCGCGGGACGCGGCGGGCAACACCACCCTCGAGTTCACGCCCGGCGCGCAGGGCGAGAAGCCGGCCTCGTCGGTCACCCGCACCGAGAACGGGCGGACGGTCACCGTCAACACCTACGACGACGGCACCGTGACCCGGAGCTGGGACCAGGACGGCACCACGTGGGTCGTCATCGACACCGGGGAGAACCCCTGGGGCCGGCTCCTGCGTTCCTACGGCCTGCCCGTGCCCGCGGCGTTCGACCAGGTGCTGAGCACCCTCGTCGCGGTACCGGAGCCGGGCGAGCGCGGGCTGCTCTCGACCCCGATCTCGCTGCTCACCGCTGCAGCCGGGCCGAGCGCCGGCGACGACTACGTGGGCAGGCACCGCGTGGACGCCCCCCAACTGGCGCAGGAGGTCTCCGCACCGGCACCGCAGCAGCCAGTCACCGGTCCGGACCCGGCGTCCGATCCCCTGCCCGCGCTGGATCCCGGTCCCGCCCCGGCGGCGCAGCCGGACCCGGACGAGCAGCCCGACCCCGCTCCCGCATCCGGCGATCCGCAGTCGGACGCCGACGCCGAGGGCGACGGCCGGCCCGCCGAAGGGCCCGCGGCACAGCAGGATCCGCCGCAATCTCCGGGGACGACCGGCGCCGACACCCCCGTGCAGGCGCCGAGCGACGCGGCCACCGCCCCGTCGGGCGACGCGGGAACGGCGGCCGAGGCCGCCTAGCCGTACACCTCGTCGTAGAGCGCGACGATCTCGGCGGCGGCGGGCACGCGCGGGTTGTTCCCCGGCGAGCCCGACGCCAGAGCCTGCTCCGCCATGAGCGGCGCGAGCTCGTCCCACCTCGCCCGGTCGATGCCGTACGCGCGCGGGGTGGGCACCGCGAGGTCCGCGCACAGCGTCTCGATCGCGGCCACCAGCGCTCGCGACAGCTCCTCGTCGGAGCCTCCGGTCAGCCCGTACGCGCGGGCGCAGTCCGCGTAGCGGGACGGGGCGGCGCCCACGGAGAACCGCATCACCGCGGGCAGCAGCATCGCGTTCGAGAGTCCGTGCGCCACGTGGAAGTGCGCGCCGATCGGGCGGCTCATGCCGTGCACCAGGGCGACGGAACTGTTGGAGAAGGCGATCCCGGCCTGCGTGGCGGCCAGCATCATCGCCTCCCGGGCCGCGGCATCGGCACCGTCGGCGTACACGCCGCGGATGTTGGCGGAGATGGTGGAGATCGCGGTCAGGGCGAAGCCGTCCGCGAACGGGTTCGCCCGGCGGCTCACGTACGCCTCGATCGCGTGGGTGAGCGCGTCCACGCCGGTGTCCGCGGTGAGCCGCGCCGGCATCGAGAGGGTCAGCTCGTGATCGACGACGGCCGCGACCGGGAGGAACGCGGGGCCCGGGCAGAGCATCTTCTCATCGCTCGCGCTATCGGTGATGATGCTGAACTGCGTTGCCTCACTGCCGCTTCCGGCGGTCGTGGGGATCGCGATCACGGGCAGCGCCGGCCCGTACGTCACCGTGGGCGCCTTGTAGTCGCGCATGGTGCCGCCGCCCGCGGAGAGCACGGCGAGCGCCTTCGCCGTGTCCAGGGGGCTGCCCCCGCCGAGGCCGATCACGCAGTCGGCGCCGTGCGCCCGCACCACCGCGAGCCCCGGCTCCAGTGAGTCCGTCGTCGGGTCCGGCACCGTCCCGTCGAACACGGCCACCGCGCACCCGGCCTCGGTCAGGGCCGCCACCAGCCGCCCGACGGTGCCCTGCGAGGCCAGGAACGCGTCCGAGACCACCACCGGCCGCCAGTACCCGAGCTCCCGCACCAGCCGGCCCGAGTCCGCGAGCGCGCCCCCTCCGACCACGAGCCGACGGGGAAGTCCGATCTGCACAGCTGTCATGCCACGAACGTACCTAGACTGCTCCGCATGGCTGAGCAGATCGGCGAAGGCGCACACGAATTCGAGCCCCACCACCGCGACGTCGGCGACCGCCTCAACCGGCTGCGCGCCGGGGTGCTGGGCGCGAACGACGGGCTCATCTCCACCGCCGGCATCGTGATCGGCGTCGCCGCGGCGACGGGCGAGTCCGCCGTGATCCTCACCGCCGGGATCGCCGGACTCACCGCGGGCGCCGTGTCCATGGCGCTCGGCGAGTACGTCTCGGTGAGCACGCAGCGCGATACCGAGGTGGCGCTCATCGCCAAGGAGAAGGCGGAACTGACGGAGATGCCGGACGACGAGTTCGCCGAGCTCGAGCAGATCTACCGGGCCAAGGGGCTCTCCCCCGCGACGGCCCGCCGCGTGGCCGAGGAGCTGACCGCCCGGGACCCGCTGCAGGCGCACCTCGACGCGGAGCTCGGCATCGACGAGGAGAACCTCACGAGCCCGATCGCCGCGGCGCTCTCCTCGGCCGTCTCCTTCGGCGTGGGCGCGAGCATCCCGATCCTCGCGTCACTGTTCGAGGCGCAGCGGATCCTCGCGATCGTGGTCGCCGTGGTGGCCGGCCTCGCGCTCACCGGCTACGTCTCGGCCCGGCTCGGCGATGCGGACGTCCGGCGGGCGACGGCCCGCGTGGTGATCGGCGGACTCATCGCGATGGCCGTGACCTACGCCGTGGGTAAGCTCCTCGGCACCACCGGTATCGCCTGAGGAGGCCGCGAGTGATCGCACGATTGGCAGACAAGACGCCCCGCGTGACGGAGACCGCGTGGGTCGCGGAGACGGCGACCGTGGTCGGCGACGTGGAGCTCGGGCCGGGCGTCGGGGTGTTCTACAGCGCCGTGGTGCGCGGCGATACGACCCCGATCGTGATCGGCGAGAACAGCAACGTCCAGGACGGGGTGGCCATGCACGCCGACCCCGGGTTCCCGCTCACCGTCGGCGAGCGGGTCTCCATCGGCCACAACGCGGTAGTACACGGCTGCACCGTGGGCGACGACGTCCTCATCGGCATGGGCGCCGTGATCCTCAACGGCGCCGTGATCGGCGCCGGGAGCCTGATCGCGGCGAACGCGCTCGTCCCGCAGGGCATGCAGGTGCCGCCCGGCTCGATGGTCGCCGGCGTGCCCGCCAAGGTGCGTCGCGAGCTGAGCGAGGAGGAGCGCGCCGGGATCACCGCGAACGCGGCGGGTTACCAGTTCCTGACGCAGGCCCACGCCACGCAGTCCGGCCCGGCCTGAGTTCCCGGGGGCGTCAGATCCCCGACCACACCATCGTCGCGCCGGAGTGCCCGGCCGCGATCACGCCCCACAGGCAGGCGGCGGCCGCCACCGTCGACACCACGCCCAGGACGACGGAGCCGGCGCGGCCGGACAGCACCGTCGTGCCCGGGAGCCGGGCGCCGACCACCGGACTGGAACCGGCCCAGACCCCGAGCGCGATCACGAGCAGCGCGAGCGACCACAGGAACGTCGCGGTGCCCTGCGTCTCGTGCCCCTCGATCGCCTCGCTCATCCCGGCCAGCGCGGGGCGGCGCGCGAGCCGCTCCCCCGACTCCTTCGCGAGGAAGCAGGCGAGCGCCGCGACCAGCGCGAGCACCGGCAGTCCAGGGCCCAGGCGGGCCCGCGCGGCGGGCCACCAGGCGCCCACCACGAGGGCGAGCGCGGCGAGCGGCAGCAGCACCACTGCGGCGTGCACCAGTAACGGATGACTCGGAATTCCCGCGATCTCGGTGAGCACGCATCAATGCTGGCAGAGTGAACCCCGTGACAGGTACGACTCAGCCGTTCCACTGCCCCACCCGCCGCGCCGTGCTCGCCGCCATCCCGGGAATCGCCCTTGTTCCCGTGGTGGCGGCGTGCGGCGGGGAGCCCGTCTCCGACGACGCCGACGCCCCGCCGGGCTCCGGCACGGCCGCCGCCGCGGGGGCCCGGATCCCCGTCGCCCAGGTGCCCGTCGGGAGCGCGGTGGTGATCGCGGGAGCCAAGCCCTACGTCGTGGCCCAGCCCGCGGACGGGAGGTTCGTCGCCTTCGACGCGGCCTGCACGCACCAGGGCGCGACTGTGGGCGCCGAGGACGGGCTGGAGCTGGTGTGCCCGGCGCACGGGAGCAGGTTCGACGGTGCCACCGGCGCGGTCGAGGGCGGCCCGGCCCGCACCCCGCTGACCTCGGTGCCGGTGCGGCGCGACGGGGAGAATCTCGTGGTCGGATGACCCGGGCGTGATAGATATGGACCCGCTGGCTACCGCGTTGTACCATGGACCGACGTTATTGAATCGGTCTCAGTAGGCAGCCCTACCGCGACCGTCACCACATCGACGAGGAGGCTCCCGTGGCCAATCCCGAGGCCATCTACAAGGACGTGCTCATCGTGGGCGCCGGCCTGGCGGGCATCGACACCGCGTACCGCGTGTCGAACGAGGTACCCCAGTACAGCTACGCCGTCCTGGAGCAGCGCGCCGAGATGGGCGGAACCTGGGACCTGTTCAAGTACCCCGGAATCCGCTCCGACTCGGACATCTTCAGCCTGAGCTACCCGTTCCTCCCCTGGAAGGGCACGAACCGGCTCGCGAGTGGACCGGAGATCAAGGCCTACATCGAGGAGGCCGCGGCCACGTTCGGCATCGACAAGCACATCAGCTTCAACACCCGGGTCGGCACCGTCGACTTCGACACCCGCACCGACCTGTGGACGGTGACCGCGGAGCGCGACGGCGAGCCCGTCGTCTACCAGTCCCGGTTCCTCGTCGCCTGTACCGGGTATTACAACTACGAAGCGGGCTACGAGCCGCCGTTCCCCGGCGTGGAGCAGTTCCGCGGCCAGGTGGTGCACCCGCAGCACTGGCCCGAGGACCTCGACTACAAGGGCAAGAACGTGGTGGTCATCGGCTCCGGCGCCACCGCCATCACCCTGATCCCGTCGATGGCCGACGACACCGCGCACATCACCATGCTGCAGCGCTCCCCCACGTACGTGCTGCCCGTGCCGAACGCCGATCCGCTCACGATGTTCGGCTCCAAGGTGCTGCCGCCCCGGCTGGCCCACGGAATCACCCGCAACGTGAACGCGGTGATCAACGTCGGCCAGTACGTGTTGGCACGGTCGTTCCCGAAGACCTCGCGCCGGTTCCTGCGCAAGGTCAACCAGAGCCTGCTCCCCGACGGCTACGACGTGGACGTGCACTTCAAGCCCAAGTACGAGCCGTGGGACCAGCGCCTGTGCGTGGTCCCGAACGGTGACCTGTTCAAGACGATCCGCGACGGCAAGGCCGAGGTGGTCACCGACACCATCGAGACCTTCACCGAGAACGGCATCCGGCTCACCTCCGGCCGCGAGCTCGAGGCCGACATCGTGATCACCGCGACGGGCCTGCAGCTGCTCGCCTTCGGCGGCGTCGAGGTGAACGTCGACGGCGCCCCGGTCAAGCCCAACGACAAGTTCGCGTTCGGCGGCTACATGCTCGAGGGCGTCCCGAACTTCGCGTTCATCATCGGCTACACCAACAACTCGTGGACGCTGCGCGCCGACATCTCGGCCCGCGGCATCGCGCGCCTGCTCAGCCACATGGTCACCAACGGCTACACCCACGTGGAGCCCGACCTCCGCGGCAAGGTGCTCACCGAGCACCCCGCGCTGGACCTGAGCTCCGGCTACGTGCAGCGCTCCCCCGACGCGATGCCGAAGGCCGGGACCGAGAAGCCGTGGATGATCCGGCACAACTTCGTGCTCGACTCGCTGGACTACCGCCGGTCCCGCGTCGACGCGCCGGAGCTGAAGTTCTCCGCCGTCGCGGCCCCGTCGAAGGCCGGCGTCTGAGCGCCTGAGCGAGAACGAGAGAATCCGCCCCCTCCGATAATTCGGAGGGGGCGGATTCTCTCGTTCTCGCGGGGCTCTCAGGAACCGGGCGTGTAGGTGCCACCAACGGTGTTGCGCACCACGATCGGCGTGCCGATCGGGAAGTTGTCGAACACGTACTTGGCGTTCTCGGTGCTCACGTTGAGGCAGCCGTGGCTCACGTTGGACACGCCCTGCTGGTTCACCGACCACGGCGCCGCGTGCAGGAAGATGCCGCTCCACGACATGCGCGTGGCGTACTCGACGTAGGTGCGGTAGCCCTCCGGCGAATCCACGGGCACGCCGTACGTGGACGAGTCCATGTACATGTCCCGCAGCTTCTCCATCGTGTAGTACACGCCGTTGGGCGTCGGGTGCTTATCGCTGCCCATGGAGGTGGGCATGGTCTTGACGATCTCGCCGTTGTGCCAGATGGTCACCTGCTTGGTGTTGTCGTCCGCGAGGGCGACCCAGCCGGTCTTGGTGGCCACGGGCGGCGCCTGCGACGTGCCCGTCGGCTCGGAGACGGGGGTGGGCTTGGGGGTCGGCGCCGCGGTGGCGATCCCGACGGTGGCGGTGGCCGCGACGATCGCGAGCGCGGTGCTCGCGCCGAGACGCGCGAATCCGCGCCGGGTCAGAGCGGTGGCGCCCGTGTGGCGGTCAGTCATCGATGTTCCTCCTGCGGTCTCAAGCTATGCGCACGATTCTACGGTGCGGTCGGCCCGGGTGAAGAAATCACTGAACCGGAGCTGAGGATCGCTCCGCTCCCGTTCAGGAACCAGTGCGCCACGAAACAGGGCCACCACCTGCCGGTTCGGGCGGCCAGCGCGTCCATGGCCGCGCCGAACGCGGCGGTGACGGCGATTGTCGGAAATACGGGGTCGTGCGCGCTCCGGGCGGCGCCCACGTGCCACAGGCCGAACGCCAGCGGCCCCAGGACGGAGCCGGGCAGGCGGCCGTGCGCGCGGCGCAGGCCGGGGGTGAGGGCGCCGCGGAACAGCATCTCCTCCGGCAGCGCGGTGCCCAGCGGGATGTCCACGAGCACCCACTTCGCCGTGGTCGACGGTGCCTCCCGCCGCACGGGCAGGTTCCGGGCCAGTCCGGCGCCCGCGAGCGCCGCGCCGGCCAGGACGCCCGCGGCGGTCGGGATGCGGGCGCTGCTCAGCGCCGCGTCGCCGGCGCAGAACGCGAGCCCGGCGGCCGAACGCGCGTCCCGGTTCCACCCGAACCGGGCGGCGAGGCGCGGCAGGACGGCGTTCGACCAGGCGATCGCCGCGCCCGCCGCGAGAGCGGGGCCGCCGCCCGCGCGGGTCACCGCACCACCCGGGTCACTGCATCGCCGCCCAGGAGCCGAGTGAGCTGTAGAGGACGGCGGAGAACGGCCGATCGTCGCCGTAGTGCGCCGGATCGCGCGAGGCGTCCTCCTGCAGCGAGTGGCTGACGCCGCGCAGCCGCACGAAGTTCGCGTGGGTCCCGGTCATCACGTCGGCGAGTTCCTGCGTCGCCGTGCAGTCGACGGCGATGTCGGCGTCGGAGCAGGTCAGGATGTTGTGCTTCTGCTGCGGCAGCGCCATCGCGGCCTGCAGAACGTCGGGCGAACCCGGTGGCAGCCCGGTGAGGACGGGCTCGATGAGCCCGATCGGCAGGGGCGCCCGGCCGGTGCCGCCGGCGCCGAGCGCGAGCACCAGCGGCGCCGCGGTGCCGTGCCCCACGGCGAGCAGCCGGTCGTCGCCGACCCCGGCGCGCTCCGCGAGTGCGGTCAGCCCCTTCCCCGCCCGGTCCAGCAGGGCCGCGTTGTCCGGCGTGCCCGACGGTGCGCCGTCGAACCGCAGGGACGCCACGCCGTGGTGGGCGAGCATGACCGCGAGCTCCCGCGCGGCGACCGTGCCGGCCTTGTCGGGCGAGGTGAGGATCAGCGCCGCCCGCATCCGCTGCGCGGTGCGCGGTGCGGCATAGGTCGCCGCGCCCGAGGCGGCGGGCACGGTCACCGCGGACTCCGACCAGTCGGCGGGCAGCGCGGCGGGTGCCGGCGCGGCGGGCTGGGCGCTGATCTCGGGGGTGGGCCTGTCCGAGGCGCAGGACGCGACGGCGAGGAGCGTCGCCAGGATCACCGCGGCGAACCGCGTGCGGGCATGGGTCATCGACCTCACCTCTCGTGCTTCGGTGCGCCGGTCAGCGCAGGCGTTCGGCGTCGCGTGCGGTCCGGACCAGCCGCTCCGCGATCTCGGCGAGCTCGTCGGTCCCGGCGCCCTCGGCGATCGCGGTGCGCACGTCCTCCGCTGCGCAGCGCACCTCGAACATACGCTCCCCCACCGCCTCGGCCTCCTGCGCGGTGAGCACCACGGAGTCCGGCGGGAGGGACGAGCCGGCGAGCGCGGTGCGCGCCTCGTAGGCGCGCTGACGGCAGGAGCGCCGGCAGTACTTCCGGGTGCGGCCGGGCCCCTCGGTGACCACCTCCCGCCCGCACCACGCACAGGTGGCGGACCTGCGACGGCGTGCGGTGGGCATGGGTCCGAGTGTAATGAACCGGGTAGACTGGGAATGTTCGGCGTCGGCACGAGGTTGGGAGAGACATGGCAGATCGAGTTCTACGGGGCAGCCGCCTGGGCGCGGTGAGCTATGAGACGGATCGGGACCACGACCTCGCTCCGCGGCGGCTGGCGCGGTACCGCACCGACAACGGCGAGGAGTTCGACGTCCCCTTCGCGGACGACGCCGAGATCCCCGGCACGTGGCTGTGCAAGAACGGCCTCGAGGGCACCCTCATCGACGGGGTCGCCCCCGAGGAGAAGAAGGCGAAGCCGCCGCGCACCCACTGGGACATGCTGCTGGAGCGGCGGTCCGAGGGCGAGCTGGAGGAGCTGCTCAAGGAGCGGCTGGACCTGCTCAAGGCGCGGCGCGGAAAGTAGTCGCCGAACCCGCTCACACCGACGGAAGGGGCCCCGGAATCATACGGGGCCCCTTCCGTGGGCGGGGAGCGCTACCTGCCGATGAGGCGCTGCAACTTCCGCTTGCGCGCCCGGAAGCCCCGGCGCGGCACCAGCGTGGCCGCCTCCTTGACGATCGACCCGCTCATCTTGGATTCGCCGATCACGCGCTCGGTGAAGGTGATCGGCACCTCGACCACGGTGAACCCGGCCTGCACCGCGCGCCAGGTGAGGTCGATCTGGAAGCTGTAGCCCAGCGATTCGATCTCGTCGAGGCCCAGCCCCTCCAGGGTCTCGCGGCGGAACGCCTTGTAGCCACCGGTGATGTCGCGGATGCGGGTCCCCAGGATCACCTGGCTGTACACGTTGCCGCCGCGGGAGATCAGCTGCCGCGAGAGCGGCCAGTTCACGGTCTTGCCGCCGTACACGTACCGCGACCCGATCACCAGATCGGCGCCCGCGTCGATGGCCGCGAGATGCCGCTCCAACTGCTCGGGGGCGTGGGAGCCGTCGGCGTCCATCTCGACGATCACGCGGTAGTCGCGCTCGAGGGCCCACCGGAATCCGGCGATGTAGGCGCCGCCCAGGCCGTTCTTCTCGGCGCGGTGCAGCACGTGGATCCGCGGGTCCTCCGCGGCCATGGTGTCGGCGAGATCGCCGGTGCCGTCGGGGCTGTTGTCGTCGACCACGAGCACGTCCACGCCGGGCTGGGCGCGGTGCAGCCTGCCCACGATGAGCGGCAGATTCTCCAGCTCGTTGTAGGTGGGGATGATCACCAGCGTCTTCGACGACGGCGCTGACGTCTCACTCATGAAGGTTCCTCGGTCCGTGTGCGGGGCTGAAACAGACCTCCATCGTGCCTTATCGCGATCGCGATTCCGCACAGGGTGGCCAGCAGCAGGACGATCTCGACTCCGTCGCCGAACCGGGCGGCGGGTGTCGTGCCGCTGCGCAGGTGCACGGTCTCCACCAGGTGGTCGGCGGTCCAGATCGCCGTCCGCCGGGTGACCGCCCCGTCCGGCGCGACCAGCGCGCTGACCCCCGTGGTGGCGGCGATCACCACGTCCCGGTCCAGTTCGACGGCCCGCACCCGGGACATGCCCAGCTGCTGGTAGGTCATCGACGTGCGGCCGAAGGTGGCGTTGTTGGTGGGCACGGTGAGCAGCTGCGCCCCGTTACGCACCGATCCGCGCAGGGCCCGGTCGAACGCGACCTCGTAGCAGGTGGCCACGCCGAGCGGGATGCCGTTCGGGTGCACCACCCCGGTTCCGGTGCCGGGCGTGAAGTCGTTGGCCATGTCCACGTAGTCGGAGAAGATGCGGAAGAAGCCGCGCATCGGCATGGTCTCGCCGAACGGCTGCAGGATGGCCTTATCGTGCCGTTCGAGCGGGCCGCCGGGGCCGATCAGGATCATGCTGTTGTAGTAGTGGCCGGCGGCGTCGTAGTGGATCGTTCCCACCAGGATCGGGGCGCCCACCTCGGCCGCGGCGGCGGCCAGGCGGGCGGCGACCTCCGGGTCCCGTTCGGGCGAGACGTCCGAGGAGTTCTCCGGCCAGATCACCACGTCGGGCTGCGGGGCGCGCCCCGCGCGGATCTCGGCCGCGAGCCGGTGGGTCTCGCCGAGGTGGTTGTCCAGCACGGCCTCGCGCTGCGTGGCGGTGTCCCAGCGCTGCTCGGGCACGTTTCCCTGGATCGCGGCCACCGTCACGCTCCGCGCGTCCGACGGTGCGCCGACGAACGGCCACGCCGCCGCCGCACCGACCGCCACCAGCGCCGCCGCGGCGGCCGGCACGAGGTAGGCGCCGCGTTCGCGGCGGACGTCGGTGCGCCGGTAGGCGGCCACCCCCGCGGCGGCCAGCGACGAGCCGAGCAGCGCGACGGCGAAGGAGAGCCCCGGCGCGCCCACGTACCGGGCGAGGGAGAGCAGCGGACCGTCGGCCTGGCTGAAGGCGAGGCGCCCCCACGGGAAGCCCCCGAACGGGAAGGACGCGCGCGCCCACTCCGCGACGGCGAACGCCGCCGCGATCCACACCGGCGCGCCGGGCGTGCGCGCGACGCGGGCGGCGATCAGTCCGAAGGCGCCGTAGAACACCGCGCACGCGAGCGCCAGGCCCACCCACGGCAGGGCGCCGACCATCGAGTCGATCCACTTCAGCAGGGGGACGAACAGGCCGACGCCGGCGAGGAAGCCGTACAGGAAGCCGCCGCGCAGGGTGATCCGGGCGGGTGCCGTGAGCACTGCGACGAGGCCCGCGACGCCGAGCGGCGCGAGCCACCACAGGCCCGACGGAGGGAACGCGAAGTACAGGACCACGCCGGAGGCCAGCGCGGCCCC
>JBEBXD010000089.1:0-18185 GCA_040391845.1 Tsukamurella paurometabola | reverse complement strand
GTGTGGCGCTGCCGCACCACCTTCAACTGCACCGACGCGTGCCCCCGCGGCATCCAGGTGACCAAGGCCATCCAGGAGGTCAAGCGCGCCCTCCTGTTCAGCCGCTAGACCCTTCACTGCAGCCCGGGGCGCCCCGGACCTCACCCGAGGTCCGGGGCGTTCCTCATCTACGGGCGGCCCGACGGTGCCCGGATCACCTCAGGCGCCCACCAGCCGGTTGGCGAACGTCGAGGCGGTGTAGACGCCCACGCCGAACACGACGTCCAGCGCCTGGCGCGCGGTGAAGCCCGCGGCGAGGAACTCCGCCAGCTGCGCGTCGCCGACCGCGCCGGCCCCGTCGAGCAGGCGCCCGACGAAGGTCACCGCTGCCGCGACCGCGGCATCGTCCGGCGGGGCGCACTCCCGCACCTGCTCCACGACGTCGGACCTGCCGAGGCGGGACAGCTCCGCACTGTGGATCCGCGCGCACACGTCGCAGCCGTTGCGGACGGCGACCGCGAGGATCACCGCCTCCCGGACCACGGGCGGCAGCGAGGACTCTTCGAACGCGGTACTCGCGGCGAGGAACCCGTTGAGCAGCACCGGCGACTCCGCCTGCAGGGCGGCCGCCCTCGGGATGCCGCCGAACTCGGCGCGGATGGCTTTCAGCGCCGCGCGGGACGCGGGCGGCGCCGTCTCGACGCTGTGAACGACGAAGACCATGATCTCTCTCCTTCATTAGACAACTAGGTTGACGATCTCGTTCACGATACAGTCAACCGAGTTGTCGGAACAAGAGGAGAATCGATGACCCGGCCCGGCCACGAGCTACCACTCCTACTCCTCGGCGGCTTCCGCGAGGCCGTCGATGCGGCGCACCGCCTCCTCGCGGACGACGGGTTCCCCGAGGCCCGCCCCCGGGACGGCTTCGCGATGCAGGCCGTCGGCCGCGGCTCGACCGCGGGCGAGATCGCCGCGACCCTCGGGGTGAGCAAGCAGGCGGCGGCCAAGACCATCGCGCGCCTCGTCGAACTGGACTACGCGACGGTCGGTCCCGACCCGCAGGACGGCCGGCGCCGCCTCGTCTCCCCCACCGCGCGCGGCCGGGAGATGCTCCGCGCCAGCGCGGCCGCGTTCGACGCCGTCCGCGACGCGGGGGCGGCCCGCCTCGGCGCCGCGCGGCTCGACACCATGCTCGACGATCTCGCCGCCCTCACCGGCGGCTCGGTGCGGCTGGACACCCCGAGCATGCTCGCCGGAGATCGCCGCTGACCTGCAATGATCCATAGTGACACCATGATGCCTTGATTTGACACCACTATGGTGTCATTCTTGACGTCATGGACATCACGGCCTTCGTCACCGACCTCCAGCGCCAGCTGATCACGGCCGCCGAGCGCGATTTCGCCGACGCCGGTGACAACGGGGTCGACGACGCCCGCGCCGCCGCCGAGCGGCTCGCCGCCGGCCTCGACGCGACCGCCCGGCTGGTCCTGCTCGACGCGCTGTCCGCCGCGGCGGCGGAGATCACCCGCGACCTGGTGCCGGGCTCGGTGGACCTCCGGCTGCGCGGCCGCGAGGTGGACTTCGTGGTCGGCGGCCTCCGGGCCGAACCGGAGGACGAGGCCGCGAGCGCCCCCGGCGTCGACGTCGACGACACCAGCACCTCCCGCACGACGCTCCGCCTGCCCGACGCGCTCAAGGCCCAGGTCGACGATGCCGCCGCCGCCGAAGGCGTTTCCGTCAACACGTGGCTGGTGCGCGCCGTCGCCGCCGAGCTCGCCCCGCGCAGACGACGATCCGTGCAACGTGCGCTCCGCACCGGCGACGACTTCGCCGGCTGGGCACGCTGACCCGCTCCTCCTCCGAAAGGCCCCGCCATGCCCGTCTTCCCCACGCCCGGACCCATCGACCTCGCCGTGAACCTCCAGGTCGGCGACATCGACGTGATCGCGACCGACCGCGCCGACACCGTGGTCACGGTGGCGCCCACCTCCCCGACCAGGGCGGCGGACGTGCGCGGCGCGGAGGCCGTCCGCGTCGAGTTCGACGGTGCCCGGCTCGTGATCGTCGGACCCAAGCCGAAGTTCGGCCTGATGAGCCTCATCGGCCCGACCGAGTCGGTGGACGTCACCGTCGAGCTGCCCGCGGACTCCCGCTTCACCGCCGAGAGCGCCGTCGGCGGCGTCCGCACCGAGGGCCGCCTCGCCGCGACGCGGGTCAAGGCGAGCACGGGCGCCGTCGAACTGGACACCACCGGCGACCTGTGGCTGCGCGCCGGGCACGGCAACGTCACGGCGGGCGCGGTGCGGGGCGCCGCCGAGATCACCGCCGACCACGGCCAGATCCGCGTCCGGTCCGTGAGCGGCGACGCCGTCCTCAAGGCGTCCCACGGCAGCATCGGCATCGGCGAGACGGGCGGCGGCGTCGAGGCGAACCTGTCCTACGGCGACCTGGACATCGGCCTCGCCGCCTCCTCCGTCGCCGCGAAGACCGCCTACGGCGCCATCACCCTGGGCGAGGTCCGCGGCGGCGTCATCGACCTCGAAAGCAGCTACGGCAGGCTCACCGTCGGTGTGGCGGAAGGCGTTCCGGCCTGGCTCGACCTCTCCTCCAAGGAGGGGCGGGTCCGCAACCACCTCGACGCGGGTCCTCCCGGATCCCCCACCGGCGACCACGTCGCCGTCCGCGCGCGGGCCAAGTTCGGCGATATCGAGATCCGGCGCGCCCGCTGAGCGCGCACACCCACCAGGAGATCATCATGACCGAGACCATCACCGGCGCCGTCGCGGTGCGCGGCATCGAGAAGTCGTTCGCCGGCCTGCCCGTGCTCCGCGGCGTCGACTTCGACATCTCCCCGGGCACCGTCTTCGCGCTGCTCGGCGCGAACGGCGCGGGCAAGACCACGCTGGTCCGCATCCTGTCCACCCTGCTGCGCCCCGACGCCGGCAGCGCCGTCGTGCACGGCCACGACGTGGTCGCCGAGCCGCAGCGGGTGCGCGAATCCATCAGCCTCACCGGACAGTTCGCGGCCGTCGACGAGATCCTCACCGGCCGCGAGAACCTCGTGCTGGTGGCGCGGCTACGACACCAGCACGACCCGGGCGCCGTCGCCGACGATCTGCTGAGCCGCTTCCGCCTCACCGACGCCGCCGCGCGGAAGGTGTCCACCTACTCGGGCGGGATGCGCCGGCGCCTCGACATCGCCATGAGCCTCGTGGGCGATCCCGCGGTGATCTTCCTCGACGAACCCACCACCGGCCTCGACCCCGAGGCGCGACTCGACCTGTGGGGCGTCGTGCGGGAGCTGGCCACCCGGGGGACCACCGTGCTGCTGACCACCCAGTACCTCGACGAGGCCGAGCAGCTCGCCGACCGCATCGCCATCCTGCGCGAGGGGCGGATCATCGCGAACGGGACGCTCGCCGAACTCAAGCGGATGCTGCCCGCGACGAAGGTCGAGTACGTGGAGAAGCAGCCCACCCTTGAGGAGATCTTCCTCTCCCTCAACGGAACCCGCACGGACACGGAGGACCGATCATGACGAGCCACGCCGTCGCCGACACCACCGCGCTGCTCGGCCGATCACTCAAACACATCACCCGCAGCGTCGACACCGTGATCACCACCGCGCTCACCCCGATCGCCATGATGCTGCTGTTCGTCTACGTCTTCGGCGGCGCGATCAAGGGCAGCACGGGCGGTGCGAACTACGTCGACTACCTGCTTCCGGGAATCCTGTTGATGGCCATCGCCTCCGGCATCGCGTACACGGCGCTGCGGCTCTTCAACGACATGCAGGGCGGCATCTTCGAGCGCTTCCAGTCCATGCCGATCGCCCGCTCGTCGGTGCTGTGGGCGCACGTGCTGACCTCGATGGTGGCGAACGCGGTCACCGTGGTGATCATCATCGCGGTGGGCGTGATCATGGGATTCCGCAGCTCCGCGGGGCCCCTCGCCTGGCTGGCCGTCGCCGGGATCCTGGCGCTGTTCACCCTGGCGCTCACCTGGATCGCTGTGGCGGTGGGGCTGACCGCGAAGACCATGGACGGCGCGACCGGATTCTCCTACCCGCTGATCTTCCTGCCGTTCATCAGCTCCGCGTTCGTACCCACCGCCACCATGCCCGGGCCGGTGCGCGCGTTCGCCGAGCACCAGCCGGTGACGTCGATCGTGAACACGATCTCCGCGCTGCTGGCCCAACGCCCGGTGGACGCCGGCGACCTGGTGCCGGCGCTCGCCTGGTGCGCCGGCATCCTGCTCCTCGCCTACGGCGCCGCGCTACTGGCCTACCGCCGCCGGATCGGCTGAGCCCTTCGAGGCGGCCCGCTGGTGGGTGGGCGTCTCGAAGAACTGGACCACCACGAAGGCCACCACCAGCGCGGCCGCGGGCAGGAACACCGTCGCCCCCATGGCCTCCGCCCAGGGCCCGCGCAGAAGCGCGGGGAGCGCGCCCGTGGTCATCGCCCCGCCCGCGCCCTGCTGCGTGTGTCCCGTTGCGGCGGTGAGCTTCTCCACGATCTCGTGCTGCATCAGTACACCGACCGAGGCGCTGCCGATCACGGCGCCCACCTGACGGGTCATGTTGTACACGCCCGATCCCGCGCCCGCGCGGCGCAGCGGCAGGTTGCGGTTCGCCGTCGCGGAGAGCGGGCCCCAGATGAACGCGTTGCCGACGCCCATCAGGCCGATCGGGGCGAGGATTCCGATCACCGGCGTGGTGTCGCGCATGACGAACCCCAGCCACACCAGGGCGATGGCGTTGGCCGCGAAACCGAATCCGGTGAGCAGGCGCGGATGCACCTTGTCGGCCAGGTTCCCCGCGGGCGCCGCCAGCGCACCGGACAACACGGCCAGCGGGATCATCAGCAGTGCCGACCGGGTGGGCGTGAGCCCCATCGACTTCTGCGCGAACAGCATCAGCGGGATGGCCATACCGGTGATCGAGAACCCCATGCACGCGATCGCCGCATTGGCGAGGCTGAAGTTCCGGTCGGAGAACAGCGACAGCGGCATCAGCGGCTCGGCGACCCGGGTCTGCGACCAGACGAATATCCCCAACAGCACCACGCCGCCGATGATCATGACCCAGATGGATGCGGACCAGTCCTTCTTCTGCCCCTCCTGCACGCCGAACGTGAGCAGGAACAGGCCGGCCGCGCTGAGCACGATCCCCAGGACGTCGAGCCGGTGCTTGTGGGTGGGCAGGTTCGGCACCAGGATCACGGCCGCCACGAACGCGATGACACCCACCGGCACGTTGACGAAGAAGACCCACTCCCAGCCCAACTGGTCCACCAGCACGCCGCCTGCCAGCGGGCCGACCAGGATCGCGACGCCGGCCACCGAGCCCCACAGTGCCATCGCGGTCCCGCGCCGGTCCGGCGGGAACGTGCGGGTGATGACCGCCATCGTCTGCGGCGTCATCAGCGCCGCGCCGATGCCCTGCACCACACGGGCGGCGATGAGCATGCCGATGGTGCCCGAGAGGCCGCACCACAGCGACGACAGCGTGAACACCGTGAGGCCCACGAGGTAGAGCCGCTTCGGGCCGAACATGTCGCCGAGCCGGCCGGCCAGCAGCAGCGGCACCACGTACGCCAGCAGGTAGGCGCTGGTCACCCAGACCACGCCGTTGATGTCCTCGCCCTTGGTGAGGTCGATCCAGATCGCGTCGGTGGCGACCGAGACGATCGTCGAATCCACCAGGATCATGAAGAACCCGACGACCAGCGCCCACAGCGCGGGCCAGGGCCGGTAGCCCGACGGGAGGCCCGGGAGCGCGCCCGGGTCGTACCGCGGGGTGGGGGCGTCATTCGTCATGGCAGGTGGCCTTCCAGTCCAGGGTGCGGTCATCGAGTCGGGCGACGGTGCGCCGCAGCCAATCGGCTTCGGCCGTGCGCATCGCGATGAGGTAGTCCAGGTCGAGCAGGTGATGTTCGGCGGCCTTCTCCAGCGCGCGGGTGTGCCCCTCGCGCATCCGCTCCGCCTCGGATTCGACGCGGCCCAGCCGGGCGCGCAGCAGGTCGGCGACCGCCCCGCGGTCCAGCTGGTTCGCCTCCGCGATCGCCAGCGGGAACGTGGGGTACTCGCGCACGGGCATCGCGAGCATCTCGGTCACCGTGTCCCGCAGGCGTTCCCGGCCGGCGCGGGTGATCGAGTAGGTCGTGCGCTCGGGCCGGTTGCCGTCGCGCTCGGTCCCCACGGTGGCGACCATTCCGTCCTCCGCCAGCCGCTTGATCGCGTGGTAGAGCGAGCCGGCGCGGAGCTTGACCACGAGATCCTCGCGGCGCTCGACCAGCGTGGTGAACATCTCGTAGGGGTGCATGTTCCGCTCGGTGAGCAGGGCCAGCGCAGCGATCGCCAGAGGGGTCAACGCCCGTTCCCTCACCACCGCGATCACCTCCTGGTCCTGTGCTCGGCCGCCACACTACACCCCGAATACTCCACATGGAATATTCGGCTTGGGTGAACTACTCGAACCGGGACGAACTGGACGGACGGCCGGGGAGCCGGCCACCGAGATGCGGGTCAGTCGGCGACCGGATGCGGGGCCGACACGTGCCAGGCCCGCGCGGAGGAGGGCTTCTTCCCGCACGACATGATCCGCGGCGGCAGCTCCTCGGCGGTCACCGTCACCCGCCACGCCCGGCCGTCCTCGTGCCGCACGGTGACCTCGGCCCCGTCCGCCCCGGCGGGCGCACCGTCGGACCGTGCACCGTCGGACCCGGTGCGCAGGACCTCGGTCCCGACCGGCCCGAGCACCTCGCGGACCGCGATCTCCGCGGCCTGCTCGGCGGGCGGCAGCGAAGACCTGCCGCGGAGCCCGTCGGTCAGGACCACGCCCTCGCGCGCGGCGTCGAACGCGGCCTTCGCCCGCTCCCCCGTCATCCGGCCGTAGGTGAGGCCGGCGGGCAGCACGATGACCACGGGCGCGAAGCGGTGCCCGCCCGTGTGCGAGCACTCCCACACCACGGGATCGGCGTAGCACCCGGCGAGCGAGGCCGCGATCGGTCGCCCGAGCACCGCGCAGCACACGTCGCGCTTGCCGTTGGTGCACACCAGCGCGAGCGGCCCGGCCGGCTCGCCGGCGGCGGGATCGTCCACCGGGAGCTGCGGGATCTCCGCGTAGTCGGCGACGGTGAACATCCGCAGCGACGCCTCCCCGGGCACCGAGTTCGCCACGAAAACACGTGAGCGCCCGCGGAATCCGGCGGCGCGGCCGGGCCGCCGGATCAACAGCACCCGCAGGCCCCGGGACTGTGCGAACCGCTGCACCGCCTCCCCGGCCTCGGGCGTGAAGGTCTCCCCCGAGAACGGGTCACGGCCCCAGCCGGACTCGTTCTCGATGCAGAGCCAGCCGGTCTCGGTGGTCGCGGTCCCCGGGAGCGGCTCATCGGTGAAACTCGAGCAACGCTCGCCGATTCGCACCTCCGTCATTCCGCCACCGTAGCCGACTACGATGATCGCGATGATCGCGCGCACTCTCACCACGGCCGGTCGCGTGCTCGCGGCGGCCTGCCTGCTCGGCGCGCTCGCCGCCCCGGCCGCCGCGACACCCGTCCCGGCACCGTCGCCCACCACGGGGCCGGCCTGGCCCACCCCGGTGACCGACGCCTGCCCGCACAAGCGGGTCCCGCCGCCCGCGGTCGACGAATCCGAGGTTCCCGAGCCCGGACGGCCGAGCCCCGCCCCGCTTCCAGTACCAGCCCCGCCCATCGGGGGCGCGGAGCTCGGCGGGTGCGGCCTGGTCCTGCCCGACGCTGCGCCGCCCGTCCCGTCCGGCATCGACTCCGCAGGCTGGCTGATCGCCGACGTCACCGACGGCGTGGTTCTCGCGGCGAAGGATCCGCACGGCCGCTACCGGCCGGCGAGCACCATCAAGCTACTCCTCGCCCAGGTCGCGCTGCGGGACCTGGACCTGGACACGGTGGTCGAGGGAACCGCCGAGGACGCGGCGCAGGAGGGCGACGCCGCCGGCGTCTCCCCCGGCGGCCGCTACACCGTCGAGGATCTGCTCGAGGGCCTCCTGCTGATCTCCGGCAACGACGCGGCGCACGCCTTGGCGCGGCAGCTCGGCGGCGTCGGGGCGGCCCTGACGAAGATGAACGACCTGGCCGCCTCCCTCGGCGCGCACGACACGCGCGCGGCGACACCGTCGGGCCTCGACGCGCCTGGCATGAGCACCAGCCCCTACGACCTGGCGCTCATCCTGCGGGCGGCGCTGCAGGACGAGCGGTTCGTGCGGATCGCCGCGACGCACGAGATCACGTTCCCCGGGCACCCGCCGGTGCCCACCACCGGCCCCACGACTCCGCCCGCGCCCGGCGCGAGTCCGCCGACCACCCCCACCTCCGTGGCGCCGTACCCGATCCTCAACGAGAACCGCCTGCTCACCGACTTCCCCGGTGCGGTGGCCGGCAAGAACGGCTACACCGACGACGCGAAGAAGACCTTCGCGGGCGCGGTCGACCGAGGCGGGCACCGCTACGTGATCGTCCAGATGTTCGGCCTCACCCACGCCGGCAACACCTACTGGGACCAGTACCGCCGGCTGCTCGATTACGGAGTCGCGCTGCGGGGCAAGTCCGTCGGGACGCTCGTCACGCCCGACGGTGCGTCGTCCTCCCGGGGCGCCGCGCCACGCCCCGGCGGTGTGGAGGAGGCGGCGAGCGGGGCCGGGTCGCCCGGCATGGGAACCGGCACCCGGGTGCTGATCGGGCTCGGCGGCCTGGCCGTGATCGCGGCGCTGGTCGGCGCCGCGCTGCGCGCCGGCCGGGGTCACTGACGTGGTCTCCGCGCCCCCGGGTCCGGCGGTGCCGGACAAGGGACTCCGGCCGGATTCGCTGGGCCTGCTGAGCAACATGGCGATCGGGCTCGCCTCCACCGCGCCGGCGTACAGCCTGGCCGCGACGCTGGGCGGGGTCGTCGGGCACGTGCAGGGCAAGGCGCCCGCCATGTTCGTGGTCGCATTCCTCCCGATGCTGCTCGTGGCCCTCGCCTACAAGGAGCTGGCTGCCGATACTCCCGACGCGGGGACCACGTTCACATGGGGCACAAGGGCATTCGGCCCGTGGATCGGCTGGATGGGCGGGTGGGGTCTCGCCGTCTCGGCGGTGATCTGCCTGGCAGGCGTCGCGGAGATCTCCGCGACGTACCTGCTGCGGTTCGTGGGATTGGAATCGCTCGCCGAGGACCGGGCCGTGGTGGTGGGCTTCGGGTGCGCGTTGATCGTGGCGATGACCTGGGTCTCGTATCGCGGCATCGTGGTCTCGGAGCGGATGCAGAACGTGCTCATGTCCGTGCAGTTCGCGGTGCTCTGCGTGGCCGCCGCGGCGGCGCTGTGGGCGGTGTACCGGGGTACCGCGGGACCGCAATCGGTGCGGCCCAGCTGGGACTGGCTGGATCCGACGGGGTTGAGCGCCTCGCAGGTCGCGGGGGCGGTGATCCTGTGCATCTTCCTGTACTGGGGATGGGACGCCTGCCTCGCCGTGGGTGAGGAGACCCGGGAGTCGTCGTCCACACCGGGCCGCGCCGCGGTGCTCGCCACGGTGGTCCTGATGGGCACCTACGTGCTGGTCGCCGTAGCCGTGCAGTCGTTCTCCGGTTTCGGCGACACCGGTGCCGGGCTCGGCAACACGGACAACCACGACGACGTGCTCACCGTGCTCGGGCGCCCCGTGGGAGGGGCGTTCCTGTCGGGCCTGCTGGTGCTCACCGTCGCCCTGTCCGCCCTGTCCTCGACGCAGTCGACGGTGCTGCCCACCGCGCGCGGCACGCTGGCGATGGCGATCTACCGCGCGGTCCCGGAACGTTTCGCGCGGGTGCAGCCGAAGTACCTGACGCCGTCGTTCGGGACGGTGGTGATGGGCGGCTCCGCCCTCGCCTTCTACCTGACCCTGGCCCTGCTCAGCCGCAACACCCTGGAGGATTCGATCAGCTCGCTGGGCCTGGCCGTGGCGTTCTACTACGCGATCACGGCGTTCGCCTGCGCCTGGTACTTCCGGCGGACCGTGCGGCGATCGGTGCGGAACCTCCTGCTGCGCCTGGTCTTTCCCGTCCTGGGCGGGGCGTCGATGATCTGGGCGTTCGCGCGGAGCGCGGCCGACATGATCGCTCCGGACTACGGGCGCACGGTGATCGGCGGCGTGGGCGGCGTCTTCGTGATCGGCATCGGCATGCTCGTGCTCGGGGTGCCGCTGATGATCGCGTGCGCCGTGACCAGGCCCGCGTTCTTCCGGGGCCGCACGCTCGGCCGGGCGAGCGCCCCCGAGGACGCCTGACGCGGGTCAGCGCTTGCGGCGCAGCAGCGTCCCCAGGCCGAGGCCCGCCACGAGGCCGGCCGCCCCCGCGATCGCCGTTCGGCCGCCGTCGGGTTCGGCGCGCACCACCGGCGCGATGATCACCGGGTCGGGCGCCGCGGGGATCACGTAGCGCTGGTTGCGCGGATCGGTCGCCGCCCATGCCGTCGCGAACAGCAGCATCCGCGCCGTGAAGAAGATGAACAGCATGATGCCGAGGATCGGGCCGAAGGTGGCGCCGGCGGGGCTGCGCAGCGTCGCGCCGATGACCAGGGTCGCGACCTGCGTGAACACGGTGAACGCGACGGCCATGAGGAGGCCGGCGCGCATCGCGTTGCGCCAGGGGAAGCTGACCCGAGGGAGCCGCGCGATGACGAAGGTCCACAGCACCCAGGTCGCGAACACCGTGACCACCAGGGTCACGCCGGAGATCAGGAAGCGCAGTCCGGGAACGTGGTCGAGGCCGACCGCGGTGAGCAGCGATCGGGTCAGCGGACTGCTTCCGACCGCGATCAGCGCCGCGCACACGACGATGGCCCCGAACAGACCGACGAGGGCGGTCAGGTCGCCCAGCTTCTTCGAGACGAAGTTCTGCTCCGGCTCCTCGCTGTCCCACATCTCGGTGAGCGCGGCGCGCACGTTGCCGACCCACCCGAGGCCGGCCCAGAGACCGCCGAGCAGGCCGATCAGCCCGACGGTGCCGCGGGAGGAGATCGCGCGGTCCAGGAGCTGGTTGACGGTGGTCGCCATCTCCCGGTTGGACATCATGTCGCTGATCCGCTGCTTGATCTCGGTCAGCAGGTCCGGGTTGCTGGCCAGGATGAAACCCGCGACGGCGAAGACCACCATCGCGAGGGGGAACAGGGCGAACACGCTGAAATACGTGATCCCGGCGCCGAAGTAGTCGCCCTTCTTGTCCTGGTAGCGGGTGGCCGCCGCCATGACGTGGTCGAACCACGGCCACTTGTCCCGGTACTTCTGGAGCATTTGGAAACGTCCTCCTGCTGTTCGCTACTGCATAGCGCTAGGGCGCCAGGAACCCTACCCTCTCATAGACGTCGGCGAGGGTGCGGGAGGCGATCTCGCGGGCCCGCTCGCGACCGGCGGCGAGGACCTCGTCCAGCTCGGTGCGGTCGTCGAGGTACTCCTGCACCCGGCCGCGCAGCGGGGTCGCGAATTCGACCAGGACGTCCGCGACCCGCGTCTTCAGCTCGCCGTAGCCCTTGCCCTCGTAGGCCCGCTCGAGGTCGGGGATCGAGGTGCCCGTGAACGCGGACTCGATGGTGAGGAGGTTGGACACGCCGGGCTTGGCCTCGCGGTCGAACCGGATCTCGCGCTCGGTGTCGGTGACCGCGGACTTGACGCGCTTCGCGATCACCTTCGGATCGTCGAGAATGCTGATCAGGCCGGCGTCCGACTCGGCGGACTTGCTCATCTTCGCGGTCGGGTGCTGCAGGTCGTAGATCTTCGCCGTGTCGGCCACGATGTGCGGCTCGGGCACCACGAAGGTCTTCTTGAACCGGGTGTTGAAGCGCTGGGCCAGGTTCCGGGTGAGTTCGAGGTGCTGACGCTGGTCCTCGCCCACCGGGACCAGCTGCGGGCGGTAGAGCAGGATGTCCGCCGCCATGAGGATCGGGTAGGTGAACAGGCCCACCGAGGAGCTGTCGGTCCCGTTCTTGGCGGACTTGTCCTTGAACTGCGTCATCCGGCTGGCCTCGCCGAAGCCGGTGATGCAGCTGAGCACCCAGGTCAGTTCGGCGTGCTCGGGGATCTGCGACTGCACGAACATCGTGGAGCGCGCGGGGTCCACCCCGAGCGCCCGCAGCTGCGCAGCGGCGAAGACCGTGCGCTCGCGCTGCGCCTTCGGATCGTGCGGCGTGGTGATGCCGTGCATGTTGGGGATGAAGTAGAACGTCTCGAACTCGTCCTGCAGTTGCACCCACTGCCGCACCGCGCCCAGGTAGTTGCCGAGGTGGAACGAGTCCGAGGTCGGCTGGATGCCCGACAGCGCGCGCTGCCGCTTCGCGGGGGTGGTGGGTGCGGTTCCGGTCACGGGTGACGAGTCTATCGACCGCCGCCCAGCAGGTCTCCCCAGTATCCGGGCCGGCGGCACATCCCCCGGGAGACGCGCGGGGTCCCGCACACCGATCACGCGGCTGTGAAACGGTGACCGTCCGTTCCAGAACGGACACGCGGTAGCGCTCCGCCGTCCCAATCGTCACCGGCGGTCACCATTTCATAGCCCGCGATCCGTACTCCCCTCGCTCGGTACCCCGCCCCGATTCGCCTGTCCCGCAGCCGCGTCGGGCGTAGTCTGGGGCGCACTCAACACCCGGATCGGGTTCCCCGAGCTCGCGACGGCCACCGGCACCGTCAGCGCGCGGACCCTGCGGCGCCACTTCCTCACCGTGGCGGCGGCCGCGTACCCCGAAACCTGGTGGCTGCCACGGGCGGCCGACGGGATCCGCCACGTACTCGCCCCACGGGAACGCACGGGCCGTGCGGGCCCGCCGATCGCCCTCCCCGACCTCCTCGCGGACCTGCGCCTGCTCGAGATCCGCTGGGCCGGGCTCAGTGGCTACGCGGAGCTCGCACCCGGCCTGGCGCACCTGCGGGAGCTGCACGAGGAACTGGACGCGTGGTACCGGCGCGCGTTGTACAGCCGCGCCCGGGCCCTGGCGCCGGTTCTCAGCGCCGTGTTCGGGATCGACCTCCCGGCGGCGCGGGCCGTGGCGCACGGCTACGCCGCGATCTCCGAGTCCACAGGCCCCGGCGACGTGCCCGCCCACTTCGCGGCGTACGCGGGTGACTACTCGCCGTACTCGACGGTGACCGGCGCGTGATCGGACCAGCGCAGGTTGTAGGCGGCCGCCCGTTCGACGCGGGCCGCCGTAGCCCGCTTCGCGAGCCGGTTGTTCGCGATCTGCAGGTCGATGCGCCACCCCGAGTCGTTGTCGAACGCCTTACCGCGCCACGACCACCACGCGTACGGGCCGGGGACGCCGGGATGCAGTTCCCGCACCACGTCCTTGAACGCGCGGCCCTCGCCGATGTGCTCGCTCATCCACGCCCGCTCCTCGGGCAGGAACCCGGAGTTCTTGACGTTGCCCTTCCAGTTCTTGATGTCCAGTTCCGTGTGGCCGATGTTCCAATCGCCGCACACCACCACGTCGCGGCGCTTGCGCCCGAGTCCGGCCAGGTACGCCCCGAATTCGGCGCGGAACCGATCCTTCTCGTCCTGCCGCGCGGTCCCCACGTCCCCCGAGGGGAGGTACAGCGAGCCGACGGTGAGCCCGCCGAAGTCCGCCTCCAGGTACCGGCCGCTCGGGTCGAACTCCGCGCTGCCGAAACCGATGCGCACCGCGTCCGCCTCGCGCCGCGAGAGCACCGCCACGCCGTTGCGCCCCGCGGTCGACGACTCTGCGGCGGCGAGGTGCCACCCCTGCTCCAGCGCGGGTGCCAGCGCAGTCAGGGTCTGAGCGTGCGTGGCGCGCACCTCCTGCAGCAGGACGACCTCGGCCCGCGTCTCGCGGAGCCAGGGCAGCATCCCGTGGTTCTCCTCGGACCGCTGCTTCACGGCGGCGCGGATCCCGTTGACGTTGATCGACGTGACGATCATGCGAGCGCCTCCACGGTGAGGCCCGAGCCCGCCCACGCGGACCGCACCGCGGGCCCGTCGGCATCGTCGGACACCGAGAGCAGCACCCGCACCTCCCGGTCGGCCAGGACGGCGACGAACGTGCGCAGCGCCTGCGGCTCGTCCGCGAGCACCTGCTCTGCCTCCGCGACGGCCACCACCACCTGCGACGGCCCGCCGAGCCAGTCGAGATCACCCAGGCAGTCCGCGAGGGCGTCCCAGTTGGCGCCGAAGTCGAGCGGGAACTGCAGCGCGGCCGAAACCTCGTCCAGGAGCGCGGCCTTGGTGCGCATCCGGCTGCCGCGCGCCACCAGCACGCGGGGCCGCTCCCGGCGCTTGAGGGGATCCAGTTCGGCGCGGGTCAGTGCGGCGCCGGTGCCGGCGGTGAGGAACTGCGGAAGGGTGCTCATCGGATCCTCGTGAAGGTCTCGTAGTGGTCCAGGGTGTACCAGGCGCCGCCATCGGCCCCGGTGATGATGCGTTCGGCGTCCCGGCCGCGGCCGGGCTTCTTCACGTTGACGTCCCACTCCGTGTACTTCGCGCGCCTGCCCCGCGCGTCGGTCGTGGGCAGGTGCCCCTCGAAGTTCCCGAAATTCCGGCCGCCCTGCGTGCCCGAGCCGTCCTTGGGCGGCCAGGTGCCGGCGTCGATCCGGGCGAGCGTCGCGAGGACCCGCTGCGGCGCCGCGTCCGCCGAGGTCCTCCCCGCGGATGCCGCGGGCGTGGCAGTGGCAGTGGCGCCGCGGTCGGGGGTCGACCCGCTGCACGCCGCGAGGCCGAGGACCGCGAGCAGCGCGACCGCGCACAGGGCGAGAATCCTTCGCATGGCCCCAGACCCTACCGAGGGGCACCGACACCTTCCGCGTCCCGCCGGGCGAGCACCATCCCCACCCCGAACACGAGGAGGCCGGCCAGCGCGAGTCCGCTGCCCACGAGCGCGGGCGCGGTGTACCCGCCGCCCGCGATCACGGCGCCGCCGAGCAGCGCACCGAGCGCGTTGGCGATGTTGAGGGCCGAGTGGTTCAGCGTGGCGGCAAGGGTCTGCGCATCGCCCGCGACGTCCATCAGGCGCGTCTGCAGCGCCGGTACCAGTGCGGACGCGGTGAGCCCGATGAGGAAGAACAGGGTGACGGCCGCGAACGGCTGCGCGGCGAACAGGGAGAACAGGAGCTGCAGCACCATGAGCGCGCCGAGCGCGACGGCGATCGCCCGGGGCACCGACCCGTCCGCGGCGCGGCCGCCCACCGCGTTGCCGATCACCATCCCGATGCCGTACGCGGCGAGCACGGCGGGCACCGCGGAGGCGGCGAGGCCGGAGACCGAGGTCAGGGTGGTGGAGATGTAGGTGTAGACGGCGAACATCCCGCCGAAGCCGACGATGCCGGTGAGCAGCGCGAACCACACCTGCGGCCGGGCCAGCGCGCCCACCTCGGTGAGCGGATTGGTCACCGGGATCCGCACCGGCGGCAGGAACACCACGAGGGCGGCGACGGTGACCGCGCCGATGATCACCACGACGCCCATCGCGTACCGCCAGTTCAACGCCGTCCCGAGCCAGGTCACCAGGGGCACGCCCAGCACGTTCGCCACGGACAGGCCCATGAGGACCCGGCCCACCGCTCGGCCCCGCTCGGCGGGACCGGCGAGGTTCGCGGCCACCAGCGCGGCGACCCCGAAGAAGGCGCCGTGCGGAAGCCCGGCGAGGAAGCGCGCCGCCATCAGCGTCCCGTAGGTGGGCGCGACGACCGAGACCGCGTTGCCCACGGTGAACGCGATCATCAGCCCGATCAGCAGCGCCCGCCGCGGCACCCGGGCGAACACGGTCGCGATGAGGGGCGCCCCGACCACCACCCCCAGCGCGTACGCGGAGATGACGTGTCCCGCCACCGGCTCGCTCACCCCCAGGTCGGTCGCGATGTCCGGGAGCAGTCCCATGGCCGCGAACTCCGTGGTGCCGATGCCGAAGCCGCCGAGGGCCATCGCACCGACGGCGAGCCGGGTCCGAGCAGAAGATTCCACGCAGCGGTGCAACACCGCCGGTCCTTCCCCGCTTCCCGACCGCCGCTGTGACCTCGTTCACGTGCGGCGGGTCGGTTATGATGCAGGCGAGCGCGAGGAGAGGTCCGGTGACCATCAGCATCCGTACGGGTCGCCCCGTCGAAACTCCCCCGGGAGACTGGGCCAGGGTTCCCGACGGCGTGCTGCAGCAGGTCGCGCTCGGCCCCCTGATCCTCGAATCGGGGGAGCTCCTCGAGGACGTCACGATGGCGTTCCAGCGCTGGGGAACCCCGAACTCCGCCCGCGACAACGTGGTGCTCACGTTGCACGCCCTCACCGGCGATTCCCACGTCACCGGTCCCGCGGATGACGAGCACCGATCCGCCGGCTGGTGGGACGGGTTGATCGGCCCGGGCGCGGCGGTCGACACCGATGAGTGGTGCGTGGTGTCCGCCAACGTCCTGGGCGGCTGTTCCGGGTCGACGGGGCCAGCCTCGCTCGCGCCCGACGGCCGCCCGTACGGCTCCCGCTTCCCGGTGATCACGGTGCGCGACCAGGTGGAGGCCGAGGCCGCGCTGCTGCGGGCCCTGGACGTGCACGACATCGCCTGCGTCGTGGGCGGCTCGATGGGCGGGGCACGCGCGCTCGAATGGGTCCTCATGTACGGGGATTTCGTGCGGTCTGCGCTGATCCTCGCCGTCGGCGCCCGCGCGACGGCCGACCAGATCGGCACGCAGACAACGCAGATCGCGGCGATCAAGGCCGATCCGCAGTGGCACGGCGGCGATTACCACGCCACCGGCTCCGGTCCCGACGCCGGCCTCGGCATCGCGCGCCGCATCGCGCACCTGACGTACCGCTCCGAGGCCGAACTGGACGACCGGTTCGCGAACACCCCGCAGGGCGAGGAGGATCCGCGGCGCGGCGGCCGCTACGCGGCGACCTCCTACCTGGAGCACCAGGCGCAGAAGCTGGTGCGGCGCTTCGACGCCGGGAGCTACGTCGTGCTCACCGACGTGCTGAACCACCACGACGTCGGCCGCGGCCGCGGCGGCGTCGAGGCGGCGTTGCGCGGGTGCCCGGTGCCGGTCGTAGTGGGCGGCATCGACTCCGACCGTCTCTATCCGCTGCGCCTGCAGCAGGAGCTGGCCGATCTCATGCCGGGCAGCGGCGAGCTGGTGGTCGTGCGCTCCCGGGACGGGCACGACGGATTCCTCACGGAGTCGGATGCCGTCGCGGAGCTGCTGCGGCGCACCCTCGAACTCGCGCGCCGCTGAATCGGTTCCGCTGAAGACCGGCTCCGCGCTACGGGGCGGGCGCGGTGACCGTGGGTTCCGAGGTCCCGGATTCCGAACCACCCGCGTTCGAGCCGGCCTGCACCACCGCCGGTGTCGGCCCGCCGGGGGTCGCGGCGCCGGTGCTCGGGGCACTCGTTCCGGTTCTCGTGCCGGGCGCGACGAGGCCGTTGCCCGGCGTGATCCCCGGCGCGCCGGACTCCTGCGTGGCGCCGCCCGACGGAGCGGTCTCCTCCGGGCTCCCTGTCGGGGTGCCCGTCGTCGCTCCGTCGGTCGGCGCCCCGGTGGTGGGCGGCACGATGGTGGTCGGCAGCGTGCCCGTCGAGGTCGGGGACGAGGTCGGGGACGAGGTCGGCGGCATGGTGCTCGGGGCCGGCGTGGGCCACGGCCGGGTGGTGGTCACCGCGGGGGGCGGCGCGAAGGTGGTCATGGTGGGAGTCGCGGCCTCCCGGCCGCCGCCGGTCTCGGTGGGAGCCCCGCTGGGCACGACGGACTCCTCGGGCGGCAGCGTCGAGGGCTCCTGCGAGACCCGCACGGCCGTCGTGGTTTCCGGCGCGGGTGCCACGGTGTCCGAGGAGGTGGGGACCACCTGGTCGGTACTCCGGGCGGCGGGACCGATGATCCCGGTCGCGTAGCCGGTGGCCAGTACGGCGCCGGTGAGCGCCGCGACCACCAGGAGCGGCAGGATCGCCGCGGTGAGCCGGACGCTGCGCGCACCCAGGGCGCCGAGCCCGCCCTCCACCAGGGTCGACGGTGCGGTTCCCGCGGCCACGCGGTCGGCCGCCAGCAGCGCTGCGCCGGTGGCGGTGATGGTCTCGGGGTCGTCGAGCGGCACGGGTTCGATGCCCGCAACGCGGGCCGCGGCGGAGATCGACTCCCGTACAGCAGGATTCGCTGCGCCTGCGCCGATCAGGACCAGGGCCTCCGGAGTCGCGGGGGCGCTCGCCACCGCCGCACTCAGGTGATCCGCGACGTGCC
>JBEBXD010000088.1:0-18482 GCA_040391845.1 Tsukamurella paurometabola | reverse complement strand
ACACCCGCTCCCGGAGCAGATCCGCCGCCAACGCGTACTGTTCGAACGCGAGCCGGCACCGCCTCAGTTCACTCGAACGCAACCGATCCACCACACTGACGGGAGTACCCTCATCAGGAGGCGGATCCTCCTCCACCACATTGATTTCTTCCATACACCGACACTACCGCCACCCACCGACAAGTATTCGATATGCTTTCCTTATTCGAACGTCATTCGATCCGCGCGTCCACGCCCCAGGAGATCCCCATGCCCTTCCTCGCCCCCGCCGCCGATTCCGAACGCGCCGGCCTGCGCGGCTTCCTCGTCCAGCAGCTCGACGGGCTGCGGCACACCACGTTCGGGCTCACGGAGGAACAGATCCGTCTCTCCCCCGCGCGCAGCGCGCTCACGATGGGCGGGCTGCTCAAGCACGGCACGCTCACCGTGAGCGCGTGGGCGTCGCGGGCGCAGGCCGTCCCCGGCAGGCCGGATCACGATCCCGAGACCGACGGTGCCCTGACCGATCAGGGCTTCGGCCTCACCGACGACGACACGCTCGCATCGCTGCTCGCCGCGTTCGACGCGGCCGCGGCCCGGGTCCTCGCCGTGGCGGACACGGCCGACCTCGACGCCATGGCGCCGATCCCCGATGCGCCCTGGTTCCCCGAGGACCTGGACGGCTGGTCCGTGCGCTGGATCCTCCTGCACGTCATCGAGGAGGTGGCCCGGCACGCCGGCCACGCCGACATCCTCCGCGAGCAGATCGACGGCGCCACCGCCTACGAGCTCGTCGCCGCCGCCGAGGGCATCGGCTACAAGGACCTGGTGGAGCCGTGGACGCCGCCGGGCGCGGACCGGTGACGCGGGCGATCGGGCCCGGTTGTTGACTTCGAGCGCACTCGAAGGCTTAGCGTTGCTCACGTGGTCGCATACACGGAGGAACTCGCCCGAATCGTCGGCGAACGCGGGCCGCTCCCCAACACGGCGGCGATCCTGGCCGGCCCGGCCCAGGAGGGGCCGCTCACCGTCGCCGAGCTCGCGGACCTGGTCGGCGTCTCGGGGCACACGCTGCGCTACTACGAGCGGATCGGCCTGGTCACCGTCGACCGGGACGCCGCGGGACACCGCCGGTACGGGCCGCAGGCGATCGCGCGGGTCATCTTCCTGACCCGGCTCCGCCTGTCCGGCATGCCGATCGCCGACATCACCGAGTACGTCCGCCTCATCGACGGCGGGGAGGCGACGGTGCCCGCCCGGCTCGCGCTGCTGCAGGCGCACCGCGCCCGCACGGCGGCGCAGATCGAGGAGCTCAAGTACTCCCTCGCCGTCATCGACTACAAGATCGCCACCTACGGCGGCACCCTCGGCGCCTGCGCGGCGGAACCGCGCACCGTCGAAACCCCGGAACCCCAGGAGGATTGACATGCTCCCTACCCGCACTCTCGGAGACCTCCGGGTCTCCGCCCTCGGCCTCGGCTGCATGGGCATGAGCCACGCCTACGGCACGGCCGACCCGGACGAGGCCCGCGCCACCCTCGAGGCGGCCCTCGCCGCGGGCGTGACCCTCTACGACACGGCCGACATGTACGGCAACGGCGCCAACGAGGAGTTCCTCGCCCCGTTCGTGGCGGCGCACCGCGACGAGATCGTGCTCGCCACCAAGTTCGGCTTCATCACCGGGGAGAACGCGCGCCCCATCGGGATCGACGGCCGCCCCGAGCGCGTCGCGGGCTGCGTCGACGATTCGCTGCGCCGCCTCGGCGTGGACGTGATCGACCTGTACTACCTGCACCGCGTGGACCCGCAGGTCCCGGTCGAGGAGACCGTGGGCGCGATGGCCGAGCAGGTCGCGGCCGGAAAGGTTCGCGCGCTGGGACTCTCGGAGGCGAGCGCGGACGACATCCGGCGGGCCGCGGCCGTGCATCCGATCGCCGCGCTGCAGTCCGAGTACTCGATCTTCACCCGGGACGTGGAGGACGGTCCGCTGCAGGCCGCCCGCGAGGTGGGCGCCGGCCTGGTGCCGTTCAGCCCGCTCGGCCGCGGGCTGCTCACCGCGGACCGCAAGGCCGTGGCCGCGGCGCTGGGCGGCGACGACTTCCGCGCCACCATCCCGCGCTGGCAGGGCGAGAACCTGGAGGCGAACCTGAAGCTCGTCGACCGGATCGACGCCATCGCAGCGGATCTCGCCTCCGACGATGCGCCCGTGACCGCCGCGCAGGTCGCGCTCGCCTGGGTGCTGGCGCAGGGCGAGGACGTGGTCCCGATCCCGGGCACCACCCGGCGCACGCACCTCGGCGACAACCTCGGCGCGGCCGCGGTCACGCTGTCGCCGCAGCAGCTCGCCGAGCTGACGGAGCTGTCCGCGGTGGGCAGCCGCCTTCCGCAGCGCACCCTGCAACAGCGCTGACGGCCCGCAGCGGCGGAACTCAGCGGGCCGCCGGGGCGCCGGTCCGGTCCGGCGCCGTGCGGTGCGCGAGGGCTGCGAGGGCGGCCGCGGCGACGAGCACGCCGCCGGCGGTGAGGAACGCCGCGTCGTAGCCGTCCCCGAGCATCGGCGCCACGACGAGCGGGCCCACGATCTGGCCGATGCCGTACCCGGCGGTCAGCACGGCCGCCGACCGCGGGATGCCGATGCGCGCACCGGCTTCCATCGACAGCATCACCGCGCCGATGAAGGTTCCGCCGAACAGCACCGCCGAGCCCGCGGCCGCCACCGGTCCCCCGACCATCGCGGGCAGCACCGCCGAGACCACCTGCAGCAGCAGCGCGATCACCAGCAGGCTCTCGGCGGACCGGTACGGGCGCAGCCGCGCCCAGATCAGCGGCGAGACGGCGGCGGCGAGGCCGACGATCACCCACGCCGCGGGGCCCTCCCAGGGCCGGCCGCCCACGGCGACGGCGGCCACGAGGAACGTGCCGAGCACGATGTACCCGAGCCCCTCCAGGAAGTAGCTGATCCCGAGCGCCCAGCCGGCCGTGCCGGGCCGGGGCACGGGCGCACCGTCGGGCCGGGCGACGGTGCCGGGCCCGCCGGGCGGGAGCCGCCACGCGAACAGCCCGAACAGGGCCGTCGCCGCCGCCGACACCCACCACAGCGCGCGCCAGCCGATCACCTCCCCGAGGCCGACCACGAGGACGCCCGAGACCGCGATCCCCACGCCCACACCGGCGAACGCGACGCCGGCCGCGGCGGTTCCCGCGACGGCGCCGGCGCAGTAGACGAAGACCACGGCGCTGGCGAGGCCCGCGATCAGCCGCACCACCGACCAGAGTGGCACGTTCACCGAGACCACCATCGCGATCTCGCTGGCGACGAGCGCGAGCAGCGAGGCCCGCATCAGCACCCGGCTGTGCGCGAGCCGCGGCCGGATCGCCAGCGCCAGCGCGCCGAGGAAGTAGCCGAGGTAGTTGAACGTGGCGACGATCGCCGTGGACCCCGGCGAGATGCCGGCCTGGTCCTGCATGAGCGGCAGGATCGGCGTGTACACGAACCGCCCCAGCCCCATCGCCGCGGCGAGGCCGGCGAGCGCCCCGAATCCGAGCTTCCGAGCATTCACTACGGCAGTCTAACGAGACGGCTCCTCGGCCTCCGACGGCAGGAGCACGGCGAGCAGTCCCGCCAGCGCCACGAGTCCGGCGCTCACCATCAGCGCCGCGCGGTATCCGGGCAGCACCGACACGTCGGGCGCGAACGACGCCGCGACCGTGACCAGCACCGCGAGCCCCAGCGCGCCGCCGAGCTGCCGGCACGTGCTGAGAAGGCCCGACACCATTCCCGCCTCGGCGGGCGCGACGGCCGCGGTGGCCACGTTGGGCAGCGGCAGGAACACCATGCCGATGCCGAACGAGGTGACCAGCGAGGGGATCAGGATCGCGGTGAGGAAGTCGCCGCCGGCGGGCAGGCGCGCGAACAGCAGCAGGCCGACGGCCGCGAGCAGCGCACCCGCCACCACCGTGCGGCGCGCACCGAACCGGGGCAGTATCCGCTGCGCGGCGTTGATCGAGATGATCAGCCCGAAGGAGAAGGGCAGGAACATGATTCCCGTCCGCGTGGCCGAATAGCCCAGCCCCAGCTGCAGATACAGCGAGACGAAGTAGAAGGAGCTGAACTGCCCCGCGACCACGCACGCGAACACGATGCTGGGCACCAGCACCGCGCGCCGGCGGAACACGCGGAAGTCCACCAGCGGCACCGTCGTCCGGCGCTCGACGGCCACGAACCCGGCGAGCAGCACCGCGGCCGCGCCGAACCACAGCGCGGTCCGCGCGCTCAGCCAACCGGATTCGCCGGTGGTCACGATCGCGTACGCGAGCCCGGAGAGCCCCGCGGTCGCGAGCACGGCTCCGGCCCAGTCGGTCCGACGGTCCGCCCCCTCCACCGGGCCCGGGGCGGCCGGGGTCATCGCGAGGCCGAGCAGCGCGACCACCGCGCCGCACGCGATGACGGTGCGCCACCCGAAGGCGTCGGTGAGGACGCCGGAGAGGACGACGCCGACCGCGCCTCCCGCCGAGGCGCCGATCGCGATGGCCGCGAAGCCCTTCGCCCGCTGCGCCGGTTCGCGGAAGGTGATCGCGATGGCGGTGATCGCGGCGGGGGCGATCGCGGCCGCGCCGATGCCCTGCAGCACCCGGACCACGATCACCTGCCACGGCTCGTGGCACAGGTACGCGGCCAGCGAGCCGGCGGTGAACACGGCGAAACCGGCCTGCAGCACGGCGCGCGGCCCGAACCGGTCCGAGAGCCTTCCGCCGATCAGCAGCAGCCCGCCGAACACGATCGCGTAGGCGTTGACCACCCAGGACAGGCCCTGGGGGGTGAAGTGCACATCGTCGCGGATCGCGCGCAGGGCCACGTTGGTGACGGCACCGTCGAAGGCGACGAGGAACTGGGCGAGCCCGCCGAGCACCATCATCCCCACGCCGGCGCGTTTTTGTGTATCGCGTAACATATTGAGGTAGGCTAGCCTTAGGCGAACGGAGACACAAGGGCCGTGCACCACAATGTGGGGATGCACCCGATCACACCCCGCCGCGGCCGGCCGCCGAGCATCACGCGCGAGCAGATCGTGGCGCGGGCGCTCACCGTGCTCGACGAGGTGGGCGTCGACGGGCTCACCATGAAGTCGCTCGCGGCGGACCTCGGCGTGACCACGATGGCGCTGTACCGGCACATCGACGACAAGGAGAACCTGCTCCTCCTCGCGCTGGACGCGATCGCCGAACCGCTCGGGGCGCTGCGGTTCCCCGACGAACCGCGCGCCGTCATCCGGCTCGCCATGATCACGCTCTACGAGACGCTCACCGCCCACCCGTGGGTGCCCGAGGCCCTGATCCGGCCGCACCGCGCCGGGCACGGCGCGCTCCTGCTGGTCGATGCGATCCTGGGGGCGGCGCACCGTCTGACCGGGGAGCGCGAGGCGGCCCTCGCGGCGTACCGGACGCTGTGGAGCCTCACCCTCGGGAGCGTCCTCTCGCACCTGCGCCAGCGGGCGGAGGGCTCGCCGCTCACCACCGACCGGATGGCGGAGCTGGTGCGATCACGCCCCGGCACAGGGGTCCCGCACCTGCGGGCGAGCGCGGAGCTGGACCAGCGGGAGTCCACCGTCGCGGAGTTCGCCGCCGGGCTCGAGGCGCTGATGACCGGGCTGTTCGGCCCGGCGGAGCCGTGAGCGCGGGCGGCGGGCGCCGTCAGAAGGGCTGATCCGCGGGCTTGTGCGCCAGCACGTGGACGTAGTAGTCGCGCAGGCGCAGGCGCGACGCCGCCGCCTCGTCGATCACGACGGTGGCGTGCGGGTGCAGCTGCAGCACGGACGCGGGGGTGATCGCGGCGACCGGCCCCTCCACCGTGGCGGCGATCGCCTCCGCCTTGCCCTCGCCGGTCGCCAGCAGCAGCAGGTGCCCAGCCTCCGAGATCGTGCCGAGCCCCTGGGTCAGCACGTGGATCGGCACCTCGTCGATCGAGGAGAAGAAGCGGGCGTTGTCCTCGCGGGTCTGCGTGGTGAGCGTCTTGATCCGGGTGCGCGAGGCCAGCGACGAGACCGGCTCGTTGAAGCCGATGTGGCCGTCGGTGCCGATGCCGAGCAGCTGCACGTCGATGCCGCCGGCCGCCCTGATCGCATCCTCGTACCGCCGCGCCTCGGCGGGCACGTCCGCGGCGGCGCCGTCGGGCCCCTCCACCCTCGCGTCGGGGATGTCGACGTGCGCGGTGAACTCCCGGCGGATCACCTCGCGATAGCTCTCGGGGTGCCCCGCCGGCAGGCCCACGTACTCGTCGAGGTTGAACGAGACGCAGTCGGCGAAGCTGAGCCCCTCCTCGCGGTGGCGGCGGATCAGCTCGGCGTAGGTGGCGAGCGGGGTGGAACCCGTCGCCAGCCCGAGCACGGCGGGCCCGCGGCGGACGCGGCCGGCCACGATGTCCGCGGCGGTCACGGCGACGTCGGCGGGGGTCGGGCGGATCACGATCTCCATGCGCTCAGCCTAGAGCCGGATCACGCTCCGTACCCGCAGTTCACCCGAACTGGTCATAACCAAATTCAGGCGTCTCGACGGCGCCGTGCGAGACCCGTGATGAGCAGCACCAGGCCCGGCCCGCCGGCCAGAAGGGCGAAGCCGAACGCGCCGAAGATCCCGCCGAGCAGGCGCGCCATGTCCGGCCGCTTGCCGAGCACCACTTCCGAGTAGCCGGGCGCCGGCGCGCACGTCGCGGTGACGCGGCCGCCGCCGGTGTCGAAGGTGCGCAGCACCATCCGGTTCTCGACCGTGACACTCCCCGACACCGCGCGCAGCGGGACCGGGGCGCCGTCGGGGCCGGTCACCACGCACGACGGTGCGCCCTCCTTGACCCGCGTCGCGGCGAGGACCGCGTACTCGGCGCCGGACGGGAGCTCGACGGTGTGCGGCGCACCGTCGAGCGGGACGACGCGCGCGTCGAGGCGGAACTGCGGCAGGGTGAGCGTGAGGATCAGGAGGACCGGGACCACGATCGCCGCGAGGAGGAGTCCGAGCCCGGCGCGGACCCGCGTAGCCGCACTCACCGGCGCGGGAGCTGCGGCACGAAGGGGTTCACGGGCTCCACGTTAGTGCAGATCACACCCACCCCGGCGGACGTGACGCTCGCCGCATCCGATTGCTTGAGTTGTATTATGCAACTACTGTCGCGGCCATGACTGACATGCTCCGCAAGCCCCGCGCCGGCGCGCCGCCCGACGGGGTCCTCATCGCCGTGCTCTGCCTCGGCGGCCTCCTCGCCTCGCTCATGCAATCCCTCGTGGTGCCGCTCGTCGGCCGGCTGCCGCACCTGCTGGACACCACCGCGGACAACGCGTCGTGGGTCATCACGGCCACGCTGCTCGCCTCCTCGGTGGCGATGCCCATCGCCGGCCGGCTCGGCGACATGTACGGCAAGCGGCTGATCCTGCTCGCCAGCCTGATCAGCCTGATCGCCGGCTCCCTGATCTGCGCCCTCTCCCACACGCTGCTGCTCACGGTGGTCGGCCGCTCCTTCCAGGGGTTCGCGATGGGCCTGGTGCCCGTGGGCATCTCCCTCATGCGCGACGAACTGCACCCCCGCAAGATCCCCGGCGCCGTCGCCCTCATGTCCGCCATGCTCGGCGTGGGAGGCGCGATCGGAATCCCGTTCGGCGCCTACATCAGCGAGCACTTCGATTACCACACGCTGTTCTGGTTCGCGTTCGCGCTCGGCGTCGCCGTGCTCGGCCTCGTGTACGTCGTGGTGCCCGAGTCCGAGGCGCTCACGCCCGGGCGGTTCGACGTGATCGGCGCGGTAGGCCTCAGCGCGGGCCTGGTCTCCGTGCTGCTCTCGATCACCAAGGGCGAGAGCTGGGGCTGGACCTCGGCGGCGACGATCGGCTGCGCGATCGGCGGCGTCCTCCTGCTCGTCCTGTGGGGGCTCTGGGAGCTGCGCACCTCCGAATCCCTGGTGGACCTGCGGATCTCGGCCCGCCGCCCGATCCTGCTGACCAACCTCTCCTCCGTGATGGTCGGCTTCGCGATGTTCTCCCTCATGCTGACCATGCCGCAGTTGCTGCAGATCCCCGAGGCCAGCGGGTACGGCCTGGGCCTGACGATGCTCGACGCCGGCCTGTGGATGGTGCCCGGCGGCCTCGTGATGATGGCGCTCTCCCCCGTGTCCGCACTGCTCACCAAGCGGGTGGGCCCGCGCCTGACGCTCGCCCTCGGTGCCGCGATGTCGGCGGCCGGCTACTTCGCGCTGCTCGGGCTCACCGACGCCACGTGGAAGCTGTCCCTGGGCTCGATGATCGTGTTCGGCGGTGTGGGCGTGGCGTATTCGGCTATGCCCGCGCTCATCATGGGCAACGTGCCGGAGACCGAGTCCGCCGCGGCGAACGGCCTCAACTCGCTGATGCGCTCCATGGGTACGGCGATCGCGTCCGCCGTGATGGCCACGGTGCTGGCCCGCGCCACCATGACGCTGGGCGCCGGCACGCCGCTGGCGGTGGAATTGCCCACCGAGTCCGCGTTCACCGATTCGTTCGTGATCGCCGGCATCGTCGCCGCCGTCGCCGCGGTGGTCGCGCTCGCGATCCCGCGCGCCCGGTCCGCTACGCCCGGCGCGGCCTCCGCTTCGGCTCCGGACGCGGATTCGGTTCGAACTCCGGGAAACCCGGAAGCATGTGCTCGAACGGCTTGAGGTTCCACAGCGGTTCACCACGCGCCATCCGCCAGTCGTACTCGCGGCGGATGGCCGTGGAGAACCCCAGCTCGAGCAGGGTGTTGAAGTCGCCGTCGGCGGCCTCGAGCACCTGGCCGAGGATGCGATCCAACTCGTCCTCGGTGAGCTCGGCGAACCTGCCGGTCAGGTAGATGTCGCCGGCCTGGTCCAGGGTGTACGCCACCCCGTACAGGCGCCGATTGCGTTGCAGCAGATAGCGGTACACCCCGTCGAAGTTCTCGTCGACGTGCCGGCACACGAACGCCTCGACCCGCGCGCCGTGCGTGCCCAGCGTCAGCAGCACGGTCGTCTTCAGCTTCTTCTCGCCCGGCAGCTCGATGATGAAGTGCGCCAGGTCCTTTCCCTGCTCCTCGCGGCGGGTGAAGTCCAGCTCCCGGTCGTCGAGGGCGGCCTCGACCCGCTCCGGTGTCATGGTCATATCCGCACTCCTGTCCTCCGCCGCCGGCGGCGCACCGTCTGCACCGCCGCGCGCCGCGCCTCCATCGCCTTGGCGTAACTGTCGAGCAGCCCGTCCGCCGTGCGCGCCCAGGAGAACTGCCGGGCGTGCGCGGCGGCACCGTCGGAAAGACGTTGCCGCAGATCCGGATCCGCGGTGAGCTCGTCCAGGACCGCGGTCCAGACGAGAGGCTCGTGGCCGTCCACCAGGCGGCCGGAGACGCCGTCGGCCACGGCGACCGGCAGCCCGCCGACCCGCGCGGCCACCACGGGCGTGCCGCACGCCTGCGCCTCGACGGCGACGAGCCCGAAGGACTCGGAGTAGCTGGGCACCACCACCACATCGGAGGCGCGGTACACCTGCGCCAGCCCGGCGGGCGGACGGGGCGGCCCGAACGTGACCGCGTCCTCGATCCCCAGCTCGCGGGCGAGGGCGATCAGGGAATCGGGGCGCTCCAGGCCCGTTCCCGACGGCCCGCCGATCACCAGCAGGCGGATCCGGCGCTCGGGGTGCGCGTGGATCAGCGGCGCCGCGGCGCGCAGCAGCAGGTCGGGGGCCTTGTGCGGCTGGATCCGCCCCACGAAGGTGAGCACGGTCTCGTCCGGCGCGATGCCCAGTTCGCGCCGCGTCGCCGCCCGCTCCTCCGCCGACCCGGCGGGCGTGTAGGTGGCCAGATCGGCGCCCGGGTGCACCACGTCGATGCGGCTCAGCGGAACGTGGTGCAGCCGTGCCAGTTGCCCTGCCTCGACCTCGGTGTTGACGATGAGCCGATCGGCCTCGTCGGAGACCTGCTGCTCGCCGATCAGGCGGGCCGGCGGCTCCGCGGTGTCCCCCTCGGCGAGGGCGTCGTTCTTCACCGCCGCCAGGGTGTGCGCGGTGTGCACCAGCGGCACGCCCCACCGGTCGCGGGCGAGCCAGCCCACCTGGCCGGAGAGCCAGTAGTGCGAGTGGATCAGGTCGAAGTAGCCGGGCTCCTCCCGGGCTTCCGCGCGCTGCACGCCGGCGGCGAAGGCGCACAGCTGGGCGGGCAGATCCGCCTTGTCCAGGCCCTCGAACGGCCCCGCGACGATGTTGCGCACCCTGATCCCCGGCGCGGCCTCCACGATCGGCTGATCCGCCGACGCGGTGGCGCGGGTGAAGATCTCCACCTCGATGCCGCGTTTGGCGAGCTCGAGCGACGTCTGCCAGATGTAGACGTTCATCCCGCCCGCATCACCCGTGCCGGGCTGGGCCAGCGGCGAGGTGTGCACCGACAGCACCGCGATCCGGCGCGGCACGGCGACCACGGACTTCCCAGTAGGCACGCCGCCCAGCTTAACCCCGCAGCGCCAGGAGTTCGGCGGCGCTGCGGGCGGGGTCCACGACGAAGGGCGCGTGCCCGGCGGCGTCCCACCAGCTCAGGGTCGCGTTCGGCAGCACCCGCGCGTGGTGCTCCGCGGTCGACGGCGCCACCACCTCGTCGTCCCTGCCGTGCTGGATGAGCACGGGGAACGTCCAGGCGGCGAGATCCGGGTCGTGGTCCTTCGTGCGCCGGAACAGCCCGCCGCGGACGGCCGGGGGCGTGGCGAGCGCGATGCCGAACTGCTGCTGGGCGACGGGGCCCAGCGCGTCCTGGTCGAAGCCGTGCGGCAGCATCCGCAGCTTCGCCAGCGCCGTGATGGCCTTGCCGGCGTGCGCGGAGAGCGCCGCGGGAAGCGCCGCGTTCATCGACTCCCCGGTGACGCCGCCGGGGAACGGGCCGGTGTCCTTCGAGCCGCCGATGGACGTGATGGCGCCGATGAGGCCGACGGCTTCGACCCCGTCGGTGCCGTGGGTCGCGAGGTGATCCGCGATGATCAGGCCGCCGTAGGACCAGCCCACGAGGATCACGTCGGCCAGTCCGAGGTCGCGGCGGACCACCGCGAGGTCGTCGGCGAACCGCTCGGTGGAGTACGGGTGCTCCGAGTCCGGGACCGAGCTGCGGCCGTGGCCGCGGTTGTCCACCGCGACCACCCGGTGCCCGGCGGCCGTCAACTCGCCGATGAACGCCGCGCCCCACGAGTCCGAGCTCGCCGACCAGCCGTGGACCAGCAGGAACGCCGGCTTCTCCGCGCCGGTACCGCCGTCCGCCGGGTAGTCGGCGTAGAAGATCTCCGTGCCGTCGTACGAGACGGCCAAGCCCACTGATCGAGTCACGGGATCGACAGTAGCGTCACGCCTCCCGCGCGAGATCGAGCCGGGCACGGAGATACCCACGGATGTCGTCGTAGCGCGCGAATACACACGGCACCGACCGTCACCGACGACGGCGAGGCCGCACTCCTCGGAATTAATCGGACTGCGGTCCGGTTGATGGTAGGGTCAGCGTCACCAGCCATCGAGGAGGACGACATGCCCGCCGTCACCGCAGACACCCTGACCCTGCCCCGCATCGGCGCGGCGGCACCGTCGGACACGCAGCGACCGGTCCGGAGGATCACCACCGGGCCCCGCGGCCACGAGGGCGAGGGATTCCCCGTGGTCCGCGCCTTCGCCGGCGTGCACCCGCGCGACCTGGACCCGTTCATCCACATGGACCAGATGGGCGAGGTCGAGTACGAGCCCGGCGAGCCCAAGGGCACCAACTGGCACCCGCACCGCGGCTTCGAGACCGTGACCTACATGATCGACGGGCTGTTCCAGCACCAGGACAGCCACGGCGGCGGCGGCCTGATCGCCGACGGCGCCACCCAGTGGATGACCGCCGGCTCCGGGATCCTGCACATCGAGACCCCGCCCGCCGAGCTCGTCGAATCCGGCGGCACCTTCCACGGCATCCAGCTCTGGGTGAACCTTCCCGCCAGCGAGAAGTTCACCGCGCCCGCGTACCAGAACCTCGAGGGCGGCCAGGCCGCGCTCGTGACCACGCCCGACGGCGGCGCCCTGATCCGCATCGTCGCCGGCGAGGTCGACGGCCACGCCGGGCCCGGCTCCACCCGCACGCCGATCAACTTCGTGCACGCGACCATCGCGCCCGGCGCGCAGGCCTCGCTGCCGTGGAACCGCGACTTCAACGCGTTGGTCTACGTGCTGAGCGGCAAGGGCACCGTCGGACCCGCGGGGCACCCGATCCACCAGGGCCAGCTGGCGCAGCTCGGCCCCGGCGACCGGATCACCGTGGCCGCCGACGAGGCGCAGGACTCGCACCGCCCCGCGATGGAGGTGCTGATCCTGGGCGGCCTGCCCATCCGGGAGACGGTCGCGCAGTACGGCCCGTTCGTGATGAACACCAAGGCCGAGCTGATCCAGGCGCTCGAGGACTACAACGCCGGGAAGTTCGGCGTCATCCCGCCCGGCGCGCTGATGCCGCACGTCGTGCGGTGACCGGTCAGCCCCACCCCAGGGCGTGCACCAGGATTCCCGACGTGTTGTAGACCATGTGCACCACCACGCCCGGCCAGATCGAGCCCGAGCGCCAGTACAGGACGCCGGTGGCGATGCCGACGAGCAGCGCCATCGGCGTCACGTCGTTGATGCCGTGGGAGACGGCGAAGACCACCGCGCTGACCCCCACCCCCACCCAGGGGCCCACCGGAACAGGAACGACGCCAACACGCCGCGGAACAGCACCTCCTCCCCCAGCGGGGTCAGCAGCCCGCCGAGGAGGACCGCCCCGGCGACCGCCGCCGGGCCCGCGGCGGTGGTGTCCCAGTAGCTCTGCTGTACCTCGCCCGCGTTCGACACCAGCGGATCGATCAGCGCGGCCACCGGCCAGCTGAGGCCGAGCAGCGCCAGGGCGGTGACCACCGCGATGTAGAGGATCACGGCGGCCACCGCGGCGACGCCGACCTCGAGCCACCCCACGCGGCGTCCCGCCCCGACGGCGGGGGCGGGATCGACTGCTTCACGGTCGTCGGCGCTGTTCATGCGGGCCAGTGTCGACCGTGCCCCAGGGGCAGGGTCAATCCCACGGGCCGACTCGACCGCTATGCAACTAGTTGCGTATACTCGGTCGCGGACACACCCGCCGCACCCGAGGAGATTCCATGCGTGAGTTCCGTGCCGCCGTCGAGGCCCGCGACGCCGAGGCCTTCGACGGCCTGCTGGCCGACGACGTGACCTTCACCAGCCCCGTCGCGTTCAAGCCCTACGAGGGCCGCCACATCACCGCCGCGATCCTGCGCGGCGTCGTGCGGGTCTTCGAGGACTTCCGCTACGTGCGGGAGATCAACGACGGCGACGACCACGCGCTGGTGTTCGAGGCCGTGGTCGACGGGAAGAAGATCACCGGCTGCGACTTCATCCACGTGAACGCCGCCGGGAAGATCGACGACTTCATGGTCATGGTGCGCCCACTCTCCGGCGCACAGGCGCTCGCCGCCGCCATGGGCGCGCAGTTCGAGACGATCGCGGCCGAGGCCACCGCGGCCGCGCAGGCGGAGGCGAGCGCGCCGAATACCTGACCGCGATTCATGCGCGTTCACCTATTCGACAACGCAACACGCACGCCGCTACGGTAAATGACAACGATTCTCATTGCTGTCATAGAGGAGTTCCGCCGTGCGCAACCGCCATCGTCTCGTCCGGGCCGTCGGTGCCGCCCTGGCCCTGACCCTCGCGCTCACCGCGTGCGGGACGGACTCCTCCTCCGACACCGGCGGCAAGCCCGCCGTGGTGGCCTCCACCAACGTCTACGGCGCGATCGCCACGGCCGTGGCCGGCGACGACGCGACGGTGACCTCGCTGTTCACCAACCCCACGGGCGACCCGCACGAGTTCGAGCCGTCCGCGCAGGACACGCTCACGATCAAGACGGCCTCGGTGCTGGTCTACAACGGCGGCCACTACGACGCCTACATGGAGCAGGCCGCCGAGGGCACCGAGGCCGCGAAGGTGGACGCCGTCTCCCTGCAGAACCCCAAGGGCGAGAACGAGCACGTCTTCTACGACCTGCCCACCATGCAGAAGGTCGCGGACGCCGTCGCGAAGGCCCTGTCCGGCAAGGACTCCGCGCACCGGGAGACGTACGAGAACCGCGCCAAGGCGTTCTCCACCAAGCTCGACGCCGTGATCGCCCAGGCCCGCGCCATCGGCCGCGCCAACCCCGGCGCCAAGGTGGCCGCCACCGAGCCCGTGGCCGGGTACCTGCTCACGCTCGCCGGCCTGACGGACGTGGCGCCCGCCCACTACACCGCCGCGATCGAGTCCGGCACCGACCCCGCGCCCGCTGACGTCGCCGCCGCCAACGCCCTGGTCACCGGCAAGCAGGTGCGGGCCGTGGTGCTCAACTCGCAGACCGAGAGCCCGGTGACCACCGCGCTCGCGAAGACCGCCGAGACCGCCGGTGTGCCGGTGGTGCGGGTCACCGAATCGCTCCCCGAGGGCGTCGACGACTACATCACGTGGCAGGCCGGCAACGTCAAGAGCCTCGCCGGCGCGCTCACCCCGCACCCGTGAGCGCACCGGTCATCTCCCTGCGGGACGCGCGGCTGAGCTACGGCGACCGCACCCTCTGGGACGGCCTGGACCTGGACATCGCCCCCGGCGAGTTCATCGCCGTGCTCGGCCCGAACGGGGCGGGCAAGACCTCGCTGCTGCGGGTCCTGCTGGCGCAGGAGGAGCTGTCGTCGGGGAGCGCGACGGTGCGTGGCAGGGTCGGGTACATCCCGCAGCAGCGTGCGCTCGACGGTGCCGTGCCCCTGCGCGGGCGCGATCTCGTGGGCCTCGGATTCGACGGTGCCGCATGGGGGATCGGGCTGCGCGCCCGCAAGGCCCGACGGTCCGCCGTCGACGCCGCGCTCGATCAGGTGGACGCGCGGCCGTTCGCCGACGCGCCGATCGGGTCGCTCTCCGGCGGCGAACAGCAGCGGCTGCGGGTGGCGCAGGCCCTCGCCTCCGACCCGGCGATCCTGCTCTGCGACGAGCCGCTCCTCTCCCTGGACCCGGGGAACCAGCAGCTCGCCGTCTCCCTCATCGAGCGGCGCCGCCGCGAGCGCGACACCGCCGTCCTGTTCGTGACGCACGAGATCAATCCCGTGCTGCCCTACTGTGATCGGGTGCTGTATCTAGTGGACGGACGGTTCGAGGTGGGCCCCACCGCCGAGGTGATGACCTCGCAGCGGCTGAGCCGGCTGTACCGCACCCCCGTCGACGTGCTGCACGTGCGCGACCGGCTGGTCGTGGTGGGGGGCGAGCACTGATGGAGCACCTGCGGGCCCTCACCGACTTCGGCCTCACCTGGGAACTGTTGCAGCAGCCGTTCGTTCAGCTGGCGCTGCTGGCGGCGGCGCTGCTGGGCCTGCTCGCCGGGATCCTCGGCCCCCTGATCGTCTCGCGGCAGATGGCGTTCAGCGTGCACGGCACCTCCGAGCTGTCGCTCACCGGTGCCGCCTTCGCGCTGCTCGTGGGGTGGAACGTGGGCACGGGCGCGTTGCTCGGCGCGCTTATCGCGGGCCTGCTGTTCGGGCTGCTCGGCGTGTACGCGCGCGAGCGGGACTCGGTGATCGGCGTGATCATGGCGTTCGGGCTCGGCCTCTCGGTGCTGTTCCTCGCCCTGTACCCGGGCCGGCAGGGCACCGCGTTCGCCCTGCTCACCGGGCAGATCGTGTCCGTCGGGCTGGACGGCGTGAAACTCATGGCGATCACCACCGTGATCGTGCTCGCGATCCTCGCGTTCATCTACCGGCCGCTGCTGTTCCTCTCGACCGATCCGGACGTGGCCGCCGCCCGCGGCGTGCCGGTGAAGACGCTCTCGGTGGTGTTCGCGATGCTCGTGGGCGCCGCGGCGGCGCAGGGGGTGCAGATCGTGGGCGCGCTGCTGGTGATGAGCCTGCTCATCACCCCCGCCGCCGCTGCCGCCCGGGTCACCAGCTCGCCGGGCCGGGCGACGGCGCTCTCGCTTCTGTTCGCGCTGGTCTCCGCTGTGGGCGGGATCATCCTGTCGCTCGCGCCGAACCTGCCCGTCTCCCCCTTCGTCACCACCATCTCGTTCCTCATCTACCTCGTGTGCCGGCTGCTCGGGCAGCGCGGCCGGCGCGGCACCGTCGCCCCCGTCGAGCCCGCGCACGACTGCGAGCACGCGGTAGCGTCGGGGTCGTGAGAATCGACCTCAACGCGGACTGCGGGGAGTCGTACGGGGCGTGGACGCTCGGCGACGACGAGGCCCTGCTCGGCGTGGTCACGTCGGCGAACGTCGCGTGCGGCTTCCACGCGGGCGATCCGACCACCCTGCGCGAGACCTGCTCCGCGGCCGTCGAGCGGGGAGTGGCGATCGGCGCGCAGGTCGGCTATGCGGACCTGCGCGGCTTCGGGCGGCGCCCGCTCGACGTCCCGGCGGCCGATCTCACCGCCGACGTGATCTATCAGATCGGCGCGCTGCAGGCGATCGCGCGGAGCGTGGGCGGCACCGTCGACTACGTGAAACCGCATGGCGCGCTCTACAACCGGATCGTCGAGGACGAGGGGCAGGCGGCCGCCGTCGTGGCGGGCGTGCGCGCCTGCGCGCCCGGCCTGCCCGTGCTCGGTCTCCCCGGCTCGGCCTTCCTCGCCCGCGCGGAGGCGGCCGGGCTGCGCCCGGTGCGCGAGGCCTTCGCCGACCGCGCCTACCTGCCGAGCGGCGCGCTCGTCCCCCGATCGCAGCCCGGCGCGGTGCTGCACGATCCGGACGAGATCGCCGCGCGCGTGCTGCGCATGGTGGTCGACGGCACCGCCGAGGCGATCGACGGCAGCGAGGTGGCGCTCGCCCCGGAGTCGGTGTGTGTGCACGGGGACAACCTGTCGGCCGTCGCCGTGGCGCGGCGCCTGCGCACCGTGCTCAACGGTGCGGGGATCACCGTGGCACGGTTCGCCTCCCGCGCGGACTGAGCGGCCCGGCGTCAGTCCTCGAACCGCGCGGAGGCCGTGGCCACCAGGCGGACGCAGTGCTGCACCAGCCGCTCGCGGGTGACGTCGAGGCGGTCGGAGATGAACTCGGTGAACAGGGTGGTGAGCGCGCCCACCAGGCCGGTCGCGACGAGCCGCCGCGTGACCCCGTCGACGCCGCCGGGCAGGGCTGCGGCGACCACCTCGAAGAACGCGGGCATGCTTCCCAACCCGCGTTCCGCGAGCGCGGGCTCGCGGTACGGGCCGAGCAGCAGGATCCGGCCGACGTCCGGCCGGTCCACGACGAACTCGACGAACGCGGTGACCGTCGCCTCCGCGACCGACGTCGCGGTCGGCGGCTCCCCCGCAGCGGCGGCCGCCTCGTACGCGTCCCGCACCCCGCGGATCAGAACCTCCTGGGTGCGGCCCGCGATGTCGTCGTACACGGCGTGCGCGAAGCCGTCCCGGGTCCCGAACGCCTCGTAGAAGTAGCGCTCCGTGACCCCCGTGGAGCGGCACACCGCGCGGACCCCGAGGGCGGGCGACTCGGCGCCGAGCAGCCCGATGCCGGCGTCCAGCATCACCCGCCGGCGCCGCTCCTGGCGTTCCTCAAGGGTCATCGATTCAGAGTAACGCAGCTCACCTTTACTGTCGGCGTTGTCGGGCGAACTCCGCCAGCACTACTCCCGCCGCCACCGAGGCGTTGAGCGACTCCACCGACGACGCGATGGGGATCGAGAGGATCGAGTCGCAGTTCTCCCGCACCAGCCGCGAGAGGCCCTTGCCCTCGCTGCCGACCACGACCACCACGCCGGTGTCGGCCCGGTAGTCGTCGAGCGTCACGTCGCCGCCCGCGTCCAGGCCCACCACCTGCAGGCCGGCCGCCGCGTAGTCGGCGAGGGCGCGGTTGAGGTTGGGCGCCTGCGCGACCGGGAGGCGCGCCGCGGCACCCGCGGACGTGCGCCAGGTGACGGCGGTGACGGCGGCGGACCGTCGACCCGGGATGACCACGCCGTGCCCGCCGAACGCGGCCGTCGACCGGATCACCGCGCCCAGGTTGCGGGGATCGGTGATGTTGTCCAGCGCGACGATCAGCGGCGCCTCGCCGCGATCGCCCGCCCGGGCCAGCAGATCGTCCGGGTGGGCGTAGGAGTACGGCGGGATCTGCAGGGCGATACCCTGGTGAAGCCCGTTGTCGCTCAACCGATCCAGCTCGGCGCGCTGCACCTCGAGGATCGCGATGCCGGTATCGGCGGCGATCTGCACGGACTCGGTGAGCCGCTCGTCGTTCTGCGAGCCGATCGCCACGTACAGCGCCGTCGCGGGCACACCCGCGCGCAGGCACTCCACCACGGGGTTGCGGCCGAGGACGTACTCGGGGCCGTCCTCCGACGGGCGCCCGGCCACCTTCGTCGGGCGGCGCTGCGGGTTCGCGGCCGCCTTCGCGGCGGCCCCCGGCGTCTTGTGCGCGGGGTGGTAAGGGCGGTCCGTTGCGGCGGGCGGCGCGCCCCGCCCCGCCAGCCCGCCGCGCCC
>JBEBXD010000087.1:0-18732 GCA_040391845.1 Tsukamurella paurometabola | reverse complement strand
GAAACCCTACGTGCCAGTCCGTTTCGGTGTGCATCCGCACCACGCCCGCCTCGTCGGTGCCGAGCTGTTCGGCGACGTCCCGCAGGTCCTCGCCGTCGTAGAGGACGCCGATCTCGACGAGCGGACCGTCGGCGACGACGGCCCCGGGCGGTGCCATCGCGCTGAGGACTCGTTCGGCCGCCGCCGCGTCGCGGGCCGCCGCGAAGACGACCGTGAGGCTGCCGCCCCCGGCGATCAGCTCCCGCTGCCCGGGCAGTGGCGCGGCCGCCAGGCGGGCCCGCAGGGATTCGACGGTGCCGCGCGCCACCCGCACCAGCACGGCGCGCGCGCCGTACCGGTGGACGTCGACGGGCAGCACGCTACCGCTCCATGACCAGCTTCGCGCCGAAGCCGATCAACGCGACGCCCGCGACGCCGTCCACGATCCGTCGCGTGCGCGGTGTCTGCATCCAGCGGGTCACGGTGCCGGCCGCCGCGATCAGCACGCCGCAGTAGATCGCCGTGAGCGCGATGTACACGCCGCCGAGCACGAGCGTCGTCCGGGTGACCGGGTAGCCGGCGGGGACGAATCCCGGGAGCAGGCTCACGAACAGGACGCCGATCTTCGGATTGAGCACGTCGGTGAGGAAGCCCGCGGCGAATCCCCCTGCGCGCCAGGAGGTCGGCGTCGGGGCCGGCGGCTGCTCACCGAGCGCCGAGCCCCGCACCACCGCGCGCAGCGACTGCACGCCCATGTACACCAGATAGGCGGCGCCCAGCACCTTGAGTGCGGTGTAGCCGTACTCGCTGGCCTTGAGCATCGCCGAGAGGCCCAGGACCGCGGCGAGCACCCACAGCACCAGGCCGCTGAGCACGCCGAGGCTGGTCCGCAGCCCCGCCGTGCGGCCGCCCTGCACCACGCCGCGCACGACGACGAGGGTGTCCGGGCCGGGCAGCACCACGATCAGCGCGGCGGCGGCGGTGAAGGAGATCAGCGCGACGAGCATTGGACGATCAAACCAGGCGTCCACGGTTACGCGGAAGTCACCCGTGGGATCGCGCTCACGCGCCCGCTCGAGAACGCGCCTCACGGCTGCTGGGTTGACGCCCACCGGCGGCCCTGATCGGAGCCGACGCCGTCGTGCGGAACGTCAGGATTCGAGCGACGCCAGGTCCTTGTTGAAAGTCTCGCTGGGGCGCATGACCTTCGACATCTTCTCCGCGTCGGGCAGGTAGTAGCCGCCGATGTCGGCGGGCTCGCCCTGGACCGCGCGCAGTTCCTCGACGATCTTCGTCTCGTCGTCGGCGAGGGCCTTCGCGAGCGGCGCGAACTTCTCCGCCAGCCCCGGGTTCTCGGTCTGCGCCGCCAGCTCCTGCGCCCAGTACAGGGCGAGGTAGAACTGGCTTCCGCGGTTGTCCAGCTCGCCCGTGCTGCGCGACGGCGCCTTGTTGTTCTCGAGCAGCTTGCCGGTGGCCTTGTCCAGAGTGGTGGCCAGGACCTTCGCCTCCGCGTTCTCGTTCTTGATCCCCATGTCCTCGAAACTCACGGCGAGGGCGAGGAACTCGCCGAGGGAGTCCCACCGCAGGTGGTTCTCCTCGGTGAGCTGCTTCACGTGCTTCGGCGCGGACCCGCCCGCGCCGGTCTCGTACATGCCGCCGCCGGCCATGAGCGGCACGATGGAGAGCATCTTGGCCGAGGTGCCGAGCTCGAGGATCGGGAACAGGTCGGTGAGGTAGTCGCGCAGGATGTTGCCGGTGGCGGCGATCGTGTCCAGGCCGCGCATCGCCCGCTCCAGCGTGTACCGCATGGCCCGCACCTGCGACATGATCTGGATGTCGAGGCCCTCGGTGTCGTAGTTCTTCAGCTCGGCCTTCACGGCCTTGATCAGCTCGTTCTCGTGGGGGCGGTACGGATCCAGCCAGAACAGCACGGGCATACCGGAGTTGCGGGCGCGGTTCACGGCCAGCTTGACCCAGTCGCGGATCGGCGCGTCCTTCACGGTGCACATGCGCCAGATGTCGCCCTCCTCGACCTCCTGGGAGAGGATGACCTCGTCGGTGGCGTTGTCCACGATGTTCGCGGTGCCTGCCGCCGGTACCTCGAAGGTCTTGTCGTGGCTGCCGTACTCCTCCGCCTTCTGCGCCATGAGGCCGACGTTGGGGACGGTGCCCATGGTTCGGGGATCGAAGGCGCCGTTGGTCTTACAGAAGTTGATGATCTCCTGATAGATGCGGGCGAAGGTGGACTCCGGCATGACGGCCTTGGTGTCCTTCGGCCGGCCGTCGGCGCCGTACATCTTGCCCCCGGCACGGATCATGGCGGGCATGGAGGCGTCCACGATGACGTCCGACGGCGAGTGGAAGTTGGAGATCCCGCGGGCCGAGTCGACCATCGCCAGCTCAGGGCGGTGCTCGTGGCAGGCGTGCAGGTCCTTGACGATCTCCTCGTGCTTGCTGGCGGGCAGCGTGGCGATCTTGTCGTACAGGTCGCCGAGGCCGTTGTTGACGTTGACGCCCAGCTCGTCGAACAGCGCCTGGTGCTTGGCGAACGCGTCCTTGTAGAACACCTTGACGGCGTGGCCGAACACGATCGGGTGCGAGACCTTCATCATGGTGGCCTTCACGTGCAGCGAGAACATGACGCCGGTCTTGTACGCGTCCTCCATCTGCTCCTCGTAGAACTCGAGCAGCGCCTTCTTGCTCATGAACATCGAGTCCATGACGTCACCCGCGCCGAGCTTGACGCTCTTCTTGAGCACGTGGGTCTGCCCGTCCGCGGTGACCAGCTCCATGCGCAGGTCCCGGTCGCGGTCCAGCGTGGTGGACTTCTCGCCGTGGTAGAAGTCGCCGTGCTTCATGTGCGCCACGTGGCTGCGCGAGGCCATCGACCACTCGCCCATGCTGTGCGGGTTCTTCTTCGCGTACTCCTTGACCGCGCGCGGGGCGCGCCGGTCCGAGTTGCCCTGGCGCAGCACCGGGTTCACGGCACTGCCGAGGATGGTGGAGTAGCGCGTCGCGATGTCGCGCTCCTCGTCGGTCTTGGGCTCGGACGGCAGGTCCGGGATGTCGTAGCCCTTGCCCTGCAACTCGGCGATCGCCGCCAGCAGCTGGGGCACGGAGGCGCTGATGTTCGGCAGCTTGATGATGTTCGCGGTGGGATCCTGCGTCAGCTCGCCGAGCGCCGCGAGGTTGTCCGGCACCTTCTGCTCGTCGGTGAGGCGCTCGGGGAAGGTCGCGAGAATGCGCGCCGCGACCGAGATGTCGCTCGTCCGCACGTCGATCCCCGCGGGCCCGGCGAAGGCGCGGATGATCGGCAGGAACGACGCGGTGGCCAGAAGTGGGGCCTCGTCGGTCAGCGTGTAGATGATGGTCTGCTGCTGCGCACTCATGTGTGTCTGCTTCTCCCGAATGTCGTGGTCGGTCGACTCTGTTCGAACTGTTCTGTCAGTCTCCATGTAACGGTTCCTCCATTATCCTCCCCCACACCGTCGAGCCGCGACGGCACTCCGGCAAACGCGGGGCGCCGTGCCCGTTTACGCTGTCGCCATGGCCGGAGGACTCGCTGCCCTGCTCGACGACATCGCCGCGCTCGCGCGGCTCGCCGCCGCGTCGGTGGACGACGTGGCCGCCGCCGCGGGCCGCGCCAGCGTCAAGGCCGCCGGCGTCGTGGTCGACGACACGGCGGTCACGCCCCGGTACGTGCAGGGCATCAAGCCCGAACGCGAGCTGAGCATCGTCGCGCGGATCGCCAAGGGCTCGCTGCGGAACAAGATCCTGTTCATCCTCCCGGCGATCCTGCTGCTGAGCTGGCTCGCGCCGTGGGCTCTGACCCCGATCCTCATGCTCGGCGGAACGTACCTCTCGTTCGAGGGCGCGGAGAAGATCTGGGAGAAGCTCAGCGGTCACCAGGAAGCGCCGACCGCGGCCGCGGACGGGGTGGACGAGGCCACGGTGGTCCGCGGGGCGATCCGCACCGACTTCATCCTGTCGGCGGAGATCATGGTGATCGCGCTCAACGAGGTCGCGAGCGAAACGATCTGGGCGCGGGCGATCATCCTGGTCGTGGTGGCGCTCGTCATCACCGCCCTCGTCTACGGGGTGGTGGGCCTGATCGTGAAGATGGACGATGTGGGCCTGGCGCTGGCGCAGCGGCCGTCCGATCTCAGCCGCAGGCTCGGGACCGCTCTGGTCAAGGCGATGCCCGGGGTGCTGGCCGTACTCGCCAACGTCGGCATCGTCGCGATGTGCTGGGTGGGCGGGCACATCCTGCTCGTCGGGCTGGACTCGCTCGGCGTGCACGCGCCGTATTCGCTCGTGCACCACCTGGAGGAGGCCGCGCGGGACGCGACCGGATCGGTCGGCGGCCTGGTGGGCTGGCTCGTGAACACCCTCGGCTCCGCGGTGTTCGGGCTCGCGGTGGGCGCCGTGGTCGTGGTGATCGTGTACCTGATCACCAGGCTCCGCGGCGCCCCCGCCGAGCACTGATCCCGGCTCGTTCCGGGTCGGTCTCACCGCACGGGAACGAACACCCGGGTCCGCAATTCCTCCTCCGGCACGGTCGTCGGGTCGTTCAGGTACACGTTGAAGTGGTGCGTCGCCGGGTCCTCCGGGGTGCGTGAGAGCACGAGTCCGTGCGCCGCGATGTACGCGCCGATCAGCTCGTGGGCGCGCGGCATGGCGAGCGGGTACGGGCCTTCGACGGTGGCCGCGACGGCGCGCATCTCCCCGATCGCCAGGACACCGAGAGGTGCCTGCGCGGTGGTCCCCTCCGGGACCTCGACGAAGACGGACTCGTCCACATCGGACTCGCGGAACTCGTCATCGTGCTCGATGCAGCCGCCCGGGCCGGCCGGCTCGACGCCCAGCTCCCGCAGGGCCGGGAGGAAGCGCTGCCAGAGCAGGCCCTCGCCCGCATAGTCGGGGACGGTGCCGCGCAGGTACACGAGAGTGCATGCGGGAAGGGTGATCTCGGCGACGGTGTCGGTCATGGTGGGCTCCTCGAGGAGAGTGTCGATGAGGGTCAGGCGCGCCGCCGCCCGTTCGGCGGCCGAGACCAGCTCGAGCCGCTGCGCGCGCAGCGCATCGGTCCAGGCCGCGGTGCCGCGCACGGCGAGGAGCGCGCCTATGGCGGACACGCCGAAGCCCACATCCCGCAGGCGGCGGATCGCCGCGGCGTCGGCGAGCTGCGCGCAGTGGTAGCGGCGGTAGCCCGTGGCCGGATCGACGGCGGCGGGCACCAGGACGCCGTGGGTGTCGTAGTGGCGCAGCATGCGCACGCTGATCCGGCTGAGCGAGGAGAACCTGCCGATGGGGATGAGGTCCGGGGTGTCGGTCACGTCTTCCACCCTGCGCGCTGACACTGTGTGAGGGTCAAGACCGTCCGGCGCGCGCGGCCCCGTCGGCGATCAGGAACTGCGCGCCGGTGTAGGTAGCCATGACCGCGCCCTCCATCCAGGCGGGCGGGTCGGCGAGCACGAACTTGCGCAGCCCGAGCATCGCGTCGCTGAGGAGGAAGGCGGCCGCTCCCGCGAGGGTCGCGCGGCGCGCGTCCGCCGGGATCGGCGGGCCGAGCACCGTCGCCGCGGCGGCGGTTCCGCTCAGCAGCGCGGAATAGACCGCCAGCACCGGGACGAGGGCCGGCGCGGTCCGGTACGCGGCGAGCAGCGTGCGCGGGGCGCCGGCGGCCCAGGCGACCCCCACGGCGGCGGGCCGGGCGAGGGACGCGCCGGGATCGCGGTGGGCCAGCAGCCCGCTGATGTACGCGGCGTGGCCGGTGGCGAACGCGCTCGCGCCCGCCGCGAAGTGTCGCGGCTCATCGCCGAGCAGCACCACGTCGCCGACCCAGCCGGCCGCCTGCCCCGCCAGCGTGCTGCGGCGCAGCGGCGAACGGCGCGCCCGCGGATCGGTGGCGAACGACGCTGCGAGGACGGGCATGAGCAGCGGCTTGGTGAAGCGCCGCGCCCTGTGGTGGCGGGGCCGCGGCGAGGCCGACAGCGCGGTGTCGGCCGCGGCGATCGCGGCGTAGGCGAGCTTGAGTGCGGTGCTGGCGCGGGTCACCGGGCCAATCTATCCGTAGGCTCGTGCCGTGAGCAGCGACACCGTGCAGCAGGCCCCCGCGGAGGGACGGATCCGGGTCCCCCGCGACCTCGACGCGATCACGGACACCGGCGCCGAGGATCACTCGGAGGTGGACCGGCGTGCCATGGAGCGGATCTGGCTCGCCGCCCGGTCGTGGTACGCGGCGGGAATGCAGCCCGCGATCCAGGTGTGCGTGCGGCACCGCGGACGCATCGTGCTCAACCGCGCCATCGGCCACGCCCGCGGCAACGGACCCGACCTCCCCTCGAACCGGGACGAGGCCCCCGCGCCGGTGCCGGTCACCGTCGACACCCCGTTCTGCACGTACTCGACCGCGAAGGGCGTCGCGGTCACCGTGCTGCACCGGCTGATCGAGCGCGGCGCCCTCGCCCTCGACGCCCGCGTGTGCGAGTACATGCCGGAGTTCGTCTCGGACGGCAAGGACCGGATCACGGTGCGCCACGTGCTCACCCACAGCGCGGGCATCCCCATCAACACGGGCCCGCGACCCGACCTGGCGCGCTCGGAGGACAGCGAGTACACGCGGGCGATGCTCGCCGCGATCAAACCCGTGTACTCCCCTGGCCGCCTGCACTTCTATCACGCGCTCACCTGGGGCCCGCTGGTCCGCGAGCTGGTGCTGGCGGCCACCGGGCGCACGATCCGCGAGATCACCGCCACCGAGATCCTCGATCCGCTCGGCTTCCGCTGGACCAACTTCGGCGTCGCGCCCGGGGACCTGCCCGCGGTCGGCCTGAGCTACGCGACGGGCAAGCCCGCGCCGCCCGCGATCGAGGCGGCGTTCCGAAAGGTGGTGGGCGGCACTATGCAGCAGATCGTGCCGATGTCCAACTCGCCGCAGTTCCTGACCGGGATCGTGCCCTCGTCCAACCTGGTCTCGAACGCCGCGGAGCTGTCCCGGTTCGCGGAGATCCTGCGCAGGGGCGGGGAACTCGACGGCGTGCGGGTACTGCGGCCGGAGACGCTCGCCGCCGCCACCCGGCAGGCGCGGCGGCTGCGCCCCGACTTCGCTCGCGGCGGCGCGCCGCTGCGGTGGGGCACGGGGTACATGCTCGGCTCCGCGAGCTTCGGACCGTTCGGCCGGGGCACGCCCGCCGCGTTCGGGCACACGGGCCTCACCGAGATCGCGATGTGGGCCGATCCGGAACGGGACCTGGCGGCGGCCGTGGTGTCGAGCGGCAAGCCCGGGAGTCACCCCGAGGCGAAGCGGTACCCGGCGCTGCTGGACGCCGTCGCCGCGGCGTTCCCGCGGCACGGCTACTGAACCGGACGGTCGTCCCGGTCCGCTCGATAGGCCATTCCTACCGCGGCAATAGGCCCCCTGACCTCGGCGGCGACAATTGTCTAGAATAATTCCAGAAAACCTGGAAACCGGGGCGGCGCGGACGTACAGTGAACAACGCGCGGACCGGCAGCCCGGCCGCCCCGCTTCACAGCCGTTCACACATCCGTACCGAGAGGAACGCCGTGTCCGAGGATCAGACCGATACCCCCTTCCCCCAGGAGAACACCAGCCCCGAGGCCGGCGCGAGCGGCGGCTGCCCCGTCGCCCACGGCTCCCTTCGTCCGCCGGTGGCCGGAGGCGGCAACCGCGACTGGTGGCCCGACGAGGTCAACCTGAGAGTTCTCGCGAACAACCCCGCCGAAGGCGATCCACTCGGCGGCGACTTCGATTACGCCGCAGAGGTCTCCACTCTCGATGTCGACGCCGTCCGCGCCGACATCGTCGAGGTCATGCACGGCTCGCAGGACTGGTGGCCCGCGGACTTCGGCCACTACGGCCCGCTGTTCATCCGCATGGCCTGGCACTCCGCCGGCACGTACCGCACGACCGACGGCCGCGGCGGCGGCGGCGCCGGGCTGCAGCGCTTCGCCCCCCTGAACAGCTGGCCCGACAACGTGAGCCTCGACAAGGCCCGCCGCCTGCTGTGGCCCGTCAAGCAGAAGTACGGCCGCAAGCTCTCCTGGGCCGACCTGATCCTGTTCGCGGGCAACGTCGCCCTCGAGGACATGGGGTTCACCACCGAGGGATTCGCCTTCGGTCGCTCGGACGTCGCGGAGCCCGAGGACGTGTATTGGGGCCCCGAGCACGAGTGGCTGGGCTCGGACGGCCGGTTCTCCGGCAAGCGCGACCTCGACCAGCCGCTCGGCGCCACCCACATGGGCCTCATCTACGTCAACCCCGAGGGGCCCGAGGGCGTGCCGGACTTCATGGCCGCCGCGGACGACATCCGGGAGACGTTCGGCCGGATGGCGATGAACGACGAGGAGACCGCCGCCCTGATCGTCGGCGGCCACACCTTCGGTAAGACCCACGGCGCCGGCCCCGTCGAGAGCGGCCCCGAGCCCGAGGCGGCCCCGATGGAGCAGATGGGCCTCGGGTGGAAGGGCGGCAACGGCACCGGCGTCGGCGCGGACACCGTGACCAGCGGCCTCGAGGTGATCTGGACCCACACGCCCACGAAGTGGGACAACAGCTTCCTGGAGATCCTCTACAGCAACGAGTGGGAACTGTTCAAGAGTCCCGCGGGCGCCAACCAGTGGCGACCCAAGGACGGTGGCTGGGCGAACTCGGTGCCGGAGGCGTTCGGCACGGGCAAGACCCACCCCTCCATGCTGACCACCGACCTCTCGCTGCGGTTCGACCCGATCTACGGCGAGATCACCAAGCGCTGGCTCGACAACCCCCAGCAGCTCGCCGACGCCTTCGCCAAGGCGTGGTTCAAGCTCCTCCACCGCGACATGGGCCCCACGTCCCGCTACGTCGGGCCGCTGGTCCCGAAGACCGAGCATCTGTGGCAGGACCCGATCCCGGCCGCCGAGGGCGCCCCGATCTCCGCAGCCGATGCCGACGCCGTCACGGAGCGGATCCTGGCGACGGGCCTGACCACGGCGCAGCTGATCAAGACCGCGTGGGCTGCGTTCTCCTCGTTCCGCCGCACCGACAAGCGCGGCGGGGCCAACGGCGGCCGTCTGCGGCTCCAGCCGCAGATCGGCTGGGAGGTCAACGAGCCCGACGAGCTGGCGCAGGTGATCCGTACGCTCGAGGGCGTGGTCGAGGCCTTCAACGCGGAGACCGGCAAGAAGCTGTCCTTCGCCGACGCCGTGGTGCTCGCCGGCAACGCCGGCGTGGCCCGGGCGGCCAAGGCGGCCGGCGTGGACGTGAGCATCCCCTTCACGCCCGGCCGTACGGACGCCACGCAGGCGGATACGGACGTGGAGTCCTTCTCCGTGCTCGAGCCCCGGTTCGACGCCTTCCGCAACTACGTCGCCAAGGGCGCGCCGATGCCGGCCGAGTACCTGCTGGTGGAGAAGGCGAACCTGCTGGGCCTCACCGCACCGGAGATGACGGTGCTCATCGGCGGCCTCCGGGTGCTGGGCAACAACTTCGGCGGTTCCGACGCGGGTGTCTTCACCGACCGCCCCGGTACCCTGAGCAACGACTGGTTCGTGAACCTGCTCGACATGTCCACCAAGTGGGCACCGGCGTCCGACGACGATGCGACCTACGTGGGCACCGATCGGGCCACCGGCGAGAAGAAGTGGACGGCCACGCGGGCCGATCTCGTGTTCGGCTCGAACTCGATCCTCCGCGGCATCGCGGAGGTGTACGGCGCCTCGGACGCCGGCGAGAAGTTCGTCTCGGACTTCGTCGCCGCGTGGACCAAGCTCGCCGACGCAGACCGGTTCGATGTGAAGGCCTGATCCTCTTCCACGGCCGGCATCCGCGCCCCGCACACCACCTCCCGGTGTGCGGGGCGCGGTGGTCCGGACGGCCGGGGCCTCACGCACTCGGCCTCACTGCGCCGTCCCGAGGTACACGGTGCGGGCTGCCAGCACGAACACGTCGGGGCGGCGCAGCACGTTCACCGGGTCCTCCGCGTCGATGAGCCTGCGCAGCACCACCGCATCGTCGCGTTCCAAGTGGTCCGCCGCGCGGTGGTACCGCGCGAGGACCGCGCGCACTCCGCGGCGGGCCCCTGCGTCCAGTGGCGCCGGGCGATCCACCAGGAACGACCGCGCCCGCACGTCGCGCAGTCCCGCCCCCCGCAGCAGCGCGGGCCAGTCCTCCGGGACCGCGACGGCACCGTCCAACGAGGCCCGCATCTCCCCGAATCCCCTGGAATGCAGCGCATCCAGCCGCTCCGCCAAGCCGGGCCGCCCGAGCCCGATGTCGCGAGGGAGATAGCGGGTGGGCAGGCCTCCCTCGGCTACCGCGAGCACGCCCCCGCCCATCAGCAGGCCCGCGAGAGCGGCGACCGCGGCCGCCTGATCGCCCAGGTGGTGCACCGTCTGCGCGGACCAGATCAGGTCGGCGGCCGGCAAGTCCGTGAACCCGCCGGGCAGGTCTGCGCGAATCGTGTCGATCGAGTGTCCGGCGCGGGCCGCGCGCTCGCGGGCACCGTCCAGCAGTTCCTGCGCACCGTCGACGGCGATCACGCGGGCGCCCGGGAACCGAGTGGCCAGTTCGCTCGTGAACACCCCTGGGCCGGAGCCGATGTCGAGGATCGTGCGCGGCTCGGGTACGCGCTCGGCGATCACCTCGAGCGCGGCGCCCACATAGGGCAGCAGCATGTGCGCCTCCGCCTCGAGATCCGCCGCGATCGCGGCCCAATCGGGATGGGCGAACGAATTCCCGTGTGCGTTTCCGGTCATGCCCCCAGCCTGCGCCACACCACTTCGAATCGGCAACATCTCGTGCCGTTCCAGCAAACTAAGCGGCCGCGCGCACCCGGACCCCCGGCGCCAGTACCGCGCGCGCCGCCGCCAGCCGCTCGACGCTCACCCCGTGCAGCACGACGGTGACCGGCGGCTCGGTCCGCAGCTCCACCGCGTCCGGCGCGAACCCGGCCACGTGGAGGGCTTCCCGAATCCGGTGCGGCACCGCCCATCCCCCGGGGATCGGAATGCGGTCGGGATCGGCCGGCTCGGTCGCCACCGCGGGAAGCGGGGCATCGGGCTCGGCGAGCGTCGCGCGGAGGAACCCCGCGATCGCGTCCACGTGGGCGGCGGCCCGCCGCGCATCGTACAACGAGGGGTGGAAGACACCGTCCACCACGAGACGGTCGCCGGGCTCGGGATACACCGAGAGCAGGCAGTCCGAGACCGGTCCCCAGGCGGCCACGTCGAGCGTCCAGCCCGGTACCGCCACATCGGGCAGGACATTGACCACTGGACCGTACAGCCGACCCAGGCGCCACGCCGCCGGGATCGCGGTGAGCAGGTCGTCGGGGCGCTCGCCGAGAGTGATGCGGTGTGCGACGGCGCCGAGCCAGTCGCGCACCGCGGCACCGAGCCCGCCGGCCGTGGCGCCCGCGGGTACGGGTAGCCGGGTGGGGACGACCGCCGTCCACTGCGTGGGCGTGGACCGCTGGAGTTCGGTACGGCGCAGCGACGCGGTGATCCCGATGTGGGCGGCGTCCGTGCCGAGGTACCGCGCGGTGTATCCCGCCACGGCGCCCACCGCCTGCACGGGCCAGACACGGCGGCCTCCGAGCACCGGGACCTCGAGCCGCGCCCGGTGCTGCAACGGGTGGTCCGCCGGGGCGGCCGCACGGTCCGCGAGGCCGAGGGGACGCCCGGGCTCCCCCACGCCGTCGGTGGCAGCGGACCAGAAGGTGACGTCCGCGGGACGCGGTGGCGGGGTCTCGGCGGCGAGAGCGGCACGATCGCCGAGCCGGGCGTGCGGCAGCGGCGGACCGTCGGCGGAGTGCAGGCGCTCGACGATCCGCCGGAACACCCGGGTCACGGAGTAGCCGTCGAGGACGGCGTGATGTGCCAGGACGCGTACCGCGTGCTCCCCCGCCACGCGGACGACCTCGATCCGCACCAGCGGCCCGCCGTCGAGCGCGATCGTGCCCGCCGCGCGGTGGGCTCGGAACTCGTCCTCTGAGGAGATGTCCTCCACTGTGACGGCGGCGCGAACGGACGGCCCGAGATGCACGCGTCCGGCGGCATCGACCCTCGCGCCGGTGCCGGCGGCCTCCGTCTCCGCCAGCGCCGCGCTCGCAGCCCGGACCAGCGCCGACGTGGCGACCGGAACCCTGGTGCGCCAGGCGGCGTCGATGATCATGGCCCGCCCTCCGGGGTGCTGCGAGGCGAGCCGCAGCATCGCCACCTGGGAGGGAAGTGCCTGCACACCGCCCACACTACGCGCGCACACGGCAGGGACTGCGCCGGTTGTCAGCCTCGCGCGGGCGTGTCCTATATTCGAGCGACGGAACAGCATCGGAAAGTCCCGAGGAGCTCATGAGCAGGAGCGTCGCACCGGCCGGAAGTGGCCGCCGCATGCGCCACCACTCCTGGGCTCTCGCCGCACTGGACTTCCTGGTGGTCCTGACCTTCTTGGTGGTGACGAACGCCGGCACCGACGCGACCCTCCTGGACGCTGCGCAGGCGGCGGCGGGGGGCGCGGTCACGGTGGGCGTGTTCTACCTGTTCGGCCTGTACCGCACCCGGATCACGCTGAGCGCTCTCGATTCCGCGCCGCACCTGGCGATCGCCGGGTGGCTGGTCGCGTCGATCTGTGTGATCACGGTGTGGCACGACGACCACGTCGGTCTGCTGCTGCTCGCCGCGGGCTGCTGGACGGGCCTTTTCGTTGTGCGCGTCGTCTACTACGCCACCGTCCGCCGGCACCGCGCACGGCATCCTGAGCGCGGCGGCCGCACACTGGTCATCGGCGGAGGCAAGGTCGCGAGCGAGCTCGTGCACTCGATGTTCGAGTACCCCGCGTACGGGCTGCGCCCCGTTCTCGTCATGGACGACGATCCGCTCGACGCCACGGTGTTCCCGGTCCAGGTGATCCCCCGCCGCAACGACCTCGCGCAGCTGATCGAGGAACGCGGCATCGACGTCGTGATCGTCGCCTTCTCCCGCGACCGAGATGCGACGCTGGTCGAGCCGCTCCGCGAGTGCGACACCCTCGACTGCGAGATCTACGTGGTCCCGCGCCTGTACGAGTTCGTCCACCAGGACCGGGACATGGACCGGATCCACACCACCCCACTGGTTCTGGTGCGCCGCCTCGCGCTGCGCTCGAGCCACTGGCGGGTCAAGCGCGTCACGTCGCTACTGACCGCGCTGCTGGGCCTGGTGTTGCTGTCGCCGCTCCTGCTGCTCGTGGCCGCCGCGATCAAGATCCAGGAACCGCACGCCCCGGTGCTGTTCCGGCAGACGCGCGTCGGCCAGGACGGTCGCCTGTTCGCGCTGTACAAGTTCCGCACCATGCGGCCGGTGCCGGACGAGGAGTCCGATCTGGACTGGTCGGACGCGATGCGGATCACCCGTCTGGGCCGATTCCTCCGGCGCCACTCGATCGACGAGCTGCCGCAGCTGTGGAACGTGGTCCGGGGAGACATGTCGGTCGTCGGGCCGCGCCCGGAGCGGCCGCACTTCGCCAACCGATTCGGCGCGGAGATCCCCGCCTACCAGTCCCGGCACCGGGTGATGGTCGGGCTCACGGGTTGGGCCGCTATCCACGGCCTGCGGGGCGACACGGACATACGCGACCGCGCCTCCTACGACAACTACTACATCGAGAACTGGAGCCTGTGGCTGGACGCGAAGATCCTGCTGATGTCCGTGGGCACGGTGCTGTTCGGCCGCGGCGGGCGTTAGGCGTCGTCGGTCTCCGCGAGAACCACGGCGGCCGCGGAGCTGTCGGTGTGGGTCAGCGAGACCTCGACCCGAATCCAGCCCCGCGCCCGCGCGCACGCGGCGAGTCCGCCGTGTAGGCGCAGTTCCGGCCCGCCGGGCGTGCCGAGCACCTCGACCTCGTGCGGCGGAGTGGGCGTGTCCGGCCCCAGCCGCAGCGCCTTGATCACGGCCTCCTTCGCCGCCCACCGCGCGGCGAGCCGCCGTGGGTCGCCGCGGCATTCGGCGATCTCACCCGGCGTGAACACGCGCTCGACGAACCGGTTCCCGAAGCGGGCGATGGAGTCCGCGACGTCCGCGACCTCGGCGGCGTCGATCCCGACCCGGGTCAACCCAGTGCCTCCGCCACCACGGCGCGCATGCGGTCCTGGAACCGTGGCACGGAGAACCGCTCGGCGTGGGCGCGCAGCGCGGCCGGGTCGAGGTCGACGGCGCCCGGGTCCCGCAGAAGTGCGGCGAGTGCCTCGACGAACTCGTCGTCCGGCAGGTCGGGGACGAGCATCCCGGACACGCCGGGAACCACGGTGTCGAGCGCACCGCCGGCCGCGCGCGCGAGGACGGGGGTGCCCGCGGCCATCGCCTCGACCGGGACGATGCCGAAGTCCTCCTCCCCGGGCATCACGGTGGCGATCGCGCCCCGCTGCAGGCGCACCATCTCCGCGTCCGGGACTCGGCCGAGGAACGTCGTCTCCGCGCCCGCGATGCGCCGAAGCGTGCTCTCGTGCCTGCCCTCCCCGGCGATCACCAGTCGCACGCCGGCGAGCCGGGCCGCCCGGATCGCGAGGTCGACCCGGCGGTACGGGACGAGTCGACCGGCGACCAGGAAGTACTCGCCGCCGCGGCGATCGCCGTCGGGGGTGAACCGCCCGACGTCGACGGGCGGCGCGACCACCCGGGCAGAAGCGCCCCACCACCGCTCGATGCGTCCGGCCACCGCGCTCGAATTCGCCACGATCACATCGAGTCCGGGCACCGCGGCGGTCTCCACGGCACGTGTGTGCGCGGCGAGCGCCGCGAGCGCGAGTCGTCCGGCGCCGGCGCCGGACTCACCGGCACGCAGTTCCGGCATCCATGCCCATCGGGCCGGGGAGTGCACGTAGGCCACGACCGCGGCGGAGGGCCAGGCGGCTGCGGCCGAGACCGCGGCGGCGTGGTGGCTGATGACCACCGCGTCCGCGGCCGGGAGCGGACGGTAGCGTCTCCAGGCGGCCGGGGCGAGCGGGATGAGCGGCGCATGGGAGCGTCGGCCGAACGCGCGGTGCAGGCGATCCAGGCCTGTCACGTCGATCCGGTCGCGCAGTTCCTCGGGGATCGCACGCGGATCGGCGAACGCCACATGCAGACGCGCGCCGGGCCAGGCGTCGGCGAGCGCCCGCGCCACGTTCTCGGAGCCGCCCAGCTCGGTCCACCGCTCGTGGACCACGGCGATGCGTGCCATGGACCGCTCAGCCCACGAGTCCGCGGACGGCGGCGGCCAGCGAGTCAAGCGTACTGAATGTGCTCTTGCTCATCGCTGCGTCCGGGAACTCGATAGCGAACCGATCCTCGATCGCGAGCATCACGTTCACCGCCGCGTGAGACGTCATACCCAGCGCGAACAGGTCGTCGCCTCCCGCGACCTCGGCAACAGGCCTGGTCAGCCGCCCGTGTGTCGCGATGATCGCGCGAATCGCCTCGTCCACTGGACCTCCCACCTGCACCCCATCACGGTGCTCCATCCGGCGCACCGACGTTTGCAGTCGCCATGTCCGCGCCGCCGCCGTACACCCTAGCCTGGTAACCTCATGCCCGACACGGTGACAGCCACGGAGAAGAGACCGATGACGCAGGCCGCAGTGACACGTGCGATCGACTTCGATGATCTGCACACGCGTCAGCAGGAGTTCCGCGACTCCCTCTTCGAGGCGGGAATCCTCGTTCCCACCGGGGCCGAAGGGATCTACGGCCACGGGACGGTGTTCACGGAGCTGACCGCCGCGATCGATGCCCGCATCGGCCTCGCGGTGCGGGATGTGCACGCGGGCGCTGCTCGGACGCTGCGCTTCCCGCCCGTGATGCCCCTCGAGATCCTCGACCGCACTGATTACATCGCGTCCTTCCCGCACCTGGCGGCGACCGTTGCGGTGTACTCCGGCGGCGAGGCCGAGCACCGCCTCCTGCTCGCGGCCCGGGACGGCGGCCACGACTGGAGCGGGCACCTGCGCACCGGCGACATCGCGCTCGTGCCGTCGGCGTGCCATTCGGTCTACCCGGTGCTGACCGGGCGGCTCCCCCGTGACGGCGAATGGATCGACGTCTCGGGTCACTGCTTCCGCCGCGAGCCGTCGCCGGATCCCGCACGGATGCAGTCCTTCCGGATGCGGGAGATCGTGCGCGTCGGATCCGATCGTGCGGCCGTCGCCCATCGCGACAGCTGGGTGGCCAGGGCCGCTGGGCTGCTCACCGGACTCGGCCTCACGGTGCGTGAGGCGCCGGCGACGGACCCGTTCTTCGGGCGTACCGGACGGATGCTGGGCGCGAACCAGGCGACCGAGAACCTCAAGACGGAACTGCTCGTCCCGATGTACGGCGAGGGCGCGCCCGCCGTCGCCGTCGCCTCCGGCAATTATCATCGCGATCACTTCGGCAAGCACTTCGACATCACCACCGTGGACGGAACACCTGCACACAGTGCGTGTCTCGGCTTCGGCATCGAGCGAATCGCGCTCGCACTGCTCGCGGCGCACGGCCTCGACCGCGCCTCCTGGCCCGACGACGTGGCCGTGCAGCTGTGAGTACCGTCCGGGTGCACATGGCGGGGACCACCTGGCCGGCGACCACCCCGGGGGGCGTGCCCCGCTACTTCGCGGATCTGTTCTCCGCCCTGCGGCGCAGACCCGATATCGAGGTGAGCGCGGCGGCGTTCGGCGTGCCCGCGCCCGGCGGCACGACGTGGGGCCCGGAAGCGGGGCCCACGGCGTCTCGGGTCCGGGCGTCCCGTCGGCCGGCACCTGCGGAGGCCGCCGTGCTGGACCGGCACTTCGCGCTGTTCGGCCCCGCGCCCCGCGGCGCGGCACTGGTCACGCACTTCCACGGTCCGTGGGCGTGCGAGAGCGCGACCGCCGGGGAGAACCGGGCGGCCGTCGCCGTCAAGTACCTCGTGGAGCGTGCACGCTACCGCGGCACCGACCGCTTCGTGGTGCTCTCCCAGGCGTTCGCCGATCTGCTCGTAGGGCGATACGGCGCGGACCGCGGTTCCGTCACGGTGATCCCCGCCGGAGTCGACCTCCGGCGCTTCACCGCACGCCCCGTGCCCGACGGCCCGCCCCGGGTTCTGTGCGTTCGCCGGCTCGAGCGGCGTATGGGGATCGACGTCCTCCTGCGAGCCTGGCCCGAGGTCCTCGCGCGGCATCCGGCCGCGCACCTCGACGTGGTCGGGGACGGTTCCGAACGGGCCGCCTTGCACCGCCGGGCGTCCGAGTCGGGCATCACCGATACTGTGACCTTCGTGGGAACGGTCGATGACGCTGACCTCGCGCGTGCTTACTCCGCCGCATCGCTCACCGTGGTCCCGTCGCTGGCATGGGAGGGGTTCGGCCTCGTCGCCCTGGAATCGCTCGCCGCGGGCCGGGCTCCCGTAGTAACCGACGTCGGCGGCCTCCCGGACGCGGTCCGCGGCGCAGCCGCCGATCTGATCGTTCCGGCGGGCGATCCCGCTGCACTCGCCGAACGGATCTCGGCCGGCCTGGACGGGCTGCGGCCGTCCGTCGAAGCGTGCCGTGCGGAGGCCGAGCGATTCAGCTGGGAGACGGCCGCCGCGCAGCACGCCGCCCTGTACAGGGAGGTCGCCGCGTGAGCGCACAGCGGCCGGTCTTCCTGGGGCACACCGGCGCACCGTCGGGCGCAGAGCTCGCGTTCGCCCGGCTGGCGGGAGAACTGCGCAGGCGCGGGACCCCGGTGTCGGTGATCCTGCTCGGCGAGGGCCCGCTCACCGAGATCCTCGAGTCCGCGAAGGTTCCCGTCACCGTGATCGCCGAGCGGCCTCCAGCGGTGCGACGCGACTCGGGGCCGTTCGCCCTGCTGCGCGGCGCGACCGGACTCTACCGGCGGGGCCGGCGCCTCGCCCCGCTGCTGCGCGCGCACGGCGCCGACGTCGTGGTCGCCGAATCGACGAAGGCGCTGCTGGTCGGCGCGGTCGCGGCCCGGCGCGCGGGGATCCCCCTCGTGTGGCAGGTCCACGACCGGCTGAGCTCGGAGTACTTCGGGCGCACGCGTTTCCCGCTCCGGCTGCTGGGCAGGCTGGCCGCATCGGGCTACCTGGCGAACTCGCGTGCCACGCTGCGCACGATCGCCACGGGGGGCAGCCCGACCGCGGTGTGCCCGCCCGGAGTCGACCTGTCGTCGGTCCCCGCGCCGGCCCCGCAGCGGGCGCCGAAGAACGTTTCGATCGCGATGGTCGGCCGGATCACCGCGTGGAAGGGGCAGGACCTGCTGCTGCGGGCGCTCGCGCAGATGGACTTCGAGCCCGAGGTGCGGTTCGTCGGCGGTGCCCTGTTCGACGGCGACGATCGCTACCTCGCCGAGCTCGAGGAGCTCGCGGAGCGGCTGGGCGTCGCGGACCGCGTGACCTTCACCGGGCACGTCGCGGACCCGATGACGGAGGCGGCGGCAGCCGACATCGTGGTCCACTACTCCCGGCTCACCGAGCCCTTCGGCCAGGTCGTCGCCGAGGGGCTGGCCGCGGGCCGGGTGGTGGTGGCCGCCCGGGCCGGCGGCCCCACCGAGATGATCGCCGACGGCGAGAACGGTGTCCTGGTGCCACCGCGCCGGCCGGACCTGCTGGCCGTCGCGCTCGACGCGCTCATCGACGACTGGGAACTGCGGGAGCAACTGAGTGCGGCCGCCGCGCAACGCGGGCGCGAGCTGGACCTGAAGACCTCCGCGGCGATCGCGGACTCCCTGCTGGCCCGGGTGGCGCGGGACGCCCCGTGAGCCCGCGGCCGGACGGCTCCCCCGGGC
>JBEBXD010000086.1:0-19136 GCA_040391845.1 Tsukamurella paurometabola | reverse complement strand
CCGGTGGTTACCTCGGCGCTGCGCGCCGATGAAGAACCGAAAAAGGCGCTTGCGCGCCTTGTAAGGCGTTGCTGCGCAACGCGTTCCGGGTTTCGTATCGTCGCGGTCTTTCCCGTGCGCCTACGGCGCACTGGTGAACTGATTCCCGTTGTTGCGCTTGCTATTTCAGTACAGAACGCACGGAGCAAGTTCAAAGCCATAGTGATTCGGAATCATGTTGCTGCGCAACAAGATAAGGGAAGGACAGTCGCGGCTACGCCGCGACACCGAAACCCACTGCGCTGCAACCCATTATGAACACTGCGTGTTCAACGTATATACTACAGACGGTTAGCTTCGCGCCCAAAATCCTAACCGCCCCATAGCGGCCACACACAACAGTAAGGGGGCGCCGCACCCCGCCGACGTCACAGCCGACACCGGCCCCGGCACCGCGAACACCGGCACACCACGGACAGAGGTGAGGGGATGCCGCCCAACCCGCGACACCCCCTCACCTCTCCGGGAATCACTCCGCCCGATAGTGCTCGTCCCCCTCATCATCCTCAGCGGCGTGCTGTGCCATGACCGTCTCAGCCAAACGCACCAGACCGAGCGCGCGAAACAGCGCGGTCAACGCCTCGGCCTCACCGCACGTCATCGTGCAGCCGTAGTCATCGACGAGAGACATCGCCAGCTCAGCCCAGGTCTCGCCGAACCATTCCGCCGCCGCCACGATCGCCGCATCCCTCTCACTCATCATCAGCCGGCACCTCCCCTACCGCGTGGCGATCGCCAATCGTCGGGCGGGGCGGCCCCACTCACAGGTACCTCACCTCCCCGTCGATCTCGCGCGTCTCGTCGCAGTCCAGGCAGTTCAAGACCGGCCCGTCACCGTCGTCAGAGAAGCTGCTGTCCATTGCGCGCACCGTGCCGTCGTCATCGACGGTGACGTGCCAGAACCGGGAGTAGCCGTCTTCCACCAGCTGCCACCTGTGCTCGCACGGCACTTCCCACCCGTACCGTTCCGCCCACTCGGCGAACGACGTATCCGGGTCGAGCGTGCACCACAGGCGCAGCGCGTCATCATCGCCGCACGTATTGGTGAACGTCGGCAGGCCCAGCCCCTCTACCGCCTTCTGGGTCTGTTCGGCCACGTGCTCGATCGTCTCCGCTTCCCACCCATCGAGCGCGCCCATAACGATCATCTGCCGCGCGAGGGCTTCTGCGAGCTTCTCGTGAGGTCGAGTGGCCACCAGTGCCACCAACTCGGCGAAGTCCTGCGGGCGCGCCTGCGGCGCGCGGGTCGGCTCACTCATCATCGGCCCCTGACGCCGCCATAGACGCCTGCTCCAGCTCCCGCCGTACCTCAGCGACCACCTCCAGTTCCCAAGGCTCCAGCGGGCGGTTGCGCGGGTCGGACGGCTCACCCCGGTACCACGCGTCGGTGTCCTCCCAGATACGCCGATAGGCGTACCGACCGGACTCCAGCGCGGCGGTCGCCTCTCGCTTCGTCATGAACGTCTCTGCAGTCCCGGACTCGCCCGGTCCACCAACCACGATGTCCCAGCGCCGCGCGGCACGCCTGCGCACCCGCCACGTCGACGGCGGGAACTGAAAGTGACGGCGCACCCCAGCGGTGAACGACTCACGCACCCAGTCCCGAACCTGCGGCGGGCGCACCGACCAGTGCCCCGTCTCCTCGTCGCAGACCGCGTGCCGCTCCAGGTACTCGCGGACCTCCGACGCCACCGACGGCCAGCCCAACGCCTCCGCACGCGCCAACGCGTCGACGGCCTCCTCGATGTACACGGCGTCGTCTTCGAGGAAGTCCAGGTCGATCACTGGCAGCACCGGATCATTGCCGACCAGACCGCCGCGTACCACCACCGCGTTGTCACCGGCGAGCACCTGCTCAGCCAGACGCCGCGCCGCATCCAGCGCGGCCACCACATCCGCCGGAAGCGTGCTCCGGTCGATGCGGGCGCCGGTGGCGGCGTCGACCGCCGTGCGGCGCTCGGCAGCGAGCACCCCGCGCGCCGTGACGTGCAGGTCCACCACATCGCTGCCGCTCATCAGCGCATCACCTCCGACGACGACGACGGCGACAGCGCGAACCGGCACGCCACCGGCTCGCCGTGGTGCAGGCCCATGCACTCGACCGCAGCAGGGTCCCAGACCCGCCCCGGCTTGCTCAGCTTGCGGCGCGTCTGCGCCTCGGCTTCGTCGATCGACGAGGCCGACAACGCCTCGTAGTGATCGCCTCCTGCTTCCGTGATCTCCGGCATGCCGCACGCCTGCCACATCCGCCAGTACAGACCGATTCCGGCGTTGTTCATCGGCGTTTCGAGCGAGACCTCCTTCATCGCGAGCAGCACCTCAGCGGACGTTGCGTGCCGCAGGTCCTGGCCAGCCGCCACCCGGTCGAGCAGCTCCCGCGCGTGCGAGCGGTAGAGCTGCTCGTGCACCCCGACACCGTCACCACCGCCGGTCGGCTGAATCAGCGAAAAGCAGTGCCACAGTGCATCCGCGTGCTTCGGGTGACGCCGCATCGCGGCTTCGATCTCCCGCTCCCCCACACCAATCAGGTTCAGCACCGAACCCACCGCCGATGCGGCGTCGTCGAACATCTTGCGCAGGTCCAGTTCTGCGGCCACGGGCCGCGTGATCGCCCTACCCATGATCGGCCACCATCCCCGCGAGGTCCGCCGCCTCGGCCCGTGCAGCGGCCACGTCGGCCCCGAAGTGGCCCAGGAAGCTCAGCAGCTCCACTACCAGCGCGGGCGCGAGGTCCGCCTCCTCGCCGCCGGGCGTACTCGCGCAGAACAGCGCAGCGCCCGCGTACGGCTGACGGGTGAACCCGAACTCGCGGGCCACCAGACCCGCCCACCGGTTCACCACGAACGACTCCCGGCGGAAGCCCTCCTCATCGGCCCACATCACCAGCTGGTCGCCGTCGAGCGCCACCGGCTCGACCGCATCACACGCGAGTTCGCGGTACATCACCGCCAGCTTGTCCGCAGCCGCGCCCAGCTCCACCAAGCGCACCGCGCCCGACGGTTCGACGACAATACTGCGGTTCCCATACGATTCCGACATGTCGGTTGACCCCTTCCAGGTCCAGAAACAGCCCGACTAGCGGGACTGTCGAGCCGCCCAACTGCGGCCCACACAAATCATGATACCGACTGCGCCTGACACTTTTTCGCGAACACGCACAACCCAACAGCGTTCCCCATAGGGCCGCGATGTTCCCCTCTCCCCGCCTACGGCGGGTTGGGAGAGGGGAACATCTTGGATGCTTCGAGACAGAGCACTGCCGGCGGTGCCGAGTGCACACCGCCGGCAGTGGGCACGTCCACGCGCTGTGCGCTCCCGCGTGCGCCGATTCGACGTGCCAGCCCGGTCGCTCCGGTCAGCCGAGCATCGGATCGCCGTCGGCGCCGGTCCCCATGAGAAGCCCGTTTCCGCAGGTCAGGATGACTCGGGTCAAGCCGTGCGCGGACATGTTGACCCCAGCGAGCGCGACGGCCACCGGGTCGAGATCGTTGAGCGCCCAGGTACAGGTGTCCGGGTCCTTACCGTCGTCGCGCATCGCCGCGATCGTGCCGAGCACCATGCCGCCGGCTCCGCAGCAGGGTTCGGCGATGTGCGTGCCCTCGTCGGGCGTGGCCATGGCACCGATCAGCCTCGCCAAGGACATCGGGGTGTAGAACGCCCCCGCTGCCTGCTGGCCGCTGCGTCCGCGCAGGATCGAGTACACCGGGCCGAGGAGATCTCCCCCAGCCTGCTCGAACGAGCCGAGGAGGTTGCAGTCCGCGAGGACGCCGTAGCAGGACCCGAGCGCCGCGATCTCGTGGTCACCCGCGCGGTCAAGCCAGCCGGTCAACGCACCGATGCGGCGCTCCAGGTACGGGAACGCCAGCGCCTGGACCTTCCACAGCGTCCGCGTGTGCTCGGCGACGCCATCGGTGCCCGACAGCGCGCGCAGGGTGCCCGGCAGCAGTGCGGACGCTCCGAGCATCGTGTTCGCGGTCGCGAGTGCCGTCAGCGGGATCTGATAGTTGCTGGCTCCGCTCTGGTGCGTCGCGCGATGAAGCCTCTCCGACAATCGATCCGGTGCCAGGATGACCTCACGCCTGTTCATCGCGGATCACCGTCCCGATCGCGCGCGCCAGGCGGGCCGCCAGCAGCCGGTCCTCGAGCGCGGCCTCCTCGCTCATCAGTGCCAGCGCGGTATCGGCCACGTGTGCCAGCCAGGTCAACGCGCACGGCCGCACCGGGGCCGTAGGCATCAGCGGACCGTCGCCAGTCCACCGGAGCCAGAAGTACTCCAGGTACTCATCGTCGGGGCCGTCGACGACGACTCGGGCCGACACCCGCACCTGCATGTCCCTGCCCTCGGGCAGGACCACGTAGAGGCTCGGCGTGGTCGCCGGTTCGGGCAGGCCGTCCGCGACGATCCAGTCCAGCTTGTCGCCGGCCCAGGCTACGGCCGACATCAGCCCGTGGAGCGCATTCGAGCAATCGCCACGCTCGGCAGCGGGCCGCTCCGATGCCTCCGACAGTTCGCGCGCGTAGTCCCGCATCTCGTCCCGGTCGCGGGCCTCCAGCGCCCGCCACCACGCCACGAACCGCGCCGGATCGCGGCGCAGCACCACCGGCTCGAGCGCGCCGGCCGCCACCAGCTCCGCTGCATAGCCGCTGACGAAGGACTGGTCGTGATCGCCACGGTGAGGTCGTGCCGAGAACACCGGCCCGTCGTTGACGTTGACCCGCAGCACGCGGTCTTCGGCCAGTTCCGAGGTGTCGACCGTGACCACCAGCGTGCCGGCCACGGTGACGTGCACGGCCAGGTCCACCGCCTCGTCGGTATCCAGCCCTACGCGCCAGCCCACCGAGCCGGGGCCCCAGTCGATGGGCTCCGCTCCCCGTACACCTGCCGGGTTCGGGGACAGTGCCGAAAGCTCACCCACGCCTGCCCGGTCAGCATCGTCGCGCTGCATGCTCACCACCCCCGTGCCACGACGTGCTTGAGTTCGTCGAAGACGGCGGTCTCACCGTCCATGAGCCAGGTGTCGATGACGGCCCAGATCCGCTCGGGGCCGTCGTGCGAGGCGACGGCTTCAGCGGCGGTCGCCGCGAGCACCGTCCGTCGGGTGCCACCGTCCAGGATCAGGTAGTAGTTCCGCATGAGAAGCCCCTTTCAGGCCAAGGAGATTCGGCTTTCGCCGAACCCTGGGAGGTCGCCCAACTGCGACCCACATCAACACCATACCCACTGTCACCGACAGGTTTTCGTGACCGGCCCGCGCACCTCCACTATCAGTGCGGTGCGGTGCGCGGCGAGAACTACTGCTGGCTCATGAGTAGTTGCTCGAGGGCGTGCTCGGCCTCGGCGTAGTCGGCGGTCTGCCCGTCCGGGCCGGCACCGACCGAGAGCACGGCGACCGTTTGGCCGTCGATGGTCAGCGCCAGGTGCGGGAGGCCGGCGCCGGCGGCGTGCTCGCGCAGCAAGGTGCGCGCGGCGGCGCGGGCCTCGTCCACCGCGCCTTGCCGGTCGGTGGCGCTGCCGTCGAGCGTCACGGTCTGTGAGTCGGCGGTCAGGACGGTCAGAGATGCGCTCCAGGTGATCATTCCGCCAGTCTCGCACCTGTCGCGCGGTCGACCGGTCCGCAAGAGCTGGTTGTCCACAGCCCGCCCCGGTGGGGGGCGGATGCTGTGGACAACCCCATGCGGACTAGTGGTCGGCGTCGAGCCACCCCGCACCGCGCAGGTGGTGCCTCGAGCCGCGCGGCCGCCAGCTCGGCGCGAGCGGGTTCGCCGCCGCGTCCGGTCCGTCGGCGAACGCCGCGACGGCCAGCGTGTGCGCGCGGCGCATCGTGTCCATCACGCTGTCGAGGGCCACCAGGTCGAGGATGTTGACGGTGACCGGCCGCAGGCTCAAGGTGACCATCGGGTAGCGCGTGCCGGTGATCGGGTGGGTGAACATCTTGCGCTCGGCGGTGCCGGTGGGCGCGCTGGTCCACGTCAGCACCGTTCGCGCTACCACGGTGTTCTCCATCCTCGCGTGGGGCCACGCCGCGCTGTGGTCGACTGCCATCCCCTGCCGGGCCTGCTGTGCCAGCGCGATGAACCCCGCTACGTGCTGCACGTGGAAGGCGCAGACGAAGTTCATCGTCAGCTGCCCGCCCAGCTCCACCGTCATGCTCGCACCCGGTCCGCCACCGTCGGTCACCGACACCCGGCCCGCGATCCGGCCCGTCAGGTCCACGGACACCCGCGTCACCACGGCCCCGTCCTGGATCTTCTCCAGCGGGTTGCCCGGTACTCGCGGCTCCAGCCCGAATCCATCCGGCGTGTTCATCGGCATTGCATCCACCCTTCCAGCGGAAACGACCTTCCAGGCCTCTCAGCCTCGGGGTCAAGGTCGCCCAACTGCGACCCACAACCACATCGTATCCGCAGGCACCGACATGTCTCCGCGCCCTTCCGCTCGTCGCCTAGTTCCCCTCACCCGACCTACGGCGGGTTGGGTGAGGGGCCGCCCCGTCGTGCGGGTCGCCGGCCCCCGGGCTCGTCGGCCCGTGGGGGGCGGGCGTTCCCCCGCGGGCCGACCGGTGGTCAGGCCGGGGCCAGCGCGTCGAGTACCTTGCGCGCGGTGACCACTTCCGGGGCATCACCCGTCAGCACCCGTTCGGTGTGCGGGTCGCACAGCACGCTCAGGTGGGCGCGGTGGCGGCTGAGCGTCACGCACAGCCGCCCCGGGTCGAGGGCGAACGGTTCGGCCTCCCGGTACCCGGCCAGCGGGTGCACGGCCACCACGGCGGGCCGTTCCAAGCCCTGCACGCTGTTCGCCGTCCCGATCAGCAGCCCGGGCACGTCGGCCAGCAGCGCCCGCAGCGCGCCCGCCTGCGCGACGTGAGGCACCACAACGGCCACGTCTGATCCACTCATCGGCACAGCACCGCTACCGCCGACGCGGTAGTTGTGCCCGACCAGCTCCCGCACCCGCTGCGCCACCGCGTCGAGCAATCCCGGGTCTGTCGGCCCGTACTGCACGGGCACCGACAGCGCCGTCATCTCGGGCAGCACCGCGCCCGTATCGGTCACCAGAGCCTCATCGGGACGCCGCGACCCGAACGGCATGCCCGGGTAGAAGTGCTCCGAGAGCAACGCGCACGTCTGCGCGCCGAGCCGCCAGGAGTTCGTCAGCGGCACTTCGGTCATCGCATCACCGTGCGCGGCCAGCAGCGCATCGGGCGCGCTCCGGTGCGGCCCCGTGGCCTGCCCGTCCCACCGCACCGTCGAGCCGGTCACCACCGGCGCGATCTGGCCCGGATCACCGACCAGCACGACCTGTCGCGCGAGCGCGCCGAGCGCACCCAGGTCGCCGTAGGTGCACTGCCACGCCTCATCGACTGCCAACACGTCGGCTGCGACCCTTTCGGGATCCATATACAGCCACCGCGCAGCGGTCCCCACCAGGATTTCCCCACCGCCAGGACGCGCCCACCGCGCCGACCGCCCGGTCACCGTCGGCACGCCGAGCGCGGCGGCGCTCACCGCGCCCCGCCCGGACGTGATGAGCGACACCCGATCCGATACGCCCGCGATCCGCTGCGCCAGCTCCGCCGCCTGTCCTCGGGTCTGCGCGGCGACCGCCACCCGCAGCCCGCCCCGGTGCGCGAGCGCAGCCGCGAGCAGACTGACAGCGCGCGTCTTGCCCCCGCCCGGGCAGGCCCGCAGGATCACCGCCGGATCGGCGCTCCACACCGCCAGCAGCACCCGCGCCAGCCGGGGGTCATCGAGCAGCGCCGCACCCGGCCACCCCCGGCCCGCCGTCCCGGCGGCGGCGCTACCGCGCGCGGGGGCCGTCCGAGCGGCGGGGCGTGCCAGCGGCGCGGGCGCGGCACCGGTAGTGCTGCGCCGCAGGTTCTTCGGCATCGTGCGCATCAGGTTCCCTCTCGCATCGTCGTCGACCCCGACGGGGCCGGTTCGTCATCGTCTTCGGCGGCGGCGATCAGCACATCGAGCGGCACGTCACGGCGCACCGGCTCCGGGGTCGCGCCCTGCGAGAGCCACGAGAACCGCCGCCTGTAGAGACGCGCGAGCATCATCCGCGCCGACCGGATCGTGGACGGCGACGGCGGCGCACCGATCACCGTCACCGGCTCGCTCGCCGTCGGGCGGTAGACGCTACGTCCGAGACCACCGACCGTGACCACCAACGTGCCGTGCTCGACGGCGGTAGCGGTCACCGTCCCGGTGAACCGGTCCCCCGGCCCCGGCATCGGATCGAGCGGCGCACCGGCCCAGCCCACAACCTCGGACCCGACGCGCAGCCGGGTATCGAGCCGCTGAGCCGCGACCTGGACCCGGCCCTGTCCGGACGCCGCACCCACCGCGACCGTCCCGGCCAGGACGTGCCCGGTGTGCACACTGCGCGCCCGCCAGATCGGATCATCGAGCAGCGCGGCGGCATACACGTCCGCTGCATCGCACCGCGACCGCAAGCGCTGCGCCGCCAGGCCCAGCGACTCGGGCACCTGCCACGACCGGCCCGCGCCCACCGAGTCCCGATACCGTTCCAACAGCCAATCATCATCCGCCGCAATCACGCCCAGCCCCGGCAGCACGGTCCCGGCGGTGACTGCCCGATGCCAGCGCAGCGCAGCCCGCGTCCCGCCGCCGATCCGCAGGGCCCGCCGCCACAGCGCGGCGGTGTCCTGCCCGGGCACAACACCGAGCACCCACCGCTGCCGGGTCGTCGGCAGCAGCTCGCACACCGCGCCCGATCCCGGGTGATCGGCGCGCTCGCACCACCAGCCCGCCACCGCCGAACCGGCCAGCACCGCCGCGCTCTCCCGCGCCGGGTCGGTGTGCTGGCCTGCCAACCGGGCCAGCAGCGGCAGCGTCACCGCGTCCGAAAGCACCCCAGTCGGGCCGACCGCGAGCGCATCGACCGGCCCGCCCGCCGCCGTAGCAATCGCGGCCAGACCGGCAGCGCCCACGCCCTCGTGCACCGTTCCGTCAGCGCCGATAGCCTGCACCCGCACACCCTTCCCGGCACGGCGCGCGGTCACCGCCACCGCGCAGGGGCGCACCAGCACCGGGACATGCAGCAGCCGCGCTACCGGCGTCCCGGCGTCGGCGGCAGCGACCCGCAGGGCCGCGTCGAACAGTGCCCCGCTCACCGCGCACCCCCGGCAACCGCGAGCGCCCGCGCGGCGGCGGCGAACCCGTCAGCCAGCGCCACCGTGGTCACCGAGCCGTCCGGGCGGGCAGCGGCACCGCGCACCGTCGCCGCCGTCCACCCGCTGCCCGCGAGCGCGCCGTCGAGCCATTCATCGAACGCGGCCCGCGCCGCCTTCGCGGTCATGCGGCCCACCGCCCACCGGCAGCAGTGGGAGCCGGGGTCACGCGCACCGTCTTGGCCCAGTCCGGGGCAGAATCGACCGCGTGCTTGCCGATCAGCGCCACGATCAGCGGCACCGGCAGCCGGTGCGCAGGCCACGGGGTACCGCCGTCGGTGAGCACCACGATCACGTCGGCGGCGGGCCGCGCGGCCAGCGCCGCGTCGATCCCTACCCGCATGTCGGTGCCGCCGCCGCCGATCACCTGCACGTCCCGGATCGACCGCACCGGGCGCGGCGCGGTCGCACCGGCATCGCAGCAGGTGACCCGCACCAGGTTCACCGACGCCTGCCGCAGTACCGCCGCCGCCTCGGACAGCGCCGCCGCCACGTCGCCGTCACCCATCGACCCGGACGTGTCCACGATCAGGTCTACGGTCAGCTTCGGCGCGCGCATCGACGGCAGCAACAGACCGCGCGGCGCGCGCCGGTTCGGGCGGGTGAACGAGTGCTTGACCTGCCCCGCCATGTCCGCCACGCTGCGCCGCACCGTCGCCCGCAACACCCGCTGCCACGGGATCACGGGCGGGGTCAGTGCAGCCGTCGCCCACCGCGCGATCCCCGCCGGGACCGTGCCCCGATCCGTGCCGCCGCGCATCGCGGCTTCCTGCACCGCCCGCGCCACCGTTACCCGCACCAACTCGCCCGCCGCGCTGGACAATCCGGCACCGCTTCCCAAGTCAGCAGCTTCCGGCAGTTCCCCGGCCAGCGGCGCGTCCCCGGCACCGGAGCCGCACCCCGCACCGTCCCCGGTGCCCGACGTGCCGCTCTGCGCCGGGTCGCCGCGCTGGTCGGGCGGGACCGAGCCCACCAGCTCCCGGTAGTACACCTCGGCGGCGTGCCCCGCCTCGCATCCGAGCGACTGCGGGGTCACGCACCCTTCGGGCAGCCCCAGTCCCGCCGCCAGCAGGTCGTCATTGATTTCGGCGTCACCGGCCAGATTCCACAGCAGCCGCGACACCGGGGCGTCGAGTCCGTCCACCCGCACGCCGTGCTCGCGCAGCAGGTGCCCCACCTCATGCAGCAGCACCGCTCCGGCCTCGGGGATCGACCACGCCCCGCCCTCTTCCAGCAGCGCAGGATCGACGTAGAGCCGCCAATGCCTGTCCACCGCAAACGTTGCCAGCCCCGGGTAGGCCACCGGCACCATCGCGAACACGGCAGACGCGAAATACGGCATGCTCTCGACGGCGTTCATCCGCGCCAGGCGCAGCCGCCGCCACTCCGCGCCGGTCAGCGCCCGCAGCTCGCCACTCACGCCGCCGCCTCCGTGTCGAGACCAGCAGCGATCAGCACGTCGCGGAACTTCCGCGCCGCCGCAGGAACTTTCGCCTTCGGAGGGCGCGAGACCGCCAGCGACCGCGCCGCCGCACCGGCCACATCGGGCGCACCGCCCGTGGCAGCGGCCACCAGCGGCCCCCACGCCTCGATCCACGCCGACTGGCTCCCCTGGCCCGCCGCCCACGCGGTCACCGCCGACAGCACCGCCCACACCTGATCCGGGCGGGCACCATCCCAGTCCATCACCGACGGGTCCGCGAGCACGTCCAACACCGGCGGCAAGTCCAGCGCCGCGCGCCACTCGACGTACTCACTGCCCGTACCGTCGCCCACCAGACCGAACACGGCGGTCTGCACCGCAGCCGCGTCGTCGGGCCGCAGCCGCGCGAGCACCTGCGCCGTGGACCGCCACGACCGCCGCGAGGGCCACGCGCGCCCCGCATCGACTTCGTTCTCGGGGAACCGGTGCAGCAGCTCCGGGCGGGCCTCGATGAACGCCGTCACCAATCCGACTTCCTCCGCGATCCGAGCCGGGTCCGCAGCGACCGCCCGCGATGCGGGAGTCACGAACCCGCCGCGCATACCGGTCAGCCACTCGGCGGCAGTCGGTTCGAAATCGATGTGCAGGAACCTATTTGCCATGGGCGCGGCCAACTCCACGCCACCCGCAGACCGGTCGGGCGGATTCATCGCCGCCACGATCCGCACCGCGTCGGGCAACGGGGCCGGACCCGCCACCCGCTCCAACGCCACCGTCAGCATCGCGGCCTGCGTTGCCGCACTTGCCGTATTCAGCTCATCGAGCAGCAGGTAGCCGCCGTTCGCGGCGATCAGCGGTCCCGCCCAATCCGGCACGCTGCGCGTCAGCACACCGGTATCGGGATTCATCCACGGCCAGCCGCCCACATCAACCGGCTCCCGCTGCGACCCGATCAGTACCTGCATCGGCACCTGATCGGCCTGCGCCAGTGCCGTCACCAACGAGGTCTTGCCCATGCCCGGATCGGAGCGCAGCAGCGCCGAAACCTGCGCCCGGCCCGCCGCGTCCAACACCGTCACCGACGTACCAAGATCAGCCATGTCATCCTCCATCCAGAGACCGAACACCCCACCCCGACAACCGGGATAAGAACCAGGCTCGACTACCGAACCCATAGCCACAGTATAGCGACCAGCACCGACAAATACCGCTGTCCACCAGCACTATTCGATACACAACCACCCACCGCTAGCACCGCATATTCCACCCTCCCCACCTACGGCGGGTGGGGAGGGTGGAAAGAGAATCGGAGCAGCCTGACCGGTGCCCGCCCGGCGTTGGCCGGCGCGCTGCCTGGACTTGTCGGTGCGCTCGCATATCGTCGATGCCATGGACAGCACTTGGCCTCGACGCGGCGCTGCACCCAGCGCCTGGGCGCAGCGCATGCTCACGCCAAAGACCGCGGTGATCCTCGACTTCGGGACGTGCAGCTTCGACGGCGCCGTGTGCGAGGTCGCGGTCATCGCCGCCGGTACCGGCCAGGTCCTTCTCGACACCTTGATCGACCCGTGCGCACCCATCTCCGGCGAAGCCCAGCGCGTGCACGGCATCAGCAACGCCGACACCGCCGGTGCACCCACCTTCTCGCAGCTGCTCCCCCACCTTGAGCGCGTGTGCGACGGCCGTGTCTGCATCGCGTACAACGCCGCCTTCGATCACGAGCGCGTCGTCTTCGAGGCCGACCGCTGGCGCCTGCAGACCCCAATGACCGACTACGAGCGATGGGACTGCGCCATGGTCGAGCGCTCCACCTGGCTCGGCCTGCGCTGGCGGTACCGCCGCCTCGGCGGCACCCACCGGGCCCTCGGCGACGTCCGGGCGACGCGCGCCCTGCTCCTGGACATGGCCGCTCCGGCGATCGACGAGAGCGCTGCGGCGGCGTAGAGAGACCATCCGCCGGCGGCCCGCGCGTAGCGCGCCGCGCACCCCGCCGCGGGAGCATCTCGTGCGATGGTGCGCCGGCCTGAGCACACCGTCGACCCCTATGGAGGCCTCATGTCCACCACCGACCGCGCCAACCACGCCCGCACCGCCGACTGGCAGGACCGCATCGCGCACTGGAGGCTCCTCACCGGCTGGGCCGCCAGTGACCAGCCTTGGGAGGAAGCCTCGCAGGCGGTCCACGGCCTGCTGGGTGTCGAGCCCCAGGACCGCCGCGATCACCTCGAGCTGCTCCACCTCGCGCTGCTCGCGGTGTCCCTCGACCGCCGGCGCCTCGAGGCCGAGTTCGCCGCCCGCGCGCAGCTGGACCCGCAGCGCGACGACATCGACGCCGCCGAGCTCGCGCGCTACCAGGCGGATCTGACGTTCAACTCGCTCGGCTCGGCCGACCACCTGCACCTGTTCGAGGCGGCCCTCGCCGCGAAGATCACCGGCAGCGGCGACGAGGAGGTGCGCGAGGGCCTGCGTTGGATGCCGGAGCTACCGGGGCTCGAGCAGACGACCCGCGCTCGCGCCGTCGCCTGGTCGGCTGCGCTGCGCTTCGGGCTGCTCTCGCAGGACCTGGCGCTCCTTCTCGACCTGCCGCCGGTGATCACCTTCCGGCGGTTCCTTCTCGCCAGCGCGGGCCGCACAGCGCGCCCCAACGCCGTCGCCTGCTACAACGAGCCCTGGCGCGCCGGCAGCACCAGAGCGCTCCAGCGCCAGAACACCCACGGCAATCTGATCTTCGAACTCACCGTGCCGCCGTCGGCGATCGTCGCCATCGCCCATGCCGAACCGCGCCGGGACCGGCCGCGCCGACATCCCGCGCGCGAGACCGGCGAGGCCGGCCACCCTCTGGTCGCGGCCGTCACCCCGACCGACGTCGAGCACGTCCTGGCCGGGGAGTACCCGTGCGAGCTGCCGGCGCCGCGGTGGACACCGATCACGCTCTAGTGCGGCCTTCTAAGTATCGTTCTGAGCGGTCAGGTCCACTCCCGCAGGCGCGGCAGCACCTCGGCGAGCCGGTCGAACAGCGTCGGCCAGCCCTTCTGCAGCCAGGCCATCTCGCCGTGCGCGAGATGCCCGGCATCGAGGATCGAGTCCACCCGGATCCGGCCGGCGGGCGCGCCGACCGCCTCCAGCTTGCGGTAGAGCGGGTTGGGCTCGATCCCACGGCCGCGCAGATACTCGAAGACCTGCGGGGTACTCCAGTCCCAGATCGGCCCGTACGTCACCGTTCCGTCGAGGCGCTCGACGGTACCGCCGAAGCGCGCCCGGACCTCGGCAGCGGTGAGTTCCGGGTGCGCGCGCCCTGCGGCGGCGAGCGCGGTGCGGTACAGGTGCGCCCGGCCCGGCTCCTCTGCGGACCGCACGCCCCACATCGAGCCGTTGCCGAACTGTTCGTGCGCGCGGCCTGCCGGCTCTGTGATCAGGATGTCGCCGGGCTTCCCGATGAGCGGCTGGTCGGGGCTGTCGTGGTTGAAACCTCCGCCGGCCGCGAGCATGGTCAGCAGGTCCGGCTCCGCCTTGATGCGATGCAGGTTCAGTTGCCACCGGGCGGTCAGCTGCCGGACGTACGAGATCGTCTCGGGGAACAGCAGGCCCGAGTCGTACACCACGACCGGAATGTGCGGGTCGACCTGCCGGGCGAGGTCGACCACGGCGGTCGAATCCTTCCCCCCACTCCATGCGACGAACCCGTCGTGCTCGTCGAGGTGCTGCGCGATCCGCTCGAGCTGCGCAGCACCCCAGCCGGCATTCAGTCGTTGCCGGCCGCGGATCCCGCGCAGCTGGTCCAGGTCCAGCCCCGGGTCACGACTCACGCGCGAGAGTGCGGTTGTCGATCAGCTCGAACGGGCCTGTCGCGTCGGGGAAGATCTGCTCGAGCCACGGGGTGATCAGGTCGGCGGCCGCGGGGCCGGCGAGCAGGTCCTCGGCGGTGGTGGTGCCGTCCCACCACCGGTAGTGCTCCTCCCAGGGGAACTTGATCCCGAACTCGGTCGCCGCCGGGTCGACGGTCGCCGCCAGTGCCAGCAGTGTGCCGACCACTTCCCACCAGCTGTCGCCCTCGATGACGATGTTCCCGTCTGCGGTGCGGCGCCGGCGGTATCGCCGGGGCAGCGGCAGCACCGCCAGGCACGGCTCGCTCATGTCGGGCCGGTCTACTCCGTGTTCCGAGGTGGCCTCGGTGAGTGCGATCGGGGCGTTGCGCCCCATCGAGTTCGGGCGCATCAGCACCGGCTCCTGGAAGCGGTTCGGGTGGACCACCCAGCGATCCTCGGACATCAGTTCGTCCCTTCGTCAAACAGATTCGGTTGCGGTGTATCGCCCCATGGGTCATCGGCGCGGGCGGCGCCCTCGTGGATGGGCTTGCGCTCGCTGGCTTGGACGACCATCCGGCGCCCGACCTGGACGCCGGAGAAGACCGGCGCCTGCGCCGCCTTGCCGAACTCGATGTCCATGCCGCGGGGCAGCAGATGGGTCGAGTCGGCGATCGTGTCGGAGCGGCCCAGGTAGAGGCCGCGGTTGGTGACCATCTCGACGATCACGTAGTGCCCGTCATCATTGCCAGGGAGCTCAGCAGGGTCGTGGGCGGCGAGCGTGAACTGGTCCAGCGTCGCCCGCTCCCCTTCCCGCATCGTCGCCGGCAGGTCCTTCTTGTTCAGTATCGGGTCGATGGTGCGGGGCATCCGGACCGCGAAGTAGACGACGTGGTCGCGGTCGTTCTCGTGCTCGTAGGCCTGGATCGCGCGATCGAGACGTTGCACCTCGCGGCGGTCGTCCGGCTCGAGGTCCTGGACGTTGCCGTGCGCGCCGTGCAGCTGGGCCTGGATGCTGCGCCACCTGGTGGGGTCCTCGTCACCGAGGAGCTTCTCGATGGCCTCCGTCTGCTTGGCCGGGGCCTTGGCCATGACGCGGTTCTTCGCCGCGGAGCGGATCTTGCGCTGCCGGCCGCTGATCCCCAAACGGAACGTCGTGGGGTCCTCGGGGAGTTCTCGGCGGAGCCGGCTCGACATCTCCTCCACCGTGGGCGCGGCGTCGCGAGGGGTGGCGCGGTCGCGGTCCCGGGTGGCGCGAGTGAGGGTCGGGTCGTCATCGCGGGCAAGGTCGGCGAGCTCGTTGCGCACCCGGGCGACGGTAGCTTCGTCGAGTAGCTCCCGGCTGATCTCGGCTGCTGCCTTGAGGTCGCGGGCCGCGGGGACGACGCCGCCCTCGATGTCGATGACACGCGCCCGGTTCGGGCGGACGCTGGATTTGGGGACCACGGTAGTCTTCGCCTCCCTCGGTTCAGTCCTCCCGGTGCCGGCGTGGATCGCTGACCCACGCCGCCCGGGCCTCGGGGTCGCCGGCCAGAAGCTCACCAGCGACCATGTGGTGTGCAACCAGTGGTATCCGCGCCCCCGGGTCGATCAGTTCGAGATCGGCGTCGGTCTGGGCGAACAGGATCGCGCCGTGCTCGCCGTTCTTCGCGGCGAGCATCGCGCGGTGGGCGATCGCTGCCTCTTCGATCTCGGCGAGGCGCTCGAGGTGCTCGGGGAACATCACCAGATCAGGTTTACCGGCCAGCCAGCGCTGCAGGACGCGGTAGTGCACGCCGATCGCGGCGTGGGCGGCGCTGCCGCTGATCCCGAGCGCGCTCAGCCGAACGAGCAGCTGCGACTTCTCCACGCGGGTGGACTCTCCTGCGTCGGTCAGGCCGTTCACCAGCACTGTCGCTGCCGGGTTCTGCTGCGCAGCCCGGGCGGCCATCGCACGGTGGACGGACGCGATCGGGAAGCCGACGTGTTCCGCGACGTCGGCGTCGCTACGAAAGGTGATGATCTCGCCGGTCTCGAGGGACTGGGCGAGGAGGCCATCGGCGATCCGGGTCGCTCGGCGCTCGAGCTTGGCGATCTGGCGCACCGCGGCCTCGATCTGCTCGGGGTGCCCGGCGCCGCGCTCCCACCGGGCGATGAGCGCTGGGGGGATGTCGATCAGCCGCGGTAGGACGGCCGGGTCGAGTAGACCGATCGCGGTGCGCCTGGCCTGCAGGTCGGCGCCGGTGTAGGCCTTCACCGTTTCGACGGTAGGCGAGGTGTCGATCGCGCGCATCACGTTCCTCTGCCCTCGAAGTAGAGTTCGATCCGGTCGATCGACTCGATCCGCATGAGATTGTCGTCGCTGTACTCACGGTCGTGAGCGCCCTGGACGTACCGCTCGGTCATGGCGCGCTCAATCAGCTCCTGCACCTTGGCAGTGTCGTCGTCGTGGACAGCCAGCAGCAGGGCGTCTACGTCGTCCTCCGGCCACCCCACAGTGGTCATGTCGATGGTGCGCTCGCGGGCGGGGTATTCGTGGCCGTGGTCGACGTAGGCGATCATTCCGGTGACCCGTATCTTCGGGACCGGCGCCGTCGGCGCCGGCGCAGCGGGGTGTCCCTTCGTCGCTGCTGGCTTCGCAGCGGATCGCGGAGTTGGCCGTCCAGGACGCGCTGGCTTCTTCGGTGCCACGGCGTGCCGGCGAGCTGCGGTGACGACCTGATGCCCGTGCATCGTCGTCTTGGCGCCCTTGCTGAAGGACCTCGTCTCCCCGGTCAACCAACGTTGCACTGACCGCTTCTTGCGGCCGAGCTTGGCCGCGGCCTCGTCGACGCCGCCGAGTTCCTTGATCGTGGCGCGCCGATTCACCAGTTCTTCGACGCTCGGCCGCGGCTTGCCATCGTCGGACGGGCGGACGACGACGACGGGAATGCGCCCCTTCTGCCGCCAGCGTCGAAGAGTCCGATCCTTGCGCGCTTCTCCGCCGGCGGCGGTGATTGCGGCGTTGATCTCCTCGTCATCGAGCGAGCGGAGCGCCCTTCTCGTGTCCTCGATGTGCCGCTGCTCCAGCTCGGCTTCGGTGAGCCCTTTGCCCGTGATCCTCTTGTATCCGAGCGTGTCTTCGAGGCTGCTCTGCAGCTCGTCAGCGACTGCGGCATCGCTGATCTGCCGGCCGGGGCCCCGCTGGCCGCTGTCGACCGGCTTGGGGAGAGGCTTGCGCTTCTTGCCTCGGGCCATGCGGCTCACGAATTCACCTCCAGCTCGGGATCACCCTCATCGTCGTCATCGTCGTCGGCGGGCTTGGGGAGGATCAGCGCGAGGGCCTCGGACACCTCGCGTGAGGTCGTCGCGTTCAGCAGGGCCGCGATGTGCTCGGAGTCCATGTCGGCGGTGCGGGCGTAGCGCTTGACCACGAATGCGCCGGTCCTTCCCGATGCCCGCAGAGGTTCCGGGTGATCCAGTCGGGTGGCCCAGGTTTCGCCCCACAGAATCTCGTCGTCGTAGAAGGGGTAGAACCAGCTGTCGGTGTCGGTGTAGAGGGGCCAGCGGCCGTACTCGGCTCCGAGGCGAGCGGCCCAGCGGCGGCCGCGATTGCGGGCGTGCGCGATGATCGAGGCCCGCAGAATCGGCTGGTGGTGGTGCCGCTTGGGCTCGAAATCCCAGTTCCTCTGGTACTTCTGCCGCCCGATGTAGCCGCGGTAGATGGACTTGATGTAGTCCTCCATCGCGACGTCCCTGGTCTCGACGGCGGTCTTCCGAGCCTTCGCCAGGCGCTTCTGCCAGCCCATGAGCATGCGCGTCTCGTGCTCCCAGACGTGCGCCGCCTCGAGGCCGAGCTCGTCGAGATCCAGGCCGGCGCCGCCGAGGTCTACAGGCTCGCGCAGCAGATCCAGGCTGGGGCCGGTGACCCAGGTGGTGACGGGCTCGTCGTCCCGCATCCGCGGGTGCGGCCAGGGAAGGTAGGCGCCGCCCGCGCCGGGATCCTCGCTGTCGAGGTCGCGCACGCGCGCGTCCGGGATGCCCTTGGTGATCACCAGCTCCCGTCCTGCGGGAAGGGTCACCTGGTAGAGCCCGGCCGGAGCGGCCTTGTCCTGACGGTCGAGGACCGCGGCGACGGCGGCGTCACCTTCGAGGAAGAACTGCTTGCCGTAGCCGACGTTGATCGCGCCGGCGCTGGCGAGGAACGAGGCGGTCTGGTCGATCTCCAGGATCCCGTCGACGTCGCCGCGGCCGACGGTCCCGAGCATCGAGCTCGGCACGTAGTTGATCGTCCACTTCTGCGTCGGTTCCGGTTCCGCGTCCGACTCGGCCATACCGCGCAGGACCGGCAATGGCGTGGGCTGGCCGATGATGTCGTCGCGGCGCTTCTTACGGGCGATCTCCATGTCCAGCACGGTCGCACCCGTCGACGAGGGCACCTGGCTCGGCAGCGTGCCCAAGTGCTCGATGCTCCAGGCCAGGCGGCGGGTCAGCTCGACGCGAGCCTCGGCGTCGTCGTCCGGAAGCTCCGAACCGGCCTTCCCTGCCACCCCGACGATGCCGTACTCCATCCGTTCGTCGTCCGCGATCGGCAGCCACGCCATGGCGTCGATGACCAGGTTGATGCGGTACCACTGCATCTTCGCGACCTGCCGCTTGAGCTGGTCGAAGTAGCCAGGCCGGCCGAGGATCTCCCACCCCGATCCGTGGAACGGATCC
>JBEBXD010000085.1:0-19235 GCA_040391845.1 Tsukamurella paurometabola | reverse complement strand
TCCGCCAGCTCGCCGGGCACGGCGGCGCCGCCCGCCGGCACCGTCACCTCGAGGCGATCGGCGCCGTCGGGCAGCTTGAGGTGCCACCCGTCGTCCTTGCCGCCGGTGCGGCGGCGCAGCGTGATCCGATGCGCGGCGAGGTCCAGGACGTCGGTGTCGTAGTACACCGCCTCCAGGTGGAACACCTCGTCGGCATCGACCCGGTCCACGCCGGGAACCGCGGCCAGTGAGGGGGCTGCGGTCTCGGGGCCCACCTCGTAGGTGGTCTCGATCTCACGCTGCTCGGACATGGGTCAGGCCGTCGCGAACCGGTCGGTGGCCTCGATCAGCGCCGACCGGATGCCCGGCTCGAAGGCCGAGTGCCCGGCGTCCGGCACCATCACCAGGTCCGCTGTGGGCCAGGCCCGGTGCAGGTCCCACGCGCTGCGGGCGGGGCACACCACGTCGTAGCGACCCTGCACGATCACGCCGGGGATGTGGGCGATGCGGCCGATGTCGCGCAGCAACTGCCCCTCCTCGAGGAACCCTCCGTGCACGAAGAAGTGGTTCTCGATCTGCGCGAACCCGATCGCGAACCGCGGGTCGTCGGCATCGGCCGAAGTCTCCGCGGTGTTGATCAGGTGGCTGGTGCTGCGCTCCCACATGGACCAGGCCTTCGCGGCGCGCAGCGCCACCGCCTCGTCGCTCGAGTGGAGCAGCCGGTGGTAGGCCGCGATCTTGTCGGCCGACGCCGCCCGGTCCGCCTCGCCGAGCGGGGCGAGGTAGGCCTCCCAGTTGTCCGGGTAGATGTGCGAGGCGCCCTCGTTGTAGTACCAGTCCAGCTCGCTGCGGCGCAGTAGGAAGATGCCGCGCAGCACCAGCTCCGTGACCCGCTCGGGGTGCGCCTGCGCGTACGCGAGGCCCAGCGTGGAACCCCACGATCCGCCGAACACCTGCCAGCGGTCGATGCCCAGGTGCTCGCGGATCCTCTCGATGTCCGCGATCAGGTGCGCGGTGGTGTTCACCGCGAGCCGGTCCGCCAGCGAATCACCCTCTCCCGACGGGGGATCCGCGATGTGCGGCTTCGACTGGCCGCACCCGCGCTGGTCGAACACCACGATGCGGTACTTCTCGGGGTCGAAGAACCGGCGGCAGTCGGGGGAGGTGCCGCCGCCCGGGCCGCCGTGGATGAACACCACGGGTTTGCCGCCGGGGTCGCCGCTCTGCTCCACGTACAGCAGCTGTCCGTCGCCCACGTCCAGCAGCTCGGTGCTGTAGGGCTCGATCTCGGGGTAGAACTGCCTGTGTTCCATCAGAATCCGTGCTCCGGTCCGGGGAACTCGCCGGAGGCGACCTCCGCCACGTACCGGCTCGCGCCGCTCAGCAGCTCGTCGCCGATGTTCGCGTACTTCTTGACGAAGCGTGCCGTCCGGCCGCGGTTGAGGCCGGACATGTCCTGCCACACCAGGACCTGGCCGTCGCACTCGTTGCCGGCGCCGATCCCGATGGTGGGGATCGAGACCTCCTTCGTCACCTGCGCCGCCACGGCGGAGGGCACCATCTCCAGCACCACGGAGAACGCGCCGGCCGTGTCCACGGCCTTGGCGTCCGCCCGGATCCTGTCGGCGGCCTCGTCGCCCCGGCCCTGAACCCGGTTGCCGCCCAGCGAGTTCACCGATTGGGGGGTGAACCCGATGTGCGCCATCACGGGGATGCCGCGGCGTTGCAGGAACTCGATGGTGGGCGCCATGTGCACGCCGCCCTCCAGCTTCACCGCCTCCGCGCCGGCCTTCATCAGCTTCGCCGCGCTCAGGTAGGCCTGCTCCGGCGAGGCCTCGTAGCTGCCGAACGGCATGTCGGCCACCACCAGCGCGTACTTCGTGCCGCGGCGCACCGCCGCGACCATCGCCGCCATCAGGTCCAGCTCCATCGGCAGCGTGGAGTCGAACCCGTACACGGTGTTCGCTGCGCTGTCGCCGATCAGCAGGGCCGTCACGCCGGCCTCGTCGAAGATCGAGGCCGTCATGTAGTCGTAGCTGGTGAGCATGGCCCACTTCTCGCCGCGCCCCTTGAGCTCGGCCAGGTGATGGATCCGCACTTTCTTCCGGGCCGGCGCGCTCGGCGCGTCGGAACCGCTTCCGTAGACGGGCGTTTCGCTCATCGCTCTTGTTTCCCTTCGTGTCCCAGCCGGTCTCTCCGGTCCGGGCAGTCTCAAGCCGGGTCGTGCCAGCGGTTGGTGATCGGCATCCTCCGGTCGCGGCCGAAGGCCTTGGGGGTGATCTTCGGGCCCAGCGGGTACTGGCGGCGCTTGTACTCCGCGCGGTCCACCAGCCGGGCCACCTTGCGGATCAGTTCGGGGTCGTAGCCGGCGCCGGCCGCGCCCTCGGCGGCGATCTCCGCGACCCCCTGGTCCTGCTCCACGTAGCGACGCAGGATGTCGTCGAGCACGTCGTAGTCGGGCAGCGAATCGCTGTCCTTCTGCCCGGGGCGCAGCTCCGCCGAGGGCTCCTTGGTGATCGAGTTCTCCGGGATCGGCGGCGTCTCGCCCCGCTCCACGGCGGCCTTGTTGCGCCACCGCGCCAGCTCCCACACGAGGGACTTCTCCACGTCCCGGATCGGCGCGAACGCGCCCACCGCGTCGCCGTAGATCGTGGAGTAGCCCACGGCCAACTCGCTCTTGTTGCCGGTGGCCAGCACGAGGTGCCCGTCCAGGTTGGACAGCGACATCAGCGTCATGCCGCGGCAGCGGGCCTGGATGTTCTCCTCCGCGAGCCCGGTCAGGTGCAGCTGCCCCACGAACGAGTCCACCATGTGCTCGATCGGCTCGGTGCGGTAGTGCAGTCCCATCCGCCGCGCCTGATCGGCTGCGTCGTCCTTCGAGTGGTCCGAGCTGTACTTGGAGGGCATGGAGACGCCGTACACGTTGTCCGCGCCCACCGCGTCCGCGGCGATCACCGCCACCAGCGCCGAGTCGATGCCGCCGGACATGCCGAGTGCGACGGTGCGCCCGCCCACCTTGTGCACGTAGTCCCGCGTCCCGGTCACCAGGGCCGCCCAGATCTGGGCGAGCTCGTCGAGCTCCGGCCACCCCACTGCCTGCTGCGGGTACTGCGCGTTCGGGCGTGCGGGCAGTGCGACCGCCTCGACGGCCCATCCGTCCACGGTGTCCGCCCGCGCCGCGCCGCGCGCCGGCACCTCGACGAACTGCGTGTTCTCGACGAACTGCGGCCCGGTCGCGGGCGCACCGTCCGGCCCGAAGACGAACGAGTCACCGTCGAAGACCAGCTCGTCCTGCCCGCCGACCAGGTTGACGTAGATCACCGGCGCCCCGCCCTCGGCGACGCGCTGCGCGAGCACCTCGCGCCGCTGCGCGGGCTTGCCCGCCTCGAACGGGCTGGCGTTCAGGCACAGCACGGCGTCCACGCCGAGCTCCCCGAGCCCGGCCACCGGACCGTCGGGCCACCAGACGTCCTCGCAGATCGCCAGGCCCAGCCGGACACCGTCGACGTCGAGGACCACCAGCCGGTCGCCGGGCGTGAACCAGCGCTTCTCGTCGAACACGCCGTAGTTGGGGAGGAAGTGCTTGTCGTACCGGGCGACGAGCTCGCCGCCGTGCAGTACGCCGGCGGCGTTGCGGGCCCCGCCCGTGGGGTTCGTGCTGGTCTCCGGCGCGTCCGGGTCGCGGTCCAGGAAGCCGACCACCACGATCAGGTCGCCGCAGCCGGCCGCGTCGAGGGACCGGGCGAGCTCGTGCACCGCCTCGCGGGAGTCGACCGCGAAGGAGCGGCGCAGCAGCAGGTCCTCCACCGGGTAGCCGGTGAGCGCCATCTCGCCGAACACCGCGACCTGCGCGCCGCTCTCCGCGGCGTCCCGGGCAGCGGCTGTGATCCGCGCGACGTTCGCGTCCAGATCGCCCACCACGGGGTTGATCTGGCACGCCGCGACACGAAGGGTCGTCATGGCTCAACCCTAGCGTCCGCGGGAACCGGTCCGCCGCGTGGCAGGATCGGGAGAATGAAGGCAGGCAAGCCACTCCTGGCCGCGGTCGCGGTCCTCGCCGCCTCCGCGCTCGCGGGGTGCTCGGTCCAGATCGCGGGTACCGCCGAACCCGCCGGTGGGTCCGGTACCTCCGGTACCGCCACCCCGTCCCGGACGCAGACCGCGGTGCCCGGCGTCCCGGCGGCGCTGCAGAAGTACTACGGCCAGCAACTGGACTGGGGCTCGTGCGCCGCGATGGCCCGCGAGGACGACGTGACCGATTACGACGGTGCCCGGTTCGAGTGCGCCCGCCTCACGGTGCCGATCGACTACAACGCCCCGTCGGCGGGGGAGACCGAGCTGGCCGTGGCGCGGGTCAAGGCGAGCGGGCAGCGCCGCGGCTCGCTGCTGATGAACCCCGGCGGGCCCGGCGGTTCCGGCGTGCAGATGGTGGCCTCGAAGTCCCTCGAGGCGGGCAAGTACGAGATCACGCGCAGCTACGACCTGGTGGGCTGGGACCCGCGGGGCGTGGGCGCCAGCTCGCCCGCCGTGAAGTGCATGGGCGATCGCCAGCGCGACGAGAACCGGCTCTCCACCCTGGCGTACGACAACACACCGTCGGGCATCGCGAAGCAGGAGGCGTTCAACAAGTCGCAGGCGGATCTGTGCGCCGAGAAGATGGGCAAGACCTTCCTCGAGCACGTCGGCACCGCCGACACCGTGCGCGACCTGGACGTGCTGCGCGCCGTTCTCGGCGACGAGAAGCTGACCTACCTGGGGTACAGCTACGGCACGTTCATCGGCGCCATCTACGCGGAGACCTTCCCCGATCGAGTGCGGGCCATGGTGCTCGACGGTGCCGTCGACCCGGCGGAGGACCCCATCACCTCGTCCATCGAGCAGATGGCGGGGTTCCAGACCGTGTTCGACGACTGGGCGAAGGACTGTGCCAAGTACCCGAACTGCCCCGTGGGCACCGACCCGTCGAAGGCGACCGAGCGCTACCAGGAGCTGGTCCGCCCCCTGATCGACAAGACGGTGCGCGGGCAGGGCGGCCGGCAGCTGAGCTACAGCGACGCGACCACCGCCACGATCCAGGCGATGTACGCGCAGCAGCTGTGGGAGCCGTTGCGGCGCGGGCTGACCGGGCTGAAATCCGGTGACGGCTCGCTGCTGCAGCGGATCGCCGACATCTACCTCAACCGGGACGAGCAGGGCCACTACTCGCCGATGATGGACGCCAACACCGCGATCAATTGCGTGGACGGCCCGGCGATCACGGACGCCGCGGACCTGTCCCGCCTGGACACCGGCATCCGCAAGGCGGCCCCGTTCCTGGACGACGGCCGCGGCACCGGCCGGGCGGCGAAGGGCGCGTGCGCGTTCTGGGCGGCGGCGCCCACGCTCAAGCCGCACGAGGTGAAGGCGGTCGGGGCGCCGAAGACCGTGGTGATCTCCACCACGCACGACCCGGCGACCCCGTACGAGAACGGCGTGAGCCTGGCCAAGCAGCTCGGTGCGTCGCTGATCAGCTACGAGGGCAGCCAGCACACCGTGTCCCTGGAGGGCAACGCGTGCGTGGACGATGCGGTGACCGCGTACTTGCGGGACCTGACGATCCCCGCGGCGAACCTGCGCTGCGCGCCCTGATCCGCCGCCCTCGGTCAGTTCGAGGCGAGCACCCGGATCGCGAAGATCAGCGTGTCGCCCGGGTCCACCCCGGCCCGGGGCTCCCCCTTCGGGTAGCCGTCGGCGGCGGTGACGGAGGTGACCACCGTGGCGCCGACCCGCTTGCCCACGAGCGCGGTGCGGAACCCCGGCACCACGTCCGGTAGCGCCATCTCCACGGACGTGGCGCGGGCGAAGGCGTCGTCGAAGACCCGGCCCGTGCGGCCGTTCACGCTCTGGTAGCAGACGGTGACCACCGACCTGTCCGTGAGCACGGCGCCCGAACCCGGTGCGGTGGTGACCGTCTCCGACCGGTCCACCCGGTACGGGGTCTCGACGGTGACCCGGGGCGCGGCGTCCGCGGTGGGTGGGACTACCAGGGCCCGCCCGGTCACGCCCGTGAGGGTGATCGCCGTCGCGTCCGCCGACGGTGCGGCGGCCGGGCAGCCGTCGATCGTGCCGGTCGCCGTCGTCGACGGCGGCGCCTCGGTCGACGTGCCGCACCCGGTGAGCGCGAGCGCGCCGAGCGTCACGGCTGCCGCGAGTCGAGCGAACGGTGCATCCACGTTCGGGACGCTACCCGCTACGGCGTGCACCGGGGCGGAACGGGCGGTTGTAACACGCCGTTAACACCCCCTCGCCTAGGGTCGAGCCATGGATCGGCAGCAGGAGTTCGTGCTTCGCACCATCGAGGAACGGGACATCCGCTTCGTGCGGCTCTGGTTCACCGACGTGCTCGGTTTCCTCAAGTCCGTGGCGATCGCGCCGGCGGAGCTCGAGGGTGCCTTCACCGAGGGCATCGGCTTCGACGGCAGCTCGATCGAGGGCTTCTCCCGCGTCTCGGAGGCGGATACCGTCGCCAAGCCCGACCCGTCCACGTTCCAGGTGCTTCCCTGGACCAGCGGCGACGGGGAGATGCACTCCGTCCGCATGTTCTGCGACATCGCGATGCCCGACGGTACGCCGTCCTGGGGCGATAGCCGGCACGTACTGCGGCGCCAGCTCAGCCGCGCCGCCGATCTCGGCTTCTCCTGCTACGTCCACCCGGAGATCGAGTTCTACCTGCTCAAGCGGGAGTCCGGGCCGCACGGCATGCCGATCCCCGCCGACACGGGCGGCTACTTCGACCAGGCGGTGCACGAATCGGCGCCCAACTTCCGGCGCAAGGCGATCGAGGCGCTCGAGGCGATGGGCATCTCGGTCGAGTTCAGCCACCACGAGGCGGGACCGGGTCAGCAGGAGATCGACCTGCGCTACGCGGACGCGCTCTCCATGGCGGACAACGTGATGACCTTCCGCTACCTGGTCAAGGAGGTCGCGATGACGGAGGGGGTGCGGGCCTCGTTCATGCCGAAGCCCTTCACCGCTCACCCCGGCTCCGGCATGCACACCCACATGAGCCTGTTCGAGGGCGACTCCAACGCCTTCCACGACCCGGACGACGAGCTGCAGCTCTCCGCGACCGGCAAGGCGTTCATCGCCGGCATCCTGCACCACGCGCCGGAGATCTCCGCCGTGACCAACCAGTGGGTGAACTCCTACAAGCGGTTGGTGACCGGCGACGAGGCCCCGACCGCGGCCACGTGGGGCGCCGCGAACCGCTCCGCGATGGTCCGCGTGCCCTTGTACACGCCGAACAAGTCGAGCAGCCGTCGCGTCGAGGTCCGCTCGCCCGATGCGGCGTGCAACCCGTACCTGGCCTTCGCGGTGCTCTGCGCCGCCGGCCTCGCAGGCATCAAGGGCGGGTACGACCTGCCGGAGGCGGCCGAGGACGACGTGCGCCAGATGACGGCCCGGGAGCGCCGCTCGATGGGCTTCAAGGACCTGCCCTCCAGCCTGGACGATGCCCTCGCCCTCATGGAGAAGAGTGAGCTCGTCGCGGAAACGCTGGGGGAGCACGTCTTCGAGTACTTCCTGCGCAACAAGTGGTCCGAGTGGAACGACTACCGAGCGGTGGTCACGCCGTTCGAGCTCGACCACTTCCTCTCGCTGTAGGCCGGCCGACGGTGCCGCCTACCAACCGCGAGGTCCGCCGACCCTCCGCGGGCCGCCTGGGCCTCCTCGAACCGAACGCCGAGAACGACCTCGAATCCCTGGGGTGGGCGGACCTGGACAGCGTCGACGTCCTGTGGGCCCTGTCCCGCGCCGCGGACCCGGACTGGACGCTGCGCGCCCTGATCCGGCTGCGGGAGTCCACCGGCGACGAATGGTCCGAGATCGACGGTTTGATCCGCGGGGACACCACCTTCCGCGGCAGGCTGTTCGGCCTACTCGGCTCGTCCGACGCCCTCGGCGACCACCTGATCAGCCACCCCTCGTCGTGGCGCCTGCTCCTCGACACCGCGCCGTTGAAGTCGCGGGACGACCTGATCGCGGCGATGCTCGCCACCGTCGACGCCGTGAAGGTGTCCGGACGCCGGGACGACGACCTGCTCTACCGCGCGGCGATCACCGGCGGCGCGGCCATCGCCGCGCTGCGCGACGGCTACCGCGACCTGGTGCTGGTACTGGCCGCGCGGGATCTCGCCGAACTGGTGGAGAACGAGCCGACCCTGCCGTTCGCGGTGGTCGGCGCGCACCTGGCCGACCTGGCGGACGCCGCGCTCACCGCCGCGCTGGCCGTCGCCGTGGCCACCGTGTACCCGGACGCGGATCCCGACGGCCGGCTCGCCGTGATCGCGATGGGCAAATGCGGTGCGCGGGAACTGAACTACGTCTCCGATGTGGACGTGATCTTCGTGGCCGAGCCGGCGGACGGGCCCTCCGCACGGCTCGCCGGGGAGATGATGCGCATCGGTTCCGCCGCGTTCTTCGACGTGGACGCGGCACTGCGGCCGGAGGGCAAGGCGGGCAGCCTGACGCGCACGCTGGAATCGCATGTGGCGTACTACAAGCGGTGGGCGAAGACGTGGGAGTTCCAGGCGCTGCTCAAGGCGCGCCCGCAGACCGGCGACCTGGAGCTGGGGTACGAGTACCTCGCCGCGGTCGGCCCGATGGTGTGGGAGGCCGCCGAGCGCGAGGACTTCGTGCAGGACGTGCAGGAGATGCGCCGCCGCGTCGAGGAGAACATCGCCCCCGACCTGCGGGAGCGCGAACTCAAGCTGGGCCGCGGCGGCCTGCGTGATGTGGAGTTCGCGGTGCAGCTGCTGCAGCTGGTGCACGGCCGCACGGACGAGACCCTGCGCGAGCGGAGCACCGTCGACGCGCTGGAGGCGCTCACCGCCGGCGGCTACGTGGGCCGCGACGACGGCGCCAACTTCACCGCCTCGTACGAGTTCCTGCGCCGCCTGGAGCACCGGCTGCAGCTGCGCCGCATGGAACGCACGCACCTGCTTCCGCCGCCCGACCACGAGGAGGCGTGGCGCTGGCTCGCCCGGGCCGCGCACATCCGGCCCGACGGTGATCGCGACGCGGCCGGGGTGCTGCGCGCCGACCTCAAGCGGCAGTCCGCCCGGGTCCGCAGGCTGCACACCAAGCTGTTCTACCGGCCGCTGCTGGACTCGATCGCGAACCTCGACGCGGACGCGGTGAGCCTGAGCGACGACGCGATCGTCGCCCGGCTCGCGGCGCTCGGATTCCTGCAGCCCCAGCACGCGCTGGCGCACCTCAAGGCGATGGCGGACTCGTCGCGGCGGGGACGGATCCAGACCATCCTGCTGCCCACCCTCCTGGAATGGCTCAGCGAGACGCCGAATCCCGATGCGGGACTGCTGAACTACCGCAAGCTGTCCGAGGACCTGCGGGACGTGGAGTGGTACCTGCGGGTGCTGCGCGACGAGTCGGTGGTCGCCCAGCGGCTGATGACGGTGCTCGGCTCGTCGACCTTCGTGGCCGAGCTGCTGGCGCGCTCGCCCGAAGTGATCCGGCTGTACGCGGACGGCGCCGCCGGGCCGAAGCTCACCGAGACCTCACCGCACGAGGTGTACAACGGGATGCTCGCCGCCGTGAGCCGCGCGCACCACCGGGACCGGGCGATCGCCGTGGCACGGGCGATGCGGCGCAGCGAGATCGCCCGCGTCGCCTCCGCCGACATCCTCGGCATGATGACGGTGCCGCAGGTGTGCGCCGCCCTCTCCTCGGTGTGGGGCGCCGCGCTCGACGCGGCCCTGGTGTCCGAGATCGCCACCTCCGTGGTGGAGCGCGAATCCAGCCGCAGCGCCTACACTCCCGGCGCGCCCGCGCGGATCGCGGTGATCGGCATGGGCCGCCTCGGCGGCCACGAGATCGGCTACGGCTCCGATGCGGACGTGCTGTTCGTGTGCGTGCCCAACGAGGGCTACGAGGAGTCCGACGCGGTCCGCTGGGCCAACCAGGTGGCGGACGCCGTGCGGACCCGCCTGGGCGCACCGTCGGTCGATCCGGGCCTGGAGGTCGATACCGGGCTGCGCCCCGAGGGCCGCAACGGGCCCGTCGTGCGCACCCTGGCCGCCTACCGGGCGTACTACGACCAGTGGGCGCAGCCCTGGGAGGTGCAGGCGCTGCTGCGCGCCACCCACGTGGCCGGCGACGAGCAGGTGGCGCAGGACTTCCTGCACATGGTGGACGCGGTCCGGTACCCGGAGGGCGGGGTGTCCCCGGCCACCGTCAACGAACTGCGCAGGATCAAGGCGCGCGTCGATTCGGAGCGGCTGCCCCGCGGCGCCGACCCCGCCACGCACACCAAGCTCGGCCGCGGCGGCCTCTCCGACGTGGAGTGGACGGTGCAGCTGGAGCAGCTGCGGTACGCCAGCGAGGTGCCGGCGCTGCGCAACACGTCCACGTTGGAGTCGCTCGACGCGATCGGCTCGAACGAGCTGCTCCCGGAGGCCGACGTCGCGCTGCTGCGGGAGGCCTGGCTGACCGCGACCCGCGCCCGCAACGCCCTGTTCCTGGTGCGGGGTAAGCCCGTCGACCAGCTGCCCGGCCCGGGCGCGGTGCTCTCCAACGTCGCGTACGTGGCCGGCTGGCGGGGCAGCTCGCTCGATTACCTCGACGATTACCTGCGGGCCACGCGACGCGGCCGCGGCGTGGTCGACCGCGTCTTCTGGGGCGAATAGCGCCGCGGCGGGCAGGATGGCCGCATGAGGATCTTCATCCGGATCGCGGCGAGCATCGCCGGCACCGCGGCGCTGCTGGGTGGCTTCGTGGCGATCGCCGCGCACTTCTGGCCCGGCACGGACAGGGTGACGGTGGCCGTGGCCGCGGTCTCGCCGGTGCTGTGGCTGGCGTGCCTCGCGATCGCGGTGGTGTGCCTGCTGTACGTGCGGGCGCTGCTGCGCATGGTGCTGGTGGTCGTCCTCGCCGTCGTGGGCGTCTGGGTGCAGGCGCCCCTGTGGCGGGGGGAGGCGGCGCCCGACGGGGCGACGCTGACGGTGCTCACCGCCAACATCCAGGTGGGCCGCGGTGACATCGCCGAACTCGCGAAGCTGGTGCGCGACAACGCCGTCGACGTGCTCGCCGTCGAGGAGGTGACCCCGGACGCCGCCGCGCGGATCGCCGCGTCCACGATCGCATCGGACCTGCCGCACTCGTTCACGCGTCCCGCGCAGCTCGCCTACGGCACGGCCCTCTACAGCCGCTACCCGCTCTCCAGCACGGCGACGGTGCCCGGCTTCGCGCTCACCACGCTCACCGCCGTCGCGTCCGTACCCGGCCGTGGCGACGTCCAGCTGTTCGCGGTGCATCCCGTGCCGCCACTGGTCGCCGCGGACTGGGCCGACGAGCTGAAGAAGATCGGGGCCCTGCTGCAGGGCGTCCCCGCGCCGCGGCCCGTCATCGCGCTCGGCGACTACAACGCCACCTACGACCACGTCCGGTTCCGGAGCCTGCTCACCGGCGGATACCGGGACGCGGGGCAGCTCGCGGGCGCGGGCTGGCGGCCCACCTACCCCACGGACAAGGCATACCCGGCGGTCGTGGGCATCGACCACGTGCTGCTCCGCGGACTCGGTGCGGCGGACGTCAGCGCCCACGAGGTGTCGGGCGCGGACCACCTCGCAGTCCTCGCGCGGGTGGGGTAGCCGGTCAGATCGTCCCGACCGTCCCCGCGGAGGGTCTGGTTCGGGGGACTGAACCGCCGCTCGTCAGCTCGCGGAGAGGATCTTGATCGCGAAGATCAGGGTGTCGCCCGCCTGGATTCCGGCCGAGGGCTGGCCCGTCACGTATCCGTCCTGAGGCGCGATCGCCACGCCCACGGCGCTGCCCACCTTCTGCCCGGCGATCGCCTTCTTGAAGCCGGGGATCACCCCGTCCAGGGAGAAGGACGCGGGCTTGCCGCGATCGTAGGTGCTGTCGAACCGCTCGCCGGTGCGGCCGTTCACGCCCAGGTAGCAGACGGACACGGTGGCGGTGTCGCCGACCACGGCACCGTCGCCCGGCGGGTTGAACGCCTGCACGTACGTCTCGGCCACCGAGAACGGCTTCGTCACCGAGATCTTCGGGGACGCGGTATCGCTGGGGCCGGTGACCTCGATCGAGCCGGTCCGGCCCTGGTAGGTCCAGTCCGGGGCGCCCGCGGTGGCGGGCCCGCTCGTGGGGCAGGACGCGGAGGCGTTGGACGAACTGCAGGCGGTGAGCGCCCCCGCCGCGAGGACGGCGACGGTGACGGCGATGGTCGGACGGGAGGCACGCATGGCTTCGAACCTACCGGCGGCGACTACGACGGGTCGGGGCGGGCCGAACTACGGCCGATGTCCTCGGCGTCGTGTCGGCGTTGCGTTCGCGTGGTCTCGATGACGAGCACCTCGCCGCCCGGGAGAGTCGTGCTCAGCCGTGGGCGTGCCGGACCGCCGGGGCCCGTCCCGGACCGATCGACCACATCGTTGCCCTTGAGCTTCACCTCGAACACCGCCGCCTCCTTCGTCACACCCGACGATACGCTCGTCGGGGCGGTGCGCGCTTCGTCGCGCGGGCCCGGACGCGAGACGGCCCCGCACCTGCGGGCAGGTGCGGGGCCGAATCAGTATGTCGCGCTGTGAATCACACGTCGTAGTAGAGCTGGAACTCGTACGGGTGCGGGCGCAGGTTCACCGGGGCGATCTCGTTCTCGCGCTTGTAGGAGATCCACTCCTCGACCAGGTCCTCGGTGAAAACGCCACCGGCGGTGAGGTACTCGTGATCCTCCTCGAGCCGGTCGATCACGGCGGGCAGTGAGGTGGGGGCCTGCGGGATGCCCTTGGCCTCCTCGGGCGGCAGCTCGTAGAGGTCCTTATCGACCGGGGCGTGCGGCTCGATCTTGTTCTTGATGCCGTCCAGGCCGGCCATCATCATGGCGGCGAAGGCCAGGTACGGGTTGCCCGACGAGTCGGGGCAACGGAACTCGATGCGCTTGGCCTTCGGGTTGTTGCCGGTGATCGGGATACGCACACAGGCGCTGCGGTTGCGCTGGCTGTACACCAGGTTGATCGGGGCCTCGTAGCCCGGCACCAGGCGCTTGTACGAGTTGATCGTCGGGTTGGTGAACGCGAGCAGCGACGGGGCGTGGTGCAGGATGCCGCCGATGTAGTAGCGCGCGATGTCCGACAGGCCGCCGTAGCCGGCCTCGTCGTAGAACAGCGGCTTGCCGTCCTTCCACAGCGACTGGTGGGCGTGCATGCCCGAGCCGTTGTCACCGAACAGCGGCTTCGGCATGAACGTGACCGTCTTGCCCTCCTGCCACGCCGTGTTCTTAACGATGTACTTGAACAGCTGGACGTCGTCCGCGGCGTGCAGCAGCGTGTCGAACTTGTAGTTGATCTCGGCCTGGCCGCCGGTGCCCACCTCGTGGTGGCCGCGCTCGAGCGTGAAGCCCGCGTTCTTCAGGTTCGTCGAGATCTTGTCCCGCAGGTCCACGTAGTGGTCGTAGGGCGCCACGGGGAAGTAGCCGCCCTTGTTGCGCACCTTGTAGCCCAGGTTGGGGGAGCCGTTCTCCTCGATCGCGCGCCCGGTGTTCCAGGAGCCGGAGATGGCGTCGATCTCGTAGAACGAGCCGTTGATGTTCGAGTCGTAGCTGATCGAGTCGAAGATGTAGAACTCCGCCTCGGCGCCGAAGAAGCAGGTGTCGGCGACGCCCGTGCTGAGCAGGTACTCCTCGGCCTTACGTGCCACGTTGCGCGGGTCGCGCGAGTAGGCCTCGCGGGTGAACGGGTCGTGCACGAAGAACGAGACGTTCATGGTCTTCGCCGCGCGGAACGGGTCGATGCGCGCCGTGGTGACGTCCGGCAGCAGCATCATGTCGGACTCGTCGATCGACTGGAAGCCGCGGATCGAGGAGCCGTCGAAGGCGAGGCCGTCCTCGAAGACGCTCTCGTCGAACGCCTCGGCGGGGATGCTGAAGTGCTGCATCGTGCCGGGGAGATCGCAGAAGCGGATGTCGACGTACTCGACGTTCTCCTTCTTCAGGTAGTCGAGAAGTTCCTCTTTAGTAGTGAACACCTGTTACTTGCTCCTTCGTCGTCCGGCGGCGGGGCTTCACGGGTCGTACCCTGCGCACCACCACCGAGGTTACGAGAATGAACGGTATGGACGCGGTGTTGCCCGAGAACTAACGGAATGTTTCATCGGTGTTACACATCGCGGCCCCGCGCCCGGAACCGCCGCACCGGGGCCCACGTACCCTGGTGGGCATGCGTCGAGAAACGGGATCATGGCTGTCCGGTGCGTCCGCGGCACTGCCGGAGGGTGCCCAGGGCGAGTACCGGGGCCAGGCGATCGGCCTGCCCCGCGACGGTGCCGGGGCCGCCGCGGGATCGGGCCGGCGCGTGCTGGGGCTGTTCCTCGACTGGGTCCCGTCGGCGCTGATCGCCATCGCGATCGTGGGCCCGCAGCGGGTGTTCGCGGGGGAGCCCACGATGTTCGACACCTACGCGATCGGCATCTGGGCCGCGGTGGGCGTGCTGTCGGTGACGCTGTTCGGCTTCACCCCGGGGCAGTTCTTCGCGGGCCTGCGGGTGGCCCGGATCGAGGACCCGTGGATGCGGGTGGGCTTCCTCCGTGCCCTCGCCCGCAACCTGCTGATCGTGTTCATCGTGCCGCCGCTGATCCAGGACGCGGACGGCCGCGGCATGCAGGACCGCGCCACCGGCACGGTCGTGGTCAGGTCCCGCTGAGCGCGGTCAGTTCGAGCCGGTCTTGCGCCGGACGGTGCGCTGCACGCTGCGCATCTTCGCGCCCTGAGGCAGCGGTCCGCGCGGCATCTGGGCGCCGCCGGTGCGGGTGGACAGGGCCGCGAGGCGCCCCTCCAGCTCGTCGATCTTCTTGCCGGTGATGTTCGACGGCAGCTTGGTGAGCGTGCGCTGCAGTTTGCGCAGCGGCACCTGGCCCTCGGCGTTGCCGACCACGAACTCGTAGATCGGCGTCTGGCCCACGACCCGCGCCGTCTTCTTCTTCTCCTGCGCCAGCAGGCCCTTGATGCGGCCCTCGTTGCCCTCGGCCACCAGGATCACGCCGGGCTTGCCGATCACGCGGTGCACGGCGTCCGCGTGGGTGGTGCGGGCCACCGCCTGCGTCACCCGCCACGAACCGCGCATGTTGTCCAGCGCCCAGCCGGCGGCGCCCACCTGGCCCTCGTTCTTCGTGTACACGCTGCGCTCGAGGCGGCGGGTGAACACGATGAACGCGCCGAGCGCGCCCACCAGCACACCCAGGATGAGGAACATCCACCAGTTCTTGAGCAGCAGGCCGACCACCAACGCCACGACGATCGCGCCGACGAAGACGGCGGCCATGATCGGGATCAGCGCCTTGTCTTCCTTGCGCTGCATCTGGAACGCCTGCCACATCTGCTTGCGACGTTCCTTCGAAGCCGCCTTGCGGGCGCGCTTAGTCTCGGCCTTCTGTGCTTTGAGCTTGTCGGCCGCTGCCTTGTCCTGTGCCATGGGTCCCAGCTTAGTGTGCGGCTACTTCGCGGCGGCGGCCATGCGGCTCAGCACCGATGTGGCCTCCTGTGCCGCGTCACCCTCAGCCGTCAGATGCGCCATCGCCTCGGGGATCGGGCGGCCGTGGTGCGCCATCGCCTTCGCGTACAACTTGCCCGCGCGGTAGGACGAGCGGACCAGCGGGCCGGCCATGACGCCGGCGAAGCCCATCTCCTCCGCGGCCCGGGTGTGCTCCACGAACTCCTCGGGCTTGACCCACCGCTCCACCGGGTGGTGCCGCGGCGACGGGCGCAGGTACTGCGTGATGGTGATGATGTCGCAGCCCGCGTCGTGCAGGTCGCGCATCGCCTCCGTGACCTCCTCGGGCGTCTCGCCCATGCCGAGGATCAGGTTCGACTTGGTGACGAGGCCGAAGTCGCGGGCCTGCCGGATCACGTCGAGGGAGCGGTCGTAGCGGAACGCCGGGCGGATGCGCTTGAAGATGCGGGGCACCGTCTCCAGGTTGTGGGCCAGTACCTCGGGGCGCGACTCGAACACCTCGGCCAGCAGCTCGGGCTTGGCGTGGAAGTCCGGGATCAGGTTCTCCACACCGGTATTCGGGTTCAGTGCGTGGATCTGGCGCACCGTCTCCGCGTACAGCCACACGCCCTCGTCGGGCAGGTCGTCGCGGGCGACGCCCGTGATCGTCGAGTACCGCAGCCCCATCGCCTGCACCGACTCGGCCACGCGGCGCGGCTCGTCCCGGTCCAGTTCGGCCGGCTTCCCCGTGTCGATCTGGCAGAAGTCGCAGCGGCGGGTGCACTGCTCGCCGCCGATGAGGAAGGTGGCCTCGCGGTCCTCCCAGCACTCGTAGATGTTGGGGCAGCCCGCCTCCTCGCACACCGTGTGCAGGCCCTCACGCTTGACGAGGCCCTTGAGCTCGGTGAATTCAGGGCCCATCTTCGCGCGCGTGCGGATCCAGTTCGGCTTGCGCTCGATCGGGGTCTGTGCGTTACGGACCTCGAGGCGGAGTAGCTTTCGGGGGTTCTCCGGGGTACTCACCTCGTCCATGCTACGCCCGGCGCCGCCGCTACACGCCGACCGGGAGATCGCCGTCGAGGGCGCGCTGCACGGCGTCGACGACGGCGTCGCGGACCTCCCCGACGGTGACGTCGCGCCCCAGCTCCGCGCTCAGGGTGGTGACCCCGGCATCCGGTATGCCGCAGGGGATGATCGCGTCGAAGCCGCCGAGCGTGTTATCGCAGTTGAGGGCGAAGCCGTGCAGCGTGACGCCGCGGGCCACGCGGATGCCGATGGCGCCCACCTTGCGTTCGGGGCGCGCACCGTCGGCGGGGAACCAGACGCCCGAGCGCCCCTCCACGCGGCTCGCGGAGAGGCCCAGGCCGCGGCAGACCTCGATGAGGGCCTGCTCGATGCGGCGGACGTAGTCCACCACGTCCATCGCCGACGAGAGCTTCACGATCGGATAGCCCACCAGCTGGCCCGGGCCGTGCCAGGTGATCTTGCCGCCGCGGTCCACCTCGATCACCTCGCTGCCGTCGGTGGGCCGGTCCTCCGGCTGGGTGCGCTTGCCCGCGGTGAACGTGGGCGGGTGCTCCAGCAGGAGCAGGCGGTCGCCGATGGCGCCGTCGGCGCGCTGATTCGCGAGGTCGTGCTGGAGGTCGAACGCCTCCTGGTATCCGATGGTGCCGAGATCCTCGATCACGAGGGGGGCGGAATCGGCGCGGGCGGAACGTGCGGGCATGGCCCCGACGCTACGCCTGGTCCGCCGTCGCCGCGGCGAGTGCCGCGGGAAGGGTGGTGTGCGCGAACCGGAATCCGCTCTCGTGCAACACCTGCGGGACGGCCCGCTGCGAGCTGAGCAGTGCCTCGTCGGCGACCTCCCCGACGGCGGCGCGCAGCGCGATCCGCGGCACCGCCCACCGGGCCGGGCGGTGCACCTCGCGGGCCAGGGCGTCGCTGAACGCCTGCTGCCGCACCGGCGCGGGGGAGGCGATGTTGACGGGCCCGGAGGCGGTGCCGCCGAGCGCACCGTCGAGCACGTGCAGCACGGCGCGCGCCGCGTCGTCGCGGGAGATCCACGAGACCCACTGCCGGCCGCCGCCCAGGCGCCCGCCGAGACCCAGCCGATACACCCGGCCCAGCGCCGGCACCAGCCCGCCCGCGGCGGACAGCACGTGCGCGAAACGCAGGTGCGCCACGGTGATCCCCGCGGCGCGGGCGGGATCGGCGGCCGCCTCCCACTCCGCGCACAGGCTCGCCAGGAACCCGGTGCCCGCCGGCGTGCCCCCGGATTCGACGGTGCCGTCGACGCACTCCGTCTCGCCGGCGTCGCCGTAGACGCCGATCGCGCTGCCGCCCAGCAGGACCGGCACACCGTCCCGGACCGCCGCCTCCGCGAGGGCGGCGACGGGTTCGATCCGCGAATCACGCAGGTCCTGCTTGACCGCGCCCGTCCAGCGGCGGCCCGCGATCGGGGAGCCGTTCAGCGTGATCACCGCGTCGAACCCGGTCAGGTCGGGGACCTCACCGCGCGCGGGGTCCCACGCGAGACCGCGACCGGATCCGTCCCGGACGAGCGGAACGACGGTGTCGCCCCGCCGGGCCAGGGCGTTCGACAGCGCGCTGCCGATGAGCCCCGACGATCCGGCGATCGCGACCCGTCGTTCCATGAGAAGCGGTGCCTCCGGGCGCTACAGCCCGAGGTCGGCCTCGAACGCGCCCTCCTCGAGACGGTGCTTGACCGTGGTGAGGAAGCGGCCCGCGTCGGCCCCGTCGATCAGCCGGTGATCGTAGGTCAGCGGCAGGAAGGCCATCGGGTGGATGCCGATGGACTCGGTGCCGGACGCGTCGGTGACCACCACGGGGCGCTTGACGATGGCGCCGGTGCCCAGCATCGCCGCCTGCGGCGGAACCAGGATCGGCGTATCGAACAGCGCGCCCTCGCTACCGATGTTGGTGATGGTGAACGTGCCGCCGGAGACCTCGTCCGGCTTCAGGGCGTTGCCGCGGGTGCGCTCCGCCAGGTCGGCGATCGCGCGGGCGAGGCCGGCCAGCGAGAGGTCGTCGGCGTTCTTGATCACCGGCGAGAGCAGGCCCTGCGGCGTATCCACGGCGATGCCCAGGTTCACCCCACCGTGGTAGGTGATCTCCTTGAAGTCGTCGCTGATCGACGCGTTGACGTTCGGGTGCACCTTGAGCGCCTCGATGACGGCCTTCGCGATGAACGGCAGGTACGTGAGGTTCACGCCCTCGTTCGCCTTGAACGACGCCTTCGCCTGCGCGCGCAGCGCGACGATCCGGCTGAAGTCCACCTCGAAGACCTGGGTGAGCTGCGCGGCGTTCTGCAGCGACTCGCGGGTGACCTTCGCGGTGATCTGGCGGATGCGGTTGGTCTTCTGCGTGGTGCCGCGGAGTGCGGCCAACTCGGGGCGGGCACCCTTCGGCGCGGACGGCGCGGCAGCGGCGGGCGCTGCGGCCGGAGCCTCCGCGGCGGGGGCCTTTCCGGCCTCGGCGGCGGCGAGCACGTCCTGCTTGCGGATGCGGCCGCCGACGCCGGTGCCCTTGACCGTGTTCAGGTCCACGTTGTTCTCCGCGGCCAGCTTGCGCACCAGCGGGGTCACGTACGGCGTGGAGTCCGACGAGGAGGCGGCCGGCGCTGCAGGAGCAGCCGGTGCAGCAGGAGCCGCGGGAGCAGCCGGTGCCGAGGGGGCGGCAGCAGCGGGGGCGGGCGCGGGCTCCGGCTCGGGGGCGGGCTCGGGTTCCGGGGCGGGCTCG
>JBEBXD010000084.1:0-19413 GCA_040391845.1 Tsukamurella paurometabola | reverse complement strand
GTCCGACATGGTCGACGACGAGGAGATCCTCGAGCTCGTCGAGATGGAGGTCCGTGAGCTCCTGGGTTCGCAGGAGTTCGACGAGGAGGCCCCCGTCGTGCGCGTCTCGGCGCTGAAGGCTCTCGAGGGCGACGCCAAGTGGGTCGAGTCCATCGTCGAGCTGATGCAGGCCGTCGACGACTCCATCCCGGACCCCGAGCGTGAGACCGACAAGCCCTTCCTGATGCCGGTCGAGGACGTCTTCACGATCACCGGTCGTGGCACCGTCGTCACCGGCCGCGTCGAGCGCGGTGTCATCAACGTGAACGAGGAGGTGGAGATCGTCGGCATCCGCGAGAAGTCGACCAAGACCACCGTCACGGGCATCGAGATGTTCCGCAAGCTGCTCGACTCGGGCCAGGCCGGCGACAACGTGGGCCTGCTGGTCCGTGGCCTCAAGCGCGAGGACGTCGAGCGCGGCCAGGTCGTCGTGAAGCCCGGCACCACCACTCCGCACACGGAGTTCGAGGGCCAGGCGTACATCCTGAGCAAGGACGAGGGCGGCCGCCACACGCCGTTCTTCAACAACTACCGTCCGCAGTTCTACTTCCGTACCACGGACGTGACCGGCGTCGTGACCCTCCCCGAGGGCACCGAGATGGTCATGCCGGGCGACAACACCGAGATGAGCGTCAAGCTCATCCAGCCGGTCGCCATGGACGAGGGCCTGCGCTTCGCGATCCGCGAGGGTGGCCGCACCGTGGGTGCCGGCCGCGTCACCAAGATCATCGCCTGATCTTCGGTAGCCGTTGAGACGGCGCCCCTCCCGCTGGGAGGGGCGCCGTTTCGCATATCCGGGGGCGCGCGGGCCGATGATCGGCGATAATCCTGAACACATGTGGGGCGAACCCCACCGGGACGGAGGATTGCGGGACGATGCCGAAGCTGATGAGGGGCCTCGCGGCGGGGATCGCGGCGCTGGGAATCGCCACGGCGGCCGCGGCACCGGCCCACGCGGACGGACGGCTCGACGAGGGCCGGTTCGTGGTGGCCACCAAGAACCTCCACGACTTCACGAAGCCCTTCGGCGATCGGACCACCGACGCCCAGATGGTGCGGTTCGGCTACCGCGCGTGCGCCGCACTGGACCGGAACACGGCGAGCACCGCCGGGGCCACCCGCGACCTCTACCACGACACCCGCGCCTACCCGCTGTGGGAGCGGCAGCAGCTGGTGCTCTACGCGGCCCAGTACCTGTGCAACCGGCACTGGGATCGGTACAAGACCTTCCCGTGACGCCCGCTGCGACTCACTGCACCAGGTAGCGGGCGAAGGTCCAGCCGTAGATCGCGGATTCCAGATCGTGCCGGGCTGCGGCGATCGCCACCTCCACGAGCGCCCGTTCCACCAGCCGGGAGCGCAGCGCCGCACCGTCGGGCGGGTCCCCGCCGGCGGTGAGGCTCCGGGGCGGAGTCCGCGCCAGGTTCAGCGCGTCGACGAGGGCGTCCTGATCGAGCAGCAACTGCTCCAGCACCGCGGGCGCCACCTGCCGCCCGGCCGCCAGATGGCGCCGCGCCTCCGCCCGGGCCTCCTCGACGCCGATCGCGTACTGCGGTTCGACGGTGACGCGCTCCAGGTCGCGCAGCAGGGCGCGGGCCTGGCGGTCGGCCCCCTCGGGGCCCAGGGCGCGGATCTGCGCGACCCGCGCCGGCGAGGCCACCACCTCGAAGCGGGTCAGGCGGTGCGGCAGCACCTGACCGGGATGCCGCTCGCCCACGAGCTTCCAGGGCCCATTGGGGATGTGGTGGACGCGGCTCGGGTGCGTGGTGGCCACCGCGCGGATGGTGTAGCCGCCGGCCGCGGCGAACTCGACCAGCTGGCGCACGGGATCGTCGACGGTGGCCCAGGCGGCCGCAGTGGCCACGTTCCACAGCACGCGCACGCCCGCCGGGACGATGGTGCCCAGCGGTAGCCATCCGGCATCGGTGGTGGTGACCACGAGCAGCGGTTCGGTATCGCGGGTGAGGTAGGCCGCCGCCCAGTTCAGCCCCGATTCGGGGAGGTGCGGGCCGCCGCGGAGCGAACCCAGGATCGATGCGATGACGCCCCGAACCTGTTGGATCTCCGGGCTTTCCGTGGGAGCGGTCTCCGCCGCGGCCGGTCTGGCGGGCAGGATGGGGATGAGCAGCGGAAGCTCGATGACCCCTCCTTCTACGACCGGATTGTGCGATCCCAATCGTATCCGATGCCCGCCGCGCGCACCGGCCGCGGCCGCGGCCCCGGGAGTCGGGGCCGCGGCGTGCGGGTCAGCCGCTCTTGCGGCGGAACTGCTGCTGATGACTCTCGGACCCGTGCGGGGACCGCGGCTTCGCGGCCCCGTCGAGGTGGGCGGAACCCGTCCGGTTGGACGCGTTCTTCCGTTCGAGTGCTTCCTTGAACTTGTCGGCGATAGCGTCGTCGGCGGTCATGGTGTCTCCTCTCGTCGGCGTGAGTTCACGCTAAGCCGGACTCGGGCGGAAGTCACCCGGGTTTCGTGGCTGCAACGGCACGAGGGGAGGATGGGCGTCATGGGTGTGTACGTGGTCACGGGAGCGGCGTCGGGGCTCGGCGCCGCGACGGCGGAGCGGCTGCACGCCGCGGGGCACGGCGTGATCGGCGTCGACCTGCGGGGCACGGACGTGGAGGCCGACCTGGGTTCGCCGGGCGGCCGGTTCGAGGCCGTCGCGCGGATCGGGGAACTGGTCGGTTCGGCGCCGTTGACGGGGTTCGCCGCGTTCGCGGGCCTCGGACCCGCCGCCGGCCGGTCGGGGGCCTCGGTGGTGGCGGTGAACTACTTCGGCGCGGTGGACCTGCTGGTGGGGCTGCGGCCGCTGCTGGCCCGCGGCCCGTCCGCGGCGCTGCTGGTCAGCTCGAACTCCACCACCACCCAGCCGGGATGGCCGCTCGAGTTGGCGCAGGCCTGCCTGGACGGCGACGAGCACGCCGCCTCGGACCTCGCCGACTCGTACGGCGAGTACGCCTCGGTCCTGGCGTATCCGGCGACGAAGGCCGCGCTGGCCTACTTCGTGCGCACCTGCGCCGCCGAGTACGTGGCGCAGGGCATCCGCCTCAACGCCATCGCCCCGGGGCTCATCGACACCCCGATGACGCGGGCGGGCCGCGCGGACCCGCAGCTCGGCGCCGCGATGAACGCCTTCCTGGACCTGATCCCCGCCGGCCGGGCCGGCCGGCCGGAGGAGATCGCCGCGCTCGCCCAGTTCCTCCTCGGCCCCGACTCCGGGTACTGCGTGGGTTCCGTCGTCTTCGCCGACGGTGGCCTCGACGCCCAGCAGCGGCCGACCGACTGGCCCCGCCCCGCCCCGCTCCCCGACGCGGAGGGCGGCCCGCACTGATCGGGATCAGTCGGCTACGGCGCCTTGGCGATCGCCAGCGTCGCCCACGCGACGACAGTGTCGCACTCGGTCTTGAGCCCAGTGGAAGGCGAACCACCCTCCGCGACTCTGATCGCGGTGATGATTAGGGCGGTGCCGGACTCGAATACCGACATGCACCCTTCAGGCCGCTCCGGTGCCACTGCGACGGTCCGCCCTGCGATAGGGAGATCAGCCTGCCACGGGCGTCGGCCCTGCTTCACCTTGTACTCGGCGAGAGTGCCCTGATTACTGACTACCTGGCTGAGTCGAATGATCCGGTCCGTCGACGTCCACGAGCAGCCCCTGAAATTGGGCGACTCCGAAAATGCAGCGTCTTGGATCGTTGTGGGATCTGCGCCGAAGGCCCGCAGCTCCGCAGACGTGTAGGCGGTACACGGTTCGAAGGAACTGCCGTCGTTGCGGTTGTTCGTGCGGCCGGAGAACTCGGGCACGAACGGTAGGGCCGGGGCGGAGCGTGCTGCGCCGCGTGACGGCCCGTCCTCCAGTCCGATCGGCTCTCCGTCGATCGAGACCGCGCATCCGGCCAGGAGGAGCGCGAGGCACACCCCCGCAGCGACGTGGCGCATCAGCCCCTCACCATGCCGATGTTCGCGACGTTCTCCAGCTCGGCATCGCCGAGGTCCTTCGCGATCTGACGCAGCGCCGCAGCGATGGTCGTCGCCTCCGCGATCTCGCCCCTGAGGGTTTGGACCATCGACTGCTCGTGATCGTGGACGGCGACGCCGAGGTTGTGGGTCGCGGCACGGCCCTCGACCGTGTCGCCGAGATGATTGGTCCGGCCGACATGTTCGAGCGAATCGATGATTGCGCTGAGCCGCTCCGCGTGCCGCTCGTGTGCGCGGGCGAGTTCCTCGATGGGGTCGCCGTCGAGCACCATGTTCGGGCGGTCGGCGATGCGCCGGCGCGCCTCGTCGCGGATCCGATCCTGGTCCGGATACCCCATGCGCCCTCCGATCACCGGCCGCGGGCACACAGGCCCCTCAATAGTTGGACGCACCAGCCCATCGATCGGTTCCCTCGGGCTCGCCGGGGAACCGGCCGGTCCCGCGGCTTGCGGAGTGGATCAGAAGCGGATCACCTGGCGGACGGCGGTGCCGTCGGCGAGCGAGTCCATGCCCTCGTTGATCTGATCGAGCGTGATCACGCCGCTGATCAGCTTCTCCACCGGCAGCCGGCCGGCGCGCCACATCTGCACGTACCGGGGGATGTCCCGCTGCGGCACGGCGGAACCCAGGTAGCTGCCGATGATCGTGCGGGCCTCCGCCGTCAGCACCAGCGGGCTGATCTCCGACCGCGCAGCGGGATTCGGCAACCCGACGGTCACCGTCCGGCCGCCCACCGCGGTGGCGGCGACGGCGGCCTCGAACGCCTTCGGATGGCCGGCGGCCTCTATCACGACCGGCGCCCGCACGCCCTCGGCCGCCAATTCTTCGGGGGTGTAGGCGAGATCGGCGCCCAGCTCGCGGACGGCGTCCAGCTTGGCGGGTTGCGCGTCGACCCCGATCACGCGGCCGACGGCACCGTCGGCCCGCAGTGACAGGGCGGTGAGGACGGCGGCCATGCCGACTCCGCCCAGGCCGATGACGATCACATCGTCACCGTCCGAGGGTCTTCCGGCGTTGAGCACCGCGCCGCCGCCGGTGAGCACGGCGCAGCCCAGCACGGCCGCGATCTCCGGCGGCACATCGGAATCCACCCGCGTCACCGACCGGGCATCCACCACCGTGTGCGTCGCGAAGCCCGAGACACCCAGATGGTGGTGCACCGGCGCGCCGTCGCGGGAGAGGCGCCGTCCGCCGCCCAACAGCTCGCCGGCGTTGTTCGCGGCGCTGCCCGGCGTGCACGGAAGCTGGCCGTCCGTGCGGCAATTGGCGCACTCGCCGCAGCGGGGAAGGAAGGCCATCACCACGCGGTCGCCGACCGCGACCCCGTCCGTGCCCGGCCCGAGGGCCTCGACGATGCCCGCCGCCTCGTGCCCGAGCAGCATCGGCACCGGCCGCACCCGGTTCCCGTCGACCACCGACAGGTCCGAATGGCACAGTCCCGCAGCCTCGATCCGCACCAGCAGCTCCCCGGGGCCGGGCGGCGCCAACTCGACCTCGCCCACGGAGATGGGCTGCGACTGCGCGTACGGGCGGGCGCGCCCGATCTCCTCCAGTACCGCTCCGCGGATCCGCATCAGTACTCGACCTCCAGTTCCGGCGACGTCGGCTTCGCCTGGCACCCCAGAATGTAGCCGTCCTCGGCGTCCTCGGGGTCCAGCCCGTCGGTCACCGCCATCTCGACGGTGCCCTTCGTCAGCCTGCACAGGCAGGTGGCGCACTCGCCCGACTGGCACGAGTACGGCACGTCGTGCCCGTTGTTGATCAGCACGTCCACCAGCGACTCGCCCTCGGGCCACGGCACCGTGAACGTGGCGCCCAGGTTGTGGACGGTGACCTGCGGCGAGTCGGCGGTCACCTCCACCTCGTGCGGCACGATGTCGGCGAACGCGTCGCCCGTCAGCGACGCGTAGATCTCCTGGTGCACCTGCTCTCGCGGGGTGCCGATCACTCTGCAGGCCTCCTTGCAGGCCGCCATGAACTCGTCGCGGCCGCACAGGTACGTCGCGCGGGAGTGGTACGGCGTGAGCAGCGCGGAGAGCATCTCGGCGTCCGGGATGCCGCGCTCGGACTCCATCCACCAGATCACCGTGAGCCGCTCCTGCTCGGCCTCCAGGCGGGCGATCTCCTCGCGGAAGATCGTCGCGGCGGGATCGGCGTTCGCGTACAGCAGCGTGATCGGCCCGGTGCCCGCGGTGAGCGCGGCCCGCAGGATCGACATGATCGGGGTGATCCCGCTGCCGGCCGCGAGCAGCAGCAGGGGAACGTCCAGGCTCTCGGGCACGAACACGCCCGACGGGGGCAGCACCTCCAGCTCGGATCCCGCGGTCAGGTTGTCGCACAACCAGTTCGAGGCGTACCCGTCGACGGTCCGCTTGACGGTGACGCCCGGCTTCCCGTCGTCGAACGGGGAGGTGTACAGCGAATAGGAGCGGGCGACGGACCCGGTCCGCTCCGACGGCACGCGGACGGTGACGAACTGGCCCGGCCGGTAATCCCACTCCGCGTCGAAGACGAACGACTTCGCGAGCGCCGTCTCGTCGATCACCTCGGTGACGGTGACGATCTGACTGCGGCTCGAATGGGGGGTGAGGCTCATGCGTCCAGGTTATCGGCCGCGCGTGTGTGCGATCGTGCCCGCCCAGCGGGCACGATCGAACGCAGGGCGGCCGGCGGCGGGCCGCGTCGCTCAGCGACCGCACAGCGGCTGCCGCTACCGTTCGCGGGGTGACCGACCAGCGCCTCCACGTCCTCGCCTGGGATCGGATCGTCGCCGACGTGGCCGACCGCCAGCCCGCCCCCGGGACCGCATTGCTGCTGGGCACGGCCGTCGCCGCGCTCGTCCTGGTCCTGTGGGGGCCGGCGTGGCGGCGGGCCCGGCACGTGGTGACCATCGCCCACGAAGGGGGCCACGCCGTGGTCGCGGTGGTGTGCGGCCGGCGGCTCAGCGGTGTCCGGTTGCACTCAGACACCTCCGGGCTCACCGTCTCGCGCGGGCGTCCCGGTGGGCCCGGGATGGTCGCCACGTTCGCGGCCGGATACCCGGCGCCGACGGCGGTCGGTCTCGTCGCCGCCGTCCTGCTCTCCCGCGGTTACGCGCTGGCGGCGCTGTGGGCCGCGGTGCTCCTGCTGGCGCTGCTGCTCGTGTGGATCCGCAACTTCTTCGGCCTGTACGTGGTGCTCCTCGCCGCCGCCGTCGTGGTGGCGGTCTCCTGGTGGGCGCCGCCCGAGGCCAAGGTCGCGCTGGCCCACCTCGGTACCTGGTTCCTCCTGTTCGGGGCGCCCCGCGCGGTCGTCGAGCTGCATCGGATGCGGCGCCGCGGGCGCGGCCGGGAGAGCGATGCCGACCAACTGGCTCGTCTGACGGGGATCCCGGGCGGCCTGTGGGTGGCGCTGTTCGCCCTGGCGACCTGCGGGGGAGCGGCGGCGGGCGTCGTTCTGCTCGGCGCGCGGGCGGGGCTCGTTCCTACCTGAGGAGGATGCGGCGGGGGAGCCGCGGTCCTACATTGGTGTAGGTTTCGAGCCGGAAACTGACGTCCGGTTCGCCGAAAGGAAGTGGACATGGTTCACGACGTGATCATCATCGGTGCCGGGTTCGGTGGCATGGGCGCGGCGATCGAGCTGCTCGGGCGCGGCATCACCGATCTCGTGATCCTCGAACGCGAGGAGGACCTGGGCGGCACGTGGCACGTGAACCACTACCCGGGGCTCGCCGTGGACATCGCCTCCGTCACCTACTCGTACTCGTTCGAGCCGAACCCGAACTGGTCGCGGCTCTACGCCCCCGGCGCGGAGCTCAAGAAGTACGCCGCCCACGTGGCCGACAAGTACGGCCTGCGCGAGCACATGCGGTTCGGCGTCGACGTCACGGGCGCGGTGTGGGATCCCGCCGCCGCCGAGTGGGAGGTCACCGTGGTCCGCGACGGCGGGCTGGAGCAGAAGCTCCGCACCCGCTACCTGATCACCGCCACCGGCTTCCTCAGCCAGCCGAAGCTGCCGGACATCGAGGGCATCGAGGACTTCGCCGGCACCGTGGTGCACAGCGCGAAGTGGGACGACACCGTCGAGCTGGACGGCCGGCGCATCGGGATCATCGGCACCGGCGCCACGGGCGTGCAGCTGATCCCCGAACTGGCGAAGGTCGCCGGGCACCTCACCGTGTTCCAGCGCACCCCGATCTGGGTGGTGCCGAAGGTCGACTTCCCGGTGCCGGGCCCGGTGAAGGCCCTGTTCGGGGCCGTGCCCGCGACGCAACGCCTTGCGCGGCTGGCGAACTCGACCGCGCTGGAGGTGCTGAGCACCGTGGGCGTGCTCAATTACAAGTACGGCCACCGGTTCAACGATGTGGCGGCGCTGCTCGCGAAGGCGCACCTGTTCGCGCAGGTCCGCGACCCGAAGATCCGGGCCGAGCTCACCCCGTCGTACTCCTTCGGCTGCAAGCGGCCCACCTTCTCCAACACCTACTACCCGGCCTTCTCGAAGCCGAACGTGACGCTGGAGGCATCGTCGATCCGGCGCGTCCTGGCGCACGGGATCGAGATGGAGGACGGCACCGTCCACGAGCTCGACGTTCTCGTGCTCGCCACCGGATTCTCCCTGTGGGAGAAGAACTTCCCCGCGATCTCGGTGACCGGCCGCGACGGTCGCGACCTCGGCGCCTTCTGGCGCGAGGGCAGGTTCCAGGCGTACGAGGGCATGGCGGTGCCGAAGTTCCCGAACCTCTTCTCCCTGCACAGCCCGTACAGCTACACCGGGCTCAGCTACTTCTGGACGATCGAGGCGCAGATGGTGCACCTGCGCCGCGTCTTCGACGAGATCGACCGCCGCGGGGCGCGCACCGTCGAGGTGACGGAGCGGGCCAACGCGCACTTCCTGGACACCATGAGCCACCGGCTGGAGAGGTCGGTGTTCCAACTCGGTTCGTGCGAGGGCAGCCGCAGCTACTACTTCGACCCGCACGGCGAGGCGACGCTCCTGCGCCCCAGCTCCGTGATCGGAGCGCGCAGGGACGCCCGCACCTTCCCGATCGACGACTACGCGTTCAGCTGAGGTGATCGGTATCGTCCGCAGCCAGAAGCGAGGCGTGCGGTAAGTACCTCTTGTTCTGCACGAATGCCGAGCCGCGGCCGGTCCTGCGATGCTCGATCGGCGCGTCGCCGGCGCGACGAAGTGTGTCGGCATCCTTCGGACCGGTCAGGAGGAAGACTTGGTAGGAGTCCTCCACGTCCCAGCCGTTCTTCAGGGCGTACCCCATTACTCTGCCGACGTGCTTGTCGACCGGGTCGTCCGATTCGAGCCAGAGCTTCTGTTCTTCCCTGTTCCAGCGCGTTGGAACTATGACATCGGTGATCTTGGGAAAGTAGGCCATGATCTTCTTGTCGACGTAGAAGCCCATGTACGTCATCTGGGCGAACGTTCTGTCGCTGGGACAGACGTAGGCATTGACGCTGTTGTACATCGCGATCGCCAGCTCGGCGCTGGCTCCTACGATGACGACGTCGGCGGCCGGTGAAACGGGACGGTCGGCAGCGACGGCGGACACGGTCTCGACGGATTCGATCCACTCGCGGGCATCGGGATCGATCCATGAAGCCAAGGTCAGGAGCTTCTTGAGCTCTATACCTGGATCGACCTCCAGTAGTGAGTCCTGGTGTGCACATCGATTGCGGACACTTCGCATGCTGGATACGGCGCGGAAGACGACGTCCTGTTTTCCTGGGGAGTGTGGGAACGCTCTGTGCAGGCAGTGCCGCCACAGCTCCTCGTTCTCCTTGGATTTCTCCAGCAGAAGCGTCCAGAAGCCGAGCGTGAGCTCCGCGATGATCGAGTTGGGTGACGCGACCCTCGTGTCGCGGTCGCGGTGCTTCGCCGCAGCTACCGAGATACTGCTCGCAATTGCGGCGTTCTGCCACGGATACTCGAGCGGATGCAGCTTCTCCAGCTGTGCCATCATGGCGTTCCGTAGCAGAACCTCCGCGTGATGGAAGCACTCAGAGAGCGCGGACGCAACGCGGGCATTCCATTCGTACAATTCCCATGCCAGCGGTTCGTCTCCGTCGCACTCGGTCAAATACGGTGCGAACCGCGCGGCCGAGATCCAAGCGATGTCCCTCCCCATGCGGGAATGTTATACAATCGCAAGTGCGCCGCCTCTGGTTTCGATCACGCGGTCGGGGTCCGTCTTCTGCCTCTGCTGAGTGATCGGCATGCAGGGCGGGCCCCTCTGCATTTGCGGCGCAGCTGCACCGGTCTACGCGTTCAGCTGATCGAGCAGCGCGACGATCGCGTCGGCGGCCTTGGCGGGCGCGCCCGACTTCGCGGGTGCCAGGTCGTGTGCCGCCGCCACCTCCACGATGCTGGTCGGCCCGGCGATGAGCTCCGCGGCCTCTGCCAGCTCCTCCGGCGAGGCGAACGGGTCGCGTTTGCCGTGCACCAGCACCGTGGGGACGGTGATGTCCGGCAGGTGCGCGGTGCGGGCCTTCTCCGGGCGCCCCGGCGGGTGCAGGGGGTAGGAGAGCAGCAGCAGGCCGGCGGGGCCCTGCTCGGGGTTCTCCGCCACGGCCATCGACGCCATCCGCCCGCCGTAGCTGTGGCCGCCCCAGAGCACGGGCTCGCCCGCCGAGCCCAGCTCCAGTACCCGCGCGGTCTCGGCGAACGCCGCCCGGTCCTCCGCCTGGCCCGACGGTGACGGGGGCCCCTTCGGGCGCCGCCGCCGGAACGGGAGGTCGATGCGCACCGTGCGGACGCCGCGCCGGGCGAGTTCCTCGCCGAGCAGCCGCAGCATCGCCTGGTCGCGGTCGCCGCCGGCGCCGTGAGCCAGGACCAGGCTCGCGCGGACGGCATCGTCGGGATCGTGAATCGACAGCCAGGTCACCCGTCCAGCCTACGGGCAAGTTAACGTGCATTCATGACTGATTCGAAGCAGGGTCCCCTCGCGGGACTGAAAGTCGTCGAGTTCGCCGGCCTCGGCCCCGCCCCGCACGCGGCGATGCTCCTCGCGGACCAGGGTGCCGACGTGGTCTCCGTGCAGCGCCCGGGCATCGGCGTGTCCGGCCTCACCGGTAAGGCGCAGGGCGTCAAGCGCGGCCGCACCATCGTGGAGGCCGACCTGAAGAACCCCGACGACATCGCCGCCGTGCTCGAGCTCATCGACCGCGCCGACGTGGTGGTCGAGGGCTTCCGCCCCGGCGTCATGGAGCGGCTCGGCCTCGGGCCCGACGTGGTGCTGGAGCGCAATCCCCGCATCGTCTTCGCCCGGATGACCGGATGGGGGCAGGACGGCCCGTTCGCGCAGCGCGCCGGCCACGACATGAACTACCTCGCCCTCACCGGCCTGCTGCACGCGATCGGCCGCAAGGGCGAGCGCCCGGTGCCGCCGCTGAACCTGGTGGGCGACTTCGCCGGCGGCTCGATGTTCCTCGTGTTCGGGGTGCTCGCCGCGCTCTACGAGCGCAACACCTCGGGCAAGGGGCAGGTCATCGACGTCGCCATGGTCGACGGAGCCTCCCTCATCGGGCAGATGCAGTGGGACTTCCGGGGCCAGGGCATCTGGAGCGACGAGCGGGGCGTGAACACCCTCGACGGCGGCGCCCCGTTCTACGACACCTACGAGACCTCCGACGGCAAGTACGTCTCCGTCGGCGCGATCGAGCCGCAGTTCTTCGCCGAGCTGCTGCAGAAGCTGGGGCTGAGCCAGGACGATCTGCCGTTCCAGCTGGACCAGGCCCGCTGGCCCGAGCTGCGTGCCGCGCTCGAGAGCGCGCTGAAGACGAAGACCCGCGACGAGTGGGCCGAGATCTTCTTCGACTCCGACGCGTGCGTCGCGCCGATCCTCACCTTCGCGGAGGCGCCGAACCACCCGCACATGGCCGCCCGGCAGAACCTGCAGGAGGTCGGGGGAGCGATGGCGCCGATGCCCGCCCCGCGCTTCTCCCGCACGCCCGCCGCGAAGCCCGAGGCGCCGAACCCCGAGGTCGTAGACCCGGCGACGCTCTGGCGCTGATCCCGGCGTGACGAAACCGGCGGAAAACGCGGTCGCGCCGCAGTATTCGCGGCGCGACCGCATATGACGCCGCTTTCGGGAGGTATGCCGGGGTTCATCGCCAGCGCCGTCGGCGCGGTCGGTCGGACTCGATCGACCGCTGCGCTGCTACCCGACGACGAGCGAGGTGCCGGTGGCGCGGAGCGCCGAGCCCAGGTCGTAGAACAGCGAGCCGTTGCGGGCGATCGGACCGTCGAAAGTGGCTGCGCGGCTGGCGATGCCGAGGGCGGCGTTGTCGGAGGTGCGGATCAGCGGGCCGCCGCTGTCGCCGACCTGCACCGGGATGGTGGTGGCGATGTAGCCGCCCTCCACGCTGACCACGGAGCCGCAGCGCCAGCCGGAGGAGACGCCCTGGCTACAGACCGCGTCGCCCGGGCGGGCGGTGCCCACCGACGAGGGGTGCACGCGCCCACCCGGGCCGGCCGTCGCCAGCTTCGGGTCGAGGGTGAAGACGCCCCAGTCGGGGGCATCGGGCACCACGAAGGTGTCGGTCTTCGTCAGGGCGGGCGCGGACGAGCCGGTGTTCACGCCGACGATGCGCCCGTCGACCACCACCTGCTGGCCCTTCGCGCCGCAGTGCCCGGCGTACAGGCCGACGCGGGTGCCGTCCGCCCGCTGGCCGACGAACCCGACGGTGCAGCCGCGTCCGTCTGCGACGTTGCCGACGAGCTTGGTGATCGTCAGTACCGAGGAACCGGGCACGACGGTGGTCACCGGCTCGGCCTGCGCGGAGGCGGGGAGCGCAGCGGCGACGCCACCCAGTGCGGCCGCGACGGCGGGCGCGACCCTGGCGATGGTTGCGGTGGTGCGGCGCATGATTCTCCTCGGTCGGGCGCAGGACTGTGCGACGGTAGCGTGCCACACACCACAACACCTGTAAACCGAGTGGCGCAAGAGATGCAGTTCAACTGCAGTGACGGATGCTGCGAAAAAAAGTCTACTTCGTGGGCTTGGGTGTGACCCAGGTCGTGATCCGCGCGTGCACCACCTCGGTGCCCTTCTTATCGCGGACCGCGATGTCGACCACCACGTCGCGCCCGGTGGTGATGGCGTCCCAGTCGACCTCCTCGTCCAGCGTCGCGGTCGCCACCAGCGAGGACTCGGCCTTGGCCAGGTAGTCCACGGTCATCGACTTGGGCAGCCAGCGGTGCGTGCCGGGCGTGGACGCCTCCATGACCATTCCCATCCCGACCTCGGCGAGGTTGCAGGCGGCGATCGCGTGGAACGTGCCGATGTGGTTCTGCACGAACCACCACTTCGGCCCGTGGACCACGGCCCGGCCGTACTCGATCTCGGAGATGTACGGGGTGACGGAGGCGAAGTACGGCGCCTTGAGCGACGCCGCGGCGGAAAAGGCGAGCTTGCCCAGCGGCTTGTCGCTCAGCTTGCGCCACATCGTGTAGGTGGTGGTATCGGCCATGCGTCCTACCTTACTCTCCGGTAAGTTCGACGGTGCGCCGTCGTCGGGGAGTCGCGCACACAGCGCGGGTGTGGTGCAGTACATCAACCGGATTCATCACGGGAGAGGAACCCGCATGACAGACCCCAACCAGTACGGCCAGGACCCCTACGGTCAGAACCCGTACGGCCAGCAGCCGCCGGAGTACCCCCAGCAGGGCTACCAGCCGCAGCAGGGCTACCCGCAGCAGTACCCCGGCCAGGCGCAGGTGCCCGGCCAGGCGCAGGTGCCCGGCCAGGGCTTCCCGGGCTACCCGCAGCCCGGCTTCGGCGGCGCCCCGGTGCCGACGTCGCGGCCCGGCACCGTCCTCGCGGCGGCGATCGTGCTCATCGTGTTCGGCGGCCTGCTGGGGCTGCTCTCCCTGGTCGGCATCTTCGGCACCTCGGTGAACGTGGCCGGGCTGGACAACGGGACGGCGACCGGGATCGCCGTCGGGGTCGGCATCGCCCAGCTGGTGATCTGCGTGTTCGCGGTCGCCGCCGGCGTCCTCCTGCTGCAGAAGCGCACGAAGCAGGTCGCGATCATCGCGACCGTCGCCGCGGGGCTGATGTTGCTCACCTGCTGGGGCATCGTGGCGACCATCGCCGTGCCGATCCTGCTGTGGGCGTCGGAGTCCGCGCGCCGCTGGTTCACCGCCTGACGGGGTCGGGCCTCAGCTCGGCGGGTTCGCCGCGAGGGCGTCGAACCCGCCGAAGGCGAGCCGGGTGATCGTCTCCCGGATCCTCGGCCAGTAGGGCGACCGCACGCCGACCGGCGTCCCGTGGCCCGCACCGTCGAGCCGCACCAGCAGCGACGGCGCCCCCAGGGCCCGCGCGGCGGCCACGAAGTCCTCCGATTCGGAGACCGGGACCACCGCGTCCCGGGAGCCGTGGACGGCTACGGACGGCATCAGCGGGTCGATCCGCTGGATCGGGTTGGCGAGCGCGTACCGGTCCGGCACCTGGTCGGGCATGCCGCCGAGCGCGCGCCGCACGTGATCGTTGAGCCTCGACGACGTCCGCATGTCGAGCACGCCCGCCAGGGTGAGGAAGGCGCGCGGCGTCACCGCCGGGCCGCCGCCGGCCGGCCAGGTCACGCCGGGGGCGCCGGCGGGCAGCGTGCGGCGCGTCGCGGCCCACGCGGCGAGCTGGCCGCCCGCGCTGTGGCCGACGAGGATCACGTTGCCCGGGTCGAGGGCGGGTGCGGACTCGGCGAGCGCGGGCACGAAGTCGACGGCGTGGCCGACGTCGGTGAAGGTGGTCGGCCAGCCGCCGCCGGAGCCCACCCGCCGGTACTCGACGTTCCACACCGCCAGGCCGGCCGACTGCAGCGAGCGGGCGACATCGGCCATGTATCCGGCGCCGGATCGGTTCCGCCAGCCGCCGCCGTGGATCAGCACCACGACCGGCAGGCTGCGGGGCGCGTGTACCCCGGGGGGCAGGTAGAGGTGGCCGTAGTTCTGCTCGGGGTCCGCATCCGGCGCCGCGTACCGGTAGCGGATGCCGTCGTCGTGCACCGCGGAGCGGGGGCCGGTCCCGTGGCCGGGGCGGTGCGGTGCCGAGGACGACGGCGCGGCCCCGCGGTGCACGGGCGGGACGGTGCACCCGGAGCCCAGAAGGACGACGGCGCACAGCAGGACCGCCAGGAGCGCGCCGCCCGGCCTCGGCGCGGTGCTCCGATCGGTCATGACCAATATTGTTCCAGAGCGCGGCGCGCGCGGGGTGTGAGCCGGATCCCAGGCGGGGTCGCGGGCGGGGCCGATTTGAAGATGCGGCCCCAGCAGTGCATACTGGTCGGGTTGCCTTGTCGGGCGGCGCGGTGTTCCGTGACTATCGGAGCGGCCGTCGCTTCGAACTCGGTATCGCCCGGCACCCCTCGCGGGAGCCACCGGAACCATCCGGCGGAGCATGAGCGCGTATGCGACACGCCCGACCGCGTGGACCGGAGCAATTTGACACATGAACAGCGTCGATCGACTTCAGGCGGGATGCGTCCTGCAGAGGCTTCAGCTGTCCGTGTGTGAAGGCAATACGTTTGAACACTTGACGGAAGAGGACACAGCGTGGCGGGACAGAAGATCCGCATCAGGCTCAAGGCCTATGACCATGAGGCGATCGACGCGTCTGCTCGGAAGATCGTCGAGACCGTGACCCGCACCGGCGCCCGCGTCGTCGGTCCCGTGCCGCTGCCGACGGAGAAGAACGTGTACTGCGTCATCCGCTCGCCGCACAAGTACAAGGACTCGCGCGAGCACTTCGAGATGCGTACTCACAAGCGGCTGATCGACATTCTCGACCCGACGCCGAAGACGGTTGACGCGCTCATGCGCATCGACCTTCCGGCCAGTGTCGACGTGAACATTCAGTGACGGCGGAGACAAAAACAATGACTGATACCAAGATCAAGGGAATCCTGGGCACCAAGCTCGGCATGACCCAGGTCTTCGACGAGAACAACCGGGTCGTCCCGGTCACCGTCGTCAAGGCCGGGCCGAACGTGGTCACCCAGATCCGTACCCAGGCCACCGACGGCTACGACGCGGTGCAGCTCGCCTTCGGCGCGATCGACCCCCGCAAGGTGAACAAGCCCGTCTCGGGCCAGTTCTCCAAGGCCGGAGTCACCCCGCGCCGGCACATCGCCGAGCTGCGGCTCGCCGACGCCGACGCCGCCGCCGACTACGAGGTGGGCCAGGAGCTGGGCGCCGACGTGTTCGAGGCGGGCAGCTTCGTGGACGTGACCGGCATCAGCAAGGGCAAGGGCTACGCCGGTGTCATGAAGCGCCACGGCTTCGCCGGTCTCGGCGCCAGCCACGGCGCGCAGGCCGTGCACCGCGCCCCCGGTTCCATCGGCGGCTGCGCCACCCCGGGTCGCGTCTTCAAGGGCGTCCGCATGGCCGGCCGCATGGGCTCCGACAAGGTGACCACGCAGAACCTGTCCGTGTTCAAGGTGGACGCCGAGGCCGGCGTCCTGCTGATCAAGGGCGCCATCCCGGGCCGCAAGGGCGGCCTCGTGATGGTCCGTACCGCTGTGAAGGGTGGTGCTCGCGCATGAGCAAGCTGACTCTTGATGTCAAGACCGCCGAGGGCAAGGTCGACGGCACCGTCGACCTCCCCGCCGAGATCTTCGACGTGGAGCCCAACATCGCCCTGATGCACCAGGTGGTCGTCGCGCAGCTCGCCGCTGCGCGCGCCGGCACCCACGCCACCAAGACCCGCGGCGAGGTCCGCGGCGGTGGCCGTAAGCCGTACCGCCAGAAGGGCACCGGCCGCGCCCGCCAGGGCTCGACCCGCGCGCCGCAGTTCAACGGCGGCGGCACCGTGCACGGCCCGCAGCCGCGCGACTACAGCCAGCGCACCCCGAAGAAGATGAAGGCCGCCGCCCTGCGCGGTGCCCTCACCGACCGGGTCCGCGACGACCGCATCCACGTCGTCACCGAGCTGGTGGCCGGCCAGGAGGCGTCGACCAAGTCGGCGCGCCAGTTCCTGGCGGCGCTGTCCGAGCGCAAGAAGTTCCTGGTGGTCGTCGGCCGCGAGGACCTGACCGCGCAGCGCAGCGTCCAGAACCTGCCGAACGCGAAGTGGATCTACCCCGATCAGCTCAACACCTACGACGTCCTCGACAGCGACGACGTGGTGTTCAGCCGTGAGGCTCTGGGTTCGTTCATCGCTGCCGCGACGAAGACCGAGGAGGCGAACGCCTGATGGCCACCGCAACCATCCCCGCCGACCCGCGGGACATCCTGCTCGCGCCGGTGATCTCCGAGAAGGCCTACGGCCTGATCGAGGAGAACACGTACACCTTCGTGGTGCACCCGGACGCGAACAAGACGCAGATCAAGATCGCCGTGGAGAAGGTCTTCGGCGTCAAGGTCGACAGCGTCAACACCTTGAACCGCCAGGGCAAGCGCAAGCGCACCCGTGCCGGTTACGGTCAGCGCAAGAGCACCAAGCGCGCCATCGTGACCCTGAGCGCCGATAGCAAGCCCATCGACATCTTCGGAGGCGCGAGCTAAATGGCTATCCGCAAGTACAAGCCGACCACCCCGGGTCGTCGTGGATCGTCGGGTTCGACGTTCGACGAGATCACCCGGTCGACGCCGGAGAAGTCGCTGGTCCGCCCGCTGCACGGTCGCGGTGGCCGTAACGCGCACGGCCGCATCACCACCCGGCACAAGGGTGGCGGCCACAAGCGTGCGTACCGCGTCATCGACTTCCGTCGCCACGACAAGGACGGCATCAACGCCAAGGTCGCGCACATCGAGTACGACCCCAACCGCACCAGCCGCATCGCACTGCTGCACTACCTGGACGGCGAGAAGCGCTACATCCTCGCCCCCAAGGACCTGAAGCAGGGCGACGTGGTCGAGTCGGGCCCCAACGCCGACATCAAGCCGGGCAACGCCCTGCCGCTGCGCAACATCCCCGCCGGCACCGTGATCCACGCCGTCGAGCTGCGCCCCGGCGGCGGTGCCAAGATGGCCCGCTCGGCCGGTGCCAGCATCCAGCTGCTGGGCAAGGAGGGCGCGTACGCGACCCTGCGCATGCCCTCCGGTGAGATCCGCCGCGTCGACGTGCGCTGCCGCGCCACCGTCGGCGAGGTCGGCAACGCCGAGCAGAGCAACATCAACTGGGGCAAGGCCGGCCGCATGCGGTGGAAGGGCAAGCGCCCCACCGTCCGTGGTGTCGTCATGAACCCGGTCGACCACCCGCACGGCGGTGGTGAGGGCAAGACCTCCGGTGGCCGCCACCCGGTGAGCCCGTGGGGCAAGCCCGAGGGCCGCACCCGCAAGAACAAGGCGAGCGACAAGCTGATCGTCCGTCGCCGCAAGTCCGGTAAGAACAAGCGCTAGGAGGGAGTTAGAGAATGCCACGCAGCCTCAAGAAGGGCCCGTTCGTCGACGACCACCTCCTCGCGAAGGTCGACGTCCAGAACGAGAAGGGCACCAAGCAGGTCATCAAGACCTGGTCGCGCCGCTCGACCATCATCCCCGACTTCATCGGTCACACCTTCGCCGTCCACGACGGTCGTAAGCACGTGCCGGTGTTCGTCTCGGAGAACATGGTGGGCCACAAGCTGGGCGAGTTCGCCCCGACGCGGACGTTCAAGGGCCACATCAAGGACGACCGGAAGGCGAAGCGCCGCTAATGAGCAACGACACCGAAGTCCAGAACCAGACCGCCTCGGCCACCGCGCGTTTCGTGCGCGTGACGCCGATGAAGGCGCGCCGGGTGATCGACCTGGTCCGCGGCAAGGACGCCGAGGAGGCCCTGGCCATCCTGCGGTTCGCCCCGCAGGCCGCCAGCGAGCCGGTCGCGAAGGTGCTCGCCTCGGCGATCGCCAACGCGCAGAACAACCTCGGGCTCGACTCGCGCACCCTGGTCGTCTCGGAGGCGTACGCCAACGAGGGCCCGACCATGAAGCGCATCCAGCCGCGGGCCCAGGGCCGCGCGTACCGGATCCGCAAGCGCACCAGCCACATCACCGTTGTCGTGACGGCCGCCGAAGCAGGGTCTTCCAGGAAGCCCGCCGCCAGCCGTAACAGCCGGAAGGGAGCGTAAGCATGGGACAGAAGATCAATCCCCACGGCTTCCGCCTCGGCATCACCACGGACTGGAAGTCCCGCTGGTACGCCGATAAGCAGTACGCCGAGTACGTCAAGGAAGACGTCGCGATCCGCAAGAAGCTGACCGACGGCCTCGAGCGGGCCGGCATCAGCAAGATCGAGATCGAGCGCACCCGGGACCGCGTGCGGGTGGACATCTACACCGCGCGCCCCGGCATCGTGATCGGCCGCCGCGGCGCGGAGGCCGACCGCATCCGTGCCGAGCTGGAGAAGCTCACCGGCAAGCAGGTGCAGCTGAACATCCTCGAGGTGAAGAACCCCGAGGCCGACGCCCAGCTCGTCGCGCAGGGCATCGC
>JBEBXD010000083.1:0-19750 GCA_040391845.1 Tsukamurella paurometabola | reverse complement strand
TCGCGGCCATGATGCCCTTGAAGGAGGGGAAGCGCGGCTCGTTGATCTTCTCGTTCACCGACACGATGGCCGGGAGCGACGCCTCGAGCTCGAAGATGCCCTCGTCGGTCTCGCGCTCGCCCTTGAGGGAGTCGCCCTCGACGGTCAGCTTGCGCAGGTGCGTCAGCTGGGGCAGGCCCAGGTACTCGGCCAGGATCGCCGGGACCGCGCCTACGCGGCCGTCGGTGGCCTCGTTGCCGGCGATGACCAGCTCGACCCCCTCGATGGTGCCGAGCGCGCGGGCCAGTACCCACGCGGTCTGGATGGCGTCGGAGCCGTGCAGGGCGTCGTCCTGCACGTGGACGGCCTTGTCGGCGCCCATGGACAGCGCCTTGCGGATGGCGTCCGTGGAGCTCGCGGGGCCGACGGTCAGCACCGTGACCTCGCCGCCGTTGGCCTCCTTGATCTGGAGCGCCTCCTCGACGGCGCGCTCGTTGATCTCGTCCAGCACCGGGTCGATCGACCGGTCGAGGCTGAAGTCATCGGCCAGCTTGCGCTCGGAACCCGTATCGGGGACCTGCTTGATCAGTACGACTACGTTCGTCATTGGTCTTCGTCGACCTCCATCGATGATCGGATACTCGTAGGCACATTCTCACACTGCCGCGAGGGAGGAAAACTCGTCCCCCGCGTCTGGTTCTGCGAGTAGAACGTAGCATCGCCTCACAACACTGTTTAACGCAAGAGTAAGTTACCGGGTGGTAACTGTCCATGTGGGGTGGCCCACGTCCCACCGCAGACTAGGCTGATGAGAATGTGCGACCCGCTTCCCCTGACCGGCGAGCGAACCGTTCCCGGGATCCCCGAGGAGAACTACTGGTTCCGCCGGCACGAGATCGCGTACCTCGCGATCACCGAGCGCTACGCGGGCCGCACCGTGTTCGAGGCGGGGAGCGGCGAGGGCTACGGCGCCGCGATGCTGGCCGCCGCCGGGGCGGGCGTGACCGCCCTCGACTACGACGAATCGGCGGTCGCCCACGTGCGCGCCTCGTACCCGGACGTGACGATGCTGCACGGCAACCTCGCCGAGCTCCCCCTCGACGACGACTCCGTGGACGCGGTGGTCAACTTCCAGGTGATCGAGCACCTGTGGGACCAGGCGCAGTTCCTGCGCGAGGTCGCCCGCATCCTGCGCCCCGGTGGGGAACTCGCGATCTCCACGCCCAACCGCATCACCTTCTCCCCGGGCCGGGACACCCCGCTCAACCCGTTCCACACCCGCGAACTCGACTCCGCCGAGCTCGCCGAGCTGCTCACCGGCGCCGGCCTGGAGGTCACCGAGAAGCTCGGCGTGTACCACGGCGCGCGGCTCGCCGAGCTCGACCGCAGGCACGGCGGCAGCTTCATCGACGCGCAGATCGAGCGCTCCCTCGCGGGCGAGCCGTGGCCGGAGGAACTCTCGAACGACGTGGCCGCCGTCGCCGCGCACGACTTCGACGTGCGCGCGGACGCACCCGACAGCCTCGACCTGCTCTTCTACGCACGCAAGCCGCCCCTGCGCCGAGGGACGTCCGCGTGAGCGCCGGGCGCGAGCCCGGGATGATCGCGTTCGTCCTGCACTCCCACCTGCCGTGGCTCGCACACCACGGCGCGTGGCCCGTCGGCGAGGAGTGGCTGTACCAGTCGTGGGCGGCCTCCTACCTTCCGATGACCGAGATGCTGGGCCGGCTCGCCGACGAGGGCCGCACCGACCAGCTCACCCTGGGCGTGACCCCCGTCCTCGCCGCGCAGCTCGACGATCCGTACTGCCTCGAGGCGATGCACCACTACCTCGGGAACTGGCAGCTGCGCGCGCACGAGGCCGCGCTGACCACGGGGTCGGCGAACCGGGCGGCGATGGCGGAGCTGGGTGCGCGCGAGCACCGCAACGCGGCCCACGCGCTCGAGCTGTTCGAGACCCGCTGGCGCCACGGCGGCTCGCCGGTCCTGCGCCGGCTCGCGGACGCCGGCACCGTCGAACTGCTCGGCGGTCCCCTCGCGCATCCCTTCCAGCCCCTGCTGCACCCGCGGCTGCGTGAGCTCTCGCTGCGCGAGGGCCTGGCCTACGGCACCGCCCGGCTCGGCTCCCCCGCGCGCACCGGCATCTGGGCACCGGAGTGCGCCTACCGGCCCGGCATGGAGTCCGAGTACGAGGCCGCCGGGGTCACGCACTTCATGGTCGACGGGCCCACGCTCGGTGGCGATACCGCGCTGGCGCGGCCCGTCGGCGACAGCGCGGTGCTGGCCTTCGGCCGGGACCTGCCCGTGAGCTACCGGGTGTGGTCGCCGAAGTCGGGGTACCCGGGGAACGCGGCGTACCGCGACTTCTACGCCCACGACCACGCCACCGGGCTCAAGCCGAGCCGGGTCACCGGCAAGAGCGTGGCGGAGGCCGACAAGGCGCCGTACGACCCCGCCCGCGCCGACGCCGCGATCGACCGGCACGTGGCCGATTTCGTGGAGACCGTGGTGGCGCGCGTGCGCTCCGAGAGCGCGCGGATCGGCCGCGACGCCCTCGTGGTGGCCGCTTTCGACACCGAGCTGTTCGGGCACTGGTGGTACGAGGGCCCGATCTGGCTCGAGCGGGTGCTGCGCGCCCTGCCCGAGGCCGGGGTCCGGGTCGGAACGCTGCGCTCCGCGGCGGAGGACGGCTTCGTCGGCGCCCCTCGCGAGATCCCCGCCGGCTCATGGGGTTCCGGCAAGGACTGGCGAGTCTGGGAGGGGCCGCAGGTGCGCGAGTTCGTCGAACTCAACGAGGAGATCACCACGACGGTGCTGCGCGTCCTGGACAAGCGGAGCGGGGCCCTGCGCGACGTCGTGAGCGACCAGGTGCTGCAGGAGGCGCTGCTGTGCCTGCAGTCCGACTGGCCGTTCATGGTGTCCAAGGACACCGCCGCCGGGTACGCCCGCGACCGCGCCTACAAGCACGCGCACGCGCTGCGGGAGATCGCCGAGGCCGCCGAGCGCGGGGACGAGGCGCGGGCGGTCCGGCTGGCCCGCACCTGGCGCCTCGCCGACGGCCCGTTCCCGGGCCTCGACGCGCGCCGCCTCCCGCCCGCCCGGCTCGACCCGGTGGAATTCGCGGTCCGGGAAGGGGTCTGACGATGCGCGTTCTGCTCGTCTCCTGGGAGTACCCGCCCGTGGTCGTGGGCGGGCTCGGACGGCACGTCCACCACCTCGCGCTGGAGCTGCGCGACGAGGGTCACGACGTGGTGGTCCTCTCCCGCCGGCCGACCGGCACCGACCCGCGCAGCCACCCGACCACCGACGGCACGGTCGACGGGATCCGGGTGATCATGGCCGCCGAGGACCCCCTTGCGCTGGACTTCGGCAGCGACATGATGCCGTGGGTGCTCTCGATGGGGCACTCGATGCTGCGGGCCGGGCTGCGCCTCGCGGGCTTCAACCCCACCGCCGGCGAGGACGCGCTGCACGGCGCCGGGACCGTGGGCAGGCCGTGGGTCCCGGACGTGGTGCACGCCCACGACTGGCTCGCCGCTCACGCCGCCGTGGGGCTCGCGGAGGCCTTCGACGCCCCACTGGTCGCGACCATCCACGCCACCGAGGCCGGCCGGCACAGCGGCTGGGTCTCCGGGCCCGTCAACCGCCAGGTGCACTCCACCGAGTGGTGGCTCGCCAACGAGGCCGACGCGGTGATCACCTGCTCGCGGTCCATGGCCGACGAGGTGAACCGCCTGTTCGGACCGGGCCTCGCGCAGCTGCACACCATCGCCAACGGCATCGACGCCACGGCCTGGCCCTACCGGGACCGCGCGGGCCTTCAGGTCCGACGGGGCGCTCCCCGCCTGCTCTACGTCGGCCGGCTCGAGTACGAGAAGGGCGTGCAGGACCTCGTCGCCGCCCTCGCCCGGGTGCGGCGCACCCACCCGGGGACCACGCTGACGGTGGCCGGCGACGGTACCCAGGCCGGGTGGCTGCGGGACGTCGCGCGCGAGCACCGGGTGCTACGGGCCGTCGAGTTCACCGGGGCGCTGGACCACGAGGAACTGGTCGCGCAGCTGCACTCCGCGGACGCGCTGGTGATCCCGTCCCGGTACGAGCCGTTCGGCATCGTCGCGCTCGAGGGGGCCGCGACCGGCATCCCCGTCATCGCCACCACCGCCGGTGGCCTCGCCGACTTCATCCGGACGGGCGAGACGGGCCGTTCCGTGGAGCCCGCCGACGTGCCCGGGCTGACCGCGGCGATCCGGGCCGTTCTCGACGACCCGGAGCAGGCGCACCGTCTTGCCCGGGCGGCGCGCGCCGAGGTCGAGGAGCTCACCTGGGCCGCCGTCGCGCACGAGACCACGCAGGTGTACCTCGCCGCCAAGCGGCGGCCGCGCACCCCGCTCGGGCGGCGCGTGATCGACGAGCGTCCGCTCCCCGAACGGGACCCGACGAACCCGCTGCCCTGAGCGCCGCGCCGCCGCTCGGCTACCCGGCGCGGCCGGCCGATCGACCAGGCAAATGTGCACGATCGCGAATCCTGTGGCACCGTCGGTTGCCATGACCGCACGAACGACCGCCCCGAGTCTGCTGGTGCGCACCGAGACCGCGCGGGACGCCGGCGCGGTCGCCGACGTCCATCGCAGCGCGTTCGCGCCGTTCACCCCCACCGGCCGCACCGAGCCCGCCGAGGTGGTCCTCGTGGAGGCGCTGCGGCTGAGCGGCGCCTGGATCGACGAGTTCTCCTTCGTCGCGGAGGACGGCGACGGCGGCGTGGTCGGCCACGTCTGCCTGACCCGCGCCGCGATCGACGACTCCCCCGTGCTGGCCCTGGGGCCGCTCGGGGTGCGCACGGACCGCCAGGGGCGGGGCGTGGGTTCCGCGCTGGTCCTCGCCGCGCTCGGCGCCGCGGACGCCCTGGGCGAGCGGCTGGTGGGGCTGCTCGGGCACACGGCCTACTACCCGCGGTTCGGCTTCGTCCCGGGCGCCGAGCTGGGCATCGCCCCCGACGTCGCGGAGTGGTCCGGCGACTCGTTCATGGTGCGCACGCTGAGCGCGTACCCGCCCGGCCTGCGCGGCGAGTTCCGTTACGCGCGACCGTTCTACGTGATCTGATCTCACTCCGCGGGGAGGCCTCGGGCCTGTGCCTTCTTGCGTTCGATGTCCGCGAGGGCCCGCTCGAGTTCGGCGCGCTCGGCGATGGACGCGTCCCACATGTCCTTGCGGTTCTTGACCACGCGCGCCGGGGAACCGACGGCGATCGAGTAGGGCGGGATCTCGCCGCGGACCACGGCGTGCGCGCCGAGCACGGTGCCGTGCCCGATGAGGGTGTTGCGGGTGACGGTCACCTTGGTGCCGACCCAGGTGTCGCCGCCGATCCGCACGGGGCCCTTGATGATTCCCTGATCCTTGATGGGGATGTTGATGTCGTCCATCTTGTGGTCGAAGTCGCAGATGTAGCACCAGTCGGCGACGAGCGACGCGGGCCCGAACTCGATGTCCAGGTAGCAGTTCACCACGTTGTCGCGGCCGAACACCGACTTGTCGCCGATCCGCAACGAGCCCTCGTGGCAGCGGATCTTGTTCGAATCGCCGATGTGCACCCACCGGCCGATCTCCATCCGGCCCAGCCCGGGCGTGGCGTGGATCTCGACGTTCTTGCCGAGGAACACCATGCCCTTGAGCACGATGTGCGGGTTCGCCAGGCGGAACTTGAGCAGCCGCACGTACCGCACCAGGTACCACGGCGTGTAGGCCTTGTTCCGGATGACCCAGCGCAGCGACGCGGGCGTCAGGAATCGCGCCTGCTGATCGGCCTGCCGCGCGTGCCGCCACCGCGTCCGGTACGGGGCGTTCCACATGCTCGTCATGGATCCGAGCCTATCCGGCGGGTCCGCCGCGCCGGTCCGGTACGGCCGCCGCGCTAGTCTGTGGGGCGAAAAGTCGGATCGGCGAGGCGAGGGAGACACATGCGGTTGGGTAGGCGCGCGCTCACACTGGGCGCGACGATGGCCGCCGCCGTGGTGCTGGTCTCGTGCACCCCCGACACCACCTGGGTCTACGCCGACGACTCCGCCGCCTGGCCCGGCGTGTACGGGGACTCCCGCAACAACTCCTACGCCGACCGGGACGCCGCCTCCTCCCTCGTCCCCGCCTGGAACCGCGACCTCGTGGGCCCCAACACCGCGGCGCCCGCCGTCTCCAACCGGGGCGTGATCTCCGTGACCGCCCGCACCGAGGCCGGCTGCACCACGTTCAGCCTCGAGCTCACGGTCGGCCGCAAGACCTACTGCCGCCGCGACGCCGCGGGCGCAGACCTGCAGGCCCCCGTCGTGGACCAGTTCGAGTACACCTACCTCGGCATCCCCGGCTGGCTCTACAGCTTCAACCCGGACAACCAGGTCCGCTGGCGCTACCCCACCGCGGGCGCGCCCCTGTGGATCAAGCTCGCCGGCGACAACACCGTGCTCGCCGTGACCCACCTGGGCCAGATGGTGCTCGTGGACTCGCACGACGGCACCGCCGCGGGCGCCGCGATCGGCCTGCTGCCGAAGGTCTCCGCGGACGCCAACGGGGCCGGCCTCGCGGACTGCGCCGACAACGGCCCCGGATGCCCCGTCGCCGGCCCGCCCGCCGTCGACACCCGTGCCGAACGCGCGTACTCGATCGTCGGCACCGGGGACGGCTCCAAGGTGACGGCCGTGGACTACGACAAGAACGGTGGGAAGCGGCACGACCTGCGCTACGCGTGGGAGCGCACGGACCTGCCCGGCGGCGCCGTCGGATCCCCGGCGCTCTCGGCCGACCGCTCCACCCTGTACGTGAACCTGCGCGGCGGGAAACTGGCCGCACTCGACGCGAAGTCCGGCGCCACGAAGTGGACGCACGACCTGGGGTACGAGACCGCGGTGCCCCCGTCGGTCTCCCCCGACGGGACGATCATCCCCGCCGCCCCTGGCCTGCACCGCCAGTCGTTCGTCGCGCTCAGGGACGAGGGCAGCAGCGCGCGTGAGGTGTTCAAGCGCACCGACGTCGCGCTGGTCTCCCCCGTGACGCAGATCCGCGGCGGCGTCGGCTACGCGGTGGTCCGCTCGTGGGCGGCGGTGCAGTCGCAGCTCATCGAGTTCCGCACCGACACCGGCACCACCCTGCGCACCTTCGACCTGCCCGACTCGGTGAAGTCCTCCTCTGGCGTCTCGATCGGGCCCGACGGCGAGCTGGTGACGGTCGGCGACGCAGGCACCGTCTTCGCGTTCACCTCCGGCCGCCGCACCGGCGACAGCGTGACGAAGGAATAGACTGCCCGTGATGGAACTCAAGACCCCCGCGGAGATCGCGAAGATGCGCACCACCGGCGTCTTCATCGCCGAGTTGCTCGACGAGCTCACCGGCATGGCCGAGCCCGGGATGAACCTGATGGAGCTCGAGTACCGGGCGCGGAAGATGATCGAGGACCGCGGCGCCGTCTCCTGCTACTGGGACTACGCCCCGTCGTTCGGCAGCGGGCCGTTCCGCAACGTCACCTGTCTCTCGGTCAACGACGCGTGCCTGCACGGCATGCCGCACGAGTACGTCTTCGCGGACGGCGACCTGCTCTCCGTGGACATCGCGGTCTCGATCGACGGCTGGGTCGCCGACGCCGCCCGCAGCATCAGTGTGGGTACGGCGCGGCCGGAGGACACCCGGCTCATCGAGTGCACGCGCGAGGCGCTGGACGCCGCGATCGACGAGATGCGCCCGGGGAACAGGCTGGGCACCGTCTCGCACGCCATCGGCACCGTCGCCAAGCGCTACGGGTACCCGGTGAACACGCAGTTCGGCGGGCACGGCCTGGGCCGCACCATGCACGAGGACCCGCACGTGCCCAACACCGGCAAGGCCCGCAAGGGCCTGCTGCTGCGCACCGGCACGACGCTCGCACTGGAGCCCTGGTTCTGCGCCACCACCGACGAGATCACCTTCGAACCCGACGGCTGGACGCTCCGCTCCGCGGACGGGTCGCGGGCCGCGCACAGCGAGCACACCGTCGCGATCACCGAGGACGGTCCGCTGGTCCTCACCGCGCCCGCCTGATCCGCGGGGGCGCGTCAGTTCCCGCGCGGGTCGTACGGCGTCTCCTGGTAGACGCAGTAGTTGAGCCAGTTCGCGTACAGGATGTTCCCGTGGCCGCGCCAGCGGTTGGCCGGGACCGCGGTCGGGTCGTCGCCGGGGAAGTAGTGGGCCGGGACCGGCACGGCCAGCCCCTGCTCGCTGTCGCGGCGGTACTCGAGGGCGAGGGTGTCCGCGTCGTACTCGGGGTGGCCGGTCACGAAGATACGGCGGCCGTCGGTGCTGGCGGCCAGGAACACGCCGGCCTCATCGCTGACGGCCAGGACCTCCACCTCGCCGGTGGCGTCGATGTCCTCGGCGCGGACATCGGTGTGCCGGGAGTGCGGCGCCAGGAACTCGTCGTCGAACCCCGCGAGGATCGGCGATCGCGCACCGGTGAGCCGGTGCGAGAACACACCGGAGATCTTCTGCGGCACTTCGTACTTGCCGACGCCGTAGTAGTGGTACAGGGCGGCCTGCGCGCCCCAGCACACGTGCAGCGTCGACTGCACGTGCGTGCGCGCCCAGTCGAGGATCGTGGTCATCTCCGGCCAGTAGTCGACGTCCTCGAACTCGAGCCGCTCGATCGGCGCGCCGGTGATGATCATGCCGTCGAAGTGTTCGTCCGCCACCTCGTCGAAGGTCGAGTAGAACGATTCGAGGTGGGCCGAGGGAGTGGTCCGGGAGACGTGACTGGCCATCCGCAGCAGCGTCACCTCGACCTGCAGCGGGCTGTTGCCGAGCAGCCGGAGCAGCTGGGTCTCCGTGGTCTCCTTCATCGGCATCAGGTTCAGGATCACGATCCGCATGGGCCGGATGTCCTGGTGCCCCGCCCGTTCGTCGGACATCACGAAGACCTGCTCCGCCCTCAGGACGGCGGCGGCGGGCAGGTCGTGCGGCACGGTGACTGGCATCGCCCTCCAGATTAGTCAATGCCCGTCGGAGGCCGGTCAATGCCCGTCGGAGCCGGCATCGCCCGTCGCGGCGACGAATCAGGGCAGTCCGGCGTGGCCGATGTCCACGCGGTACGCGCGGATGGTGGCCTCCCGGGCGGCGGAGCGGGCGTGCTCGTCGAAATCGGGGGCGCAGCACACGAACAGCGTCCTGCCGTCGCCGCCGCCGAGCATGCAGGCGTAGGCGCCGGTTCCGGTCGCGATCCGATCCACGATCTCACCGCCCTCCCGCACCCGGATCACGCTCTCCCCCAGCGCGTCGGCGACCCAGAGCATGCCCTCGGCGTCGAGGCCGCAGCCGTCGGGCGCCACCACGGTCTGCGCGAGCGTCTCGGCGAGCCCGCCGGAGGGGGCCTCGCCGAACCGCGCCCAGTCCCGCCGGGGCCCGAGCGTGCCGTCGGCCCGGATGTCGAAGGCGCTGATCCGGTTCCCGAAGGTCTCGTCCACGATCAGCACGGCCCCGTCCGGGGTCACCACGCTGCCGTTGGGGAACAGGAGTCCCCCGGCGGCCACCGCGACCGTGCCGTCGGGGTCGATGCGCAGCAGGTCGGCGGGCTCGGGGTCGGCGCCCGCCATGAGGTCGAAGCCGAAGTTGCCCAGCCAGGCCCGGCCCGCACCGTCGACCACCATGTCGTTCGGGTGGCCGCAGACGTGCGCGGCGACGTCCGCGTGCACCGAGGTCGAGCCGTCGCGCTGCACCCGGAGCACCTTCCGGTCCTTCATCGAGACCACCAGCAGCGTGCCGTCGGGCAGCCAGCCGAGGCCGGACGGCTGCGCCGGGACCCGCACCTCGCTCCGCAGGTCGGTGCCGTCCTCGTTCACCGAATAGACGGCATGGGTGTAGAAGTCGACGAACCACAACCGGCCCTCGTGCCACCGCGGGCACTCGGTGAAGGACATTCCGCTGACCACTGTGCGCCCGTCGGTACCCGCCATGGCCGCAGCCTACGAGCAGACGCGCGCGGGAGCGGCGGATTCATCCGATCGGGCCGTCCCGGAACACCGGCCCCAGCCGGGCCAGCGCCTCCTCGATCTCCGCGGTCGCGCCGGCGAAGCTGAGCCGGATCGTGCGCCGGCCCCGTGCGGTGTCGAAGTCCAGCCCGGGCGTGATCGCCACCCCGGTCTCGTCCAGCACCCGCGCGCACCAGGCCAACGAGTCGCCGGTGAGGTGGCCGATATCGGCGTAGGCGTAGAACGCGCCGTCGGGCGGGGCGACCTCGGTGACCCCCAGCTCCCGCAGCCCGGCGAGCACGATCTCCCGGTTGCGGGCGTACCCGGCCACGTGGGCGTCCAGCTCGGCGCGGGACTCGTCGGAGAACGCGGCGATCGCCGCGTACTGGCTGATCGCGGGCGGGCAGATCGTCATGTTCGCGGTGAGGCGTTCCACGGGGCGCCGCAGCCGCTGCGGCAGCAGCATCCAGCCCAGCCGCCAGCCGGTCATGGCGAAGTACTTCGACACCGAACCCATCACCACCTGCTCGCGGGAGAACTCCCAGGCGCACGCGGTGGGCCGGCCGTAGCTGACGCCGTGGTAGATCTCGTCCGAGATGAGCAGCGTGCCGTGCGCCTCGCACCAGCGCGCCAGCTCCGCCAGGTCCGACGGTGCCAGGATGGTCCCGGTCGGGTTGGCCGGGCTCGCGACGACGAGGCCCTTCGGCGGCTCCGCGAGTTCCTCCAGCATGGCGACCGTGGGCTGGTACCGGGTGGCGGCGCCGCAGTCGATCTCGACCACCTCGCAGCCGAGCGCCGCGAGCGTGTTGCGGTACGCGGGGTACCCGGGGCGCGCCATGACCACGGTGTCGCCCGCGTCGAAGGCGGCCAGGAAGACGAGGGTGAAGGCGCCCGACGATCCGGTGGTCACCGCCACCGCGTCCGGCGGGACGGCGAGGCCGTACACCCGCTCGTAGTGCGCGGCGATGGTGTCCCGCAGCGGGGCGATGCCCATCGACTCGGTGTACCCGAGGGGGCCGGCGTCGAGCGCCGCGTGGGCTGCGGCCAGGACCGGCTGCGGCGCGCCCGCGCTGGGCTGCCCCGCGGCCAGGGAGATCACGTCGCCGTGGGTCTGCTGCCGCCGCGCGGCGGCGGCCAGCACGTCCATGACGTGGAACATCTCGACATCGGAGCGCTGCGATTCCTGCATCACTCCATGGTGTCATCCCGTGGCGTGCGTGGCCGGAGCTGAACGCGGATCGGCGGGCGGAGTGGTGGCGGAGAGGCAGCTGGGCGTTCGAGCAGGTGCTCAGCGGCGACAGTGAGAACACGAAGATCGCCTGATCAGCGCGTGGGGCGGGCCAGGAACGCGGTGACCTCGCGGCCGATGCGGGTGATCACCACCGTCATCGGCTGCGTCCCCTGCGGTTTGAGCCGCCTGCGCAGGACGTCCGGGTCGATGCCGGCGCCGCGCGTGAGGATCTCGAGCGCGCCCACGTCCCGCGCGCGCAGTTCGGCCCGCAGCGCCTTCTCGGAGAACTTGAGCCGGTCGAGCACCTCGAAGCCCCGCTCCCCGTCCGGGACGCTCTCGCCGGTGAGGTAGGCGATGTGCGGGTCCAGCTGCCACAGCCCGTGCCGGGCCGCGTAGTGCCGCACCAGGCCCGCGCGGATGACGGCACCGTCGGGCTCGATGATGTACCGGCCCACCGGATCCGGATCCACGTCGTGCGGGTCCGTCGAGCACACCTCGTAGCCGCCGCCGGTTCCGCGGAGCACCGTCGCGCGGGTGAGCCCGGGCACGCCGACCGGGCCGGACCACAGGCAGGCCTCCCGGACGCTGCCGTCGAGCGACACGATCTCGACCTCGCCGCCGAAGCCTTTGCGCCGCAGTCCCTCGTAGTCGATTCCGGGTGCGGTCTTGACCGCCAGCGATCGGCCGGCGTACGCCGCCTGCAGCGCGGACAGGGCCGGGGACATGCGCTCGGGGTCGACGATGCGGCGCCCGCCGGCCCGGCGCGCGGGGTCGGCGATCACCACGTCGGCGGTCGAGGTGGGGGTCAGCGCGTCGGCCACGTAGACCAGCGCGCGGGGAACGTTGTGCGCCGCCATCCGGGCGCGCACCGGGTCGATGTCGCTGCCCACCACCCGGGGACACACCTGGACCAGCGCGCGCAGCTCGGCGCCGATCGAACAGGTCACGTCGTGCACCGAGAGCCAGGCGAGGCGGCGCGCGCGGTGTTCGGCGACCGCCGCCGGGGTGGCCTGCTGGACGGCCTCGTCCGTGAGCAGCCACCCGTCGACGGCGCCGATCTTCCCGGCCGCGCGGCGGCGTGCCCGGACCAGTTCGAGCACGGCGGGCGCGTGCGGGCCGGCGAGGCCGCGAACGGCCTCGACGTCCGCGACCAGGGTGTCGTCGGTCAACGCGAGCCGGTCCGCCCCGGCGACGGCGGCGACGCCGTCGGCCGTGCGGAGGTACGCGAGATCGGCTCCGTCCACCCCTCGGGCCCGGACTACTCGGGCTTGGTGCCCGTGATGGCCAGGTTGTAGAAGAACTTGCGCGGCACCACGCGGCGCAGCACGGACTCGTCGAGCGCGGAGAGCTTCTTCCAGCCGCCGAAGGCGAACCCGGCCCAGCCGAAGCCCAGCTTCTCGGGCGGCACGGCCGCCTCGAAGGTGCGCACCGGCCAGCCGAGGAAGGCGGCGGTGAACTCGTCGGTGCTGGCGTGCACGTCCACGGCGCCGGCGCGGGCGGCCATGGCCTCCATCTGGTCCGGGTCGAAGGTGTGGATGTCCACGACCGCCTCGAGCGCCGCGGCGCGCGAGGACTCGTCCAGCTCGGCCTGCGGGCGCCGCCAGTCCGCGAGGAACGGCAGCTTCGTCACGTTGGTGGTAACGGCCCAGGTGATCCGGCCCAGCCAGCGGGCGTAGAAGTCGCCGATCGTGGTGGGCTCGCCCGCGAACACGAACCGGCCGCCGGGCTTGAGCACGCGCAGCACCTCGCGCAGCGACTGTTCCACGTCCGGGATGTGGTGCAGCACAGCATGTCCGACCACGAGGTCGAAGGTGTTGTCCTCGTACGGAATGGTCTCGGCGTCCGCGACGCGGCCGTCCACGGTGTGGCCGAGGGCCTCGCCGTTGCGCAGGGCCACCTTGACCATGCCGGGCGAGAGGTCGGTGACCGAGCCGGTCTCCGCGACGCCCGCCGACATGAGGTTGAGCAGGAAGAATCCGGTGCCGCAGCCCAGCTCGAGTGCGCGGCCGTAGGGCCGCTCGTTCTGGCCGTCCGTGGCCGCCTCGAAGCGGTCGCGTGCGTAGTCGATGCACCGCTCGTCGAAGCTGATGTGCCACTTCTCGTCGTACGTCTCCGCCTCCCAGTCGTGGTACAGCACCTGGGCGAGCTTCGTATCGGAGAATGCGGCCTCAACCTCGTCCGCCGTGGCGTGCGGGTTGGGGGCCGGCTGCTGGTCGGTCATGAAGGCCTTTCGAGATGATTGTTCCCGTCAGGTTACCGCCCGGTCAGTTCGCCGCCAACCCGCACGGTGGAACACGTTCCTCCGGTCGGCCGCTTCCCGATCTCCGCGGCCGGGCGCCGGCGGCGGTCCCCACCGCGCCGGGCGTCCCTACCGGCCCACGAACTTCGCCTTGCCCGGACCGTTCTCGACGAACGACGTCATGCCGATGGTCCGGTCCTCCGTGGCGAACAGGCCCGCGAACAGGTGCCGCTCGATGGCGAGGCCGCTGCCCAGGTCCACGTCGAGGCCCTGGTCGATCGCCAGCTTGGCGGCGCGCAGCGCCTGCGTGGCGCCGCCGGTGAACTGCGCGGCCCAGGTGAGGGCGGCGTTGTAGACGTCGTCCGGGGCCACCACCTCGTCGACCAGGCCCATCTGCAGGGCCTCCTCGGCACCCACGAAACGCCCGGTGAACACCATGTCCTTGGCCTTCGCCGGGCCCACGAGGCGGGCCAGGCGCTGCGTGCCGCCGCCGCCGGGGATCACGCCCAGCAGGATCTCCGGGACGCCCACCTTGGCGTTGTCGCCCACGATGCGGCGGTCGGCGCCGAGCGCCACCTCGAGGCCGCCGCCGAGGGCGTAGCCGGTGATCGCGGCGACGGTCGGCTTCGTGATCGACGCGATCGCCGAGAGGCCGCTCTGCAGCAGCGCGATGGCCTCGCTCATGTCCGTGTAGCCCATCGCCTGCATCTCCTTGATGTCGGCGCCGGCGGCGAACACCTTCGGGCCGCCGTAGACGACGACGGACTTGATGTCGTCGCGGCGGTTCACCTCGGCGGCGAGCTCCAGCAGCTCGTTCTGCACCTGCGAGTTGATGGCGTTCATCGGCGGCCGGTTGAGGCGGATGGTGCCGATGCCCGGGTGCTCGTCGGTGGTCTCGAGGGTCACGAATTCAGTCATGGCCCCAGAGATTACCGGGTGCCCCGCGAATTAGTTGGACGTCCACGTAAATGTGGTGGCCGTCAGTAGATCGTCGATCCCTGCGCGTACTCCGCCCAGCCCGGGAACCGCCGCTCCGCGCGCGTCGTCCCGCCCGCGACCGCGACCGGCGTCAGGTCCGCTCCCTCGGCGGCCCAGCCCAGCGCGTCCTCGACGGTGTCGAACGGCAGCAGCTGGAACAGCTGGGAGAAGGTGGGCGCCATGAGCTTGCTGCGGCCCTCGAGCCACGCGTCGATCACGGCCTGCGGGCGGTGCCACCCCGCCGACACCGCCTCCGTGGTGATGCACGCCGCCTCCTGCCCGGCGGGCAGCGCGGCCAGGTAGAACACGGTGTCGTAGCGGCGCGGCCGCCCGGGCGGAGTCACCCAGCGCGACAACGGCACCAGATCGCCGGGAGGCACGCGCACCCCGCACTCCTCGTGCGTCTCGCGTGCGGCGGTCACCCGCAGGTCGTCTCCGTCCGACGGTTCGATGCCCCCGCCCGGGAACACGGTCACGTCGGGCGCGAACTCCATCCCGCTCGCCCGGGTCTGCACGAACACCTCCAGGCCCGACGCCGTCGTCCGCAGGAGCAGGACGGTGGCCGCGGGCCGGATCGGGACGTCGGGCAGGTCCCGCCGGTGCTCGGCTCCGGTGCCGCTCACGACTGCAGCCTCCGCCGACCGGGGCGCGACGCCCTGCGGGCGAAGTAGCGGCCGTCCACCTCGTCGAGCAGGATCCGCTGGCTGAACGCCTCCGAGAGCACCTCGGCGGTGAGCACGTCGCCGATCAGGCCCTGCGCGACCACGCCGCCCTCCTTGAGCAGCAGCGCGTGCGTGAACCCCGGCGGGATCTCCTCGACGTGGTGGGTCACCAGCACCGTGGCGGGGGCGTCCGGATCGTGCGCGAGGGTGTCCAGCCGGGCGACCAGTTCCTCGCGCCCGCCCAGGTCGAGGCCCGCCGCGGGCTCGTCCAGCAGCATCAACTCCGGGTCGGTCATCAGGGCCCGCGCGATCAGCACCCGCTTGCGCTCGCCCTCCGAGAGGGTGCCGAAGCGCCGGTTCGCCAGGTGCTCGGCGCCCATGGACTCGAGCACGTCGACCGCCCGGCCGATGTCGATCTCGTCGTAGCGCTCGCGCCACCGGCCCAGCACCGCGTACCCCGCCGAGACCACCAGATCGGTCACCAGCTCGTCCTCGGGCACCCGGCCCGCGAGGGCGGCCGAGCACACCCCGATCCGCGCGGTCAGGTCCTGCACGACCGTCCTCCCCAGCACTTCTCCCAGAATGTGGGCGGTGCCGGAACTCGGGAAGTCCTGCGCGGACGCCAGCCGCATGAGGGAGGTCTTGCCGGCACCGTTGGGGCCGATCACCACCCAGCGCTCGTCCAGTTCCACCCGCCAGTCGATGGGGCCCACCAGGATTCGGCCGTCCCGCCGCAGACTCACGCCGCGGAAGTCGATCAGCAGATCGGGATCGGGCCGATCGTCGGGATCGGCGGCGGGCGGCGTGGCGGCGGGGGCGGGATCGGACACACCACCATCCTGCCGCACCGGACCGGCCGTGGTTGGCAGGATGGTCACCGTGTCCACAGACCACCGCTCCCCCACCCCCGGCGCCGCTCACCCCCTCGGCGCGGACCCGCAGCCCGGCGGCGTCAACTTCGCCGTGCACGCCCCGCAGGCCACCGACGTGTGGGTGTGCCTGATCGAGACCGACGAGTCCGGGGCCCGCAGCGAACAGCGGCTGCGGCTGCCGGCGCGGACCGCCGGGGTGCACCACGGTTTCGTCGCCGGGCTCGGCGAGGGCGCCCAGTACTGCCTGCGTGCCGCGGGCCCGTGGGAGCCCGGGAACGGCCTGCGGTTCAACGAGAACAAGGCCCTCATCGACCCGTACGCCCGCCGGATCGACGGTGCCGTGGGCGACGGCGCCGCGCTCCTGCCGTACGGGGAGGACGGCGGACCGTCGGACATCGACTCGCTCCCGGACATCCCGCTGTCCGTCGTGGCCGGGGCGCCGCCGGCGCCCGAGCCGGGCCCCGGCGTGCCCTGGGAGCGGACCGTGATCTGCGAGGTGCACGTGGGCTCCTACACCGCGCGGCACCCGGACGTTCCCGAGGAACTGCGCGGCACCTACCTCGGGCTCGCGCAGCCGGCGGTGATCGAGCACCTCCGGCGGATCGGCGTGACCACGGTCGAGCTGCTGCCGGTACAGGCGTGCCTCACCGAGCCCGGCGTCCGCGACCGCGGGATGCGCAATCACTGGGGCTACTCCACCGGCGCCTACTTCGCGCCCGACCCGCGGTACGCGACGCGACCGGGACGGGAGGACACGGAGTTCGCGGAGCTCGTCTCCGCGCTGCACTCCGCCGGCCTCGAGGTGGTGATGGACGTGGTCTACAACCACACCGCCGAGGAATCGGTGGCGGGCCCGTCGCTCTCCTGGCGCGGCCTCGATGCGCCCGGCTACTACCTGCTCGCGGGCGGCGACGACCTCGACTACACCGGCTGCGGCAACACGGTGGACTGCGCCTCCCCCGGCGCGGCGAGAATGGTGCTCGACAGCCTGCGCCACTTCGCCGGCGCGTTCGGTGTGGACGGCTTCCGCTTCGACCTGGCGAGCGTGCTCGGGCGCGGCCGCACCGCGACGGGGCCGCAGGGCCCGGTGATCCCGTTCGATCACCGCGCGCCGCTGCTCACCGCGATCGCCGCGGATCCGCTGCTGAGTTCCCGCAAGCTGATCGCCGAGCCCTGGGACGCCACGGCGGAGGGCTACCAGGTGGGCGGCTTCCCGCCGGTGTGGGCCGAGTGGAACGACCGCTACCGCGACACGGTGCGCGACTTCTTCGCCGGCGGCAGCACGGTGGGCGCGCTCGCATCTCGCGTCTCGGGCAGCCAGGACCTGTTCGGGGCGCAGGGGCGAACCCCCTTCTCCTCGGTCAACTTCATCACCGCCCACGACGGCTTCACCGCTCGCGATCTGGTGAGCTACGAGCGCAAGCACAACGAGGCCAACGGGGAGAACAACCGGGACGGCACGGACAACAACCACTCCGTGAACCACGGCTTCGAGGGCGGCACCACGGATCCGGCGATCCTCGCCGCCCGGGGTGCCCACGTGCGGGCGCTGCTCGCCACGCTGCTGCTCTCCACCGGCACCCCCATGCTGCTCGGCGGCGACGAGCTCGGGCACACCCAGTACGGCAACAACAACGCGTACTGCGTGCCGGAGGGCACGGCGCCCGCGGACGCCTTCGCCGTCGACTGGGACTCCGCCGATACCGACCTGACGGCGTTCGTGACCCGCGTGGCGGCGGTGCGCCGGGCGGCGCCGGTGCTGCGACAGCACGAGTTCTTCGAGGGCCGCGCCACCCGGGACGGAGAGCCGGACCTCGCGTGGTTCTCCGCCGACGGTGCCGAGATGCCCGCCGAGGACTGGCAGGCGCCCGCGGTGCGCACCCTGCAGGCCTGGGTCGACGGTTCCGACGTGCGCGCGCCGGGCCGCGACGCCGAGGCCGTGGAGAAGAACGCACTCATCGTGTGGCACTCGGGTGGCGATGCCACCGTGGTGCTCGGCGGACCCGAATCCGCCACGCACGACTGGGAACTCATCGTGGACACCCGGGTCCCCACCGGCGCGCCCGGCGACGGGGATCAGCAGGCGCGCACCGTCTTCCCCGCGCGCGCCTCGATCGCGGTCTCCGGCCCGACGGTGCTGGCCTTCCAGCAGGCCTGACGCTCAGCCCTCGATCGGCACCCGGCGCAGCTGGCCGTCGACCGCGTCGGCCGCCTCGATCTCGTCCCGCGTGACGCCCAGCACGAACAGCACGGCGTCGAGGTACGGGTGCGAGAGGGCGGCATCCGCGACCTCGCGCAGCGCGGGCTTGGCGTTGAACGCGACGCCGAGGCCTGCGGCGGAGAGCATGTCGATGTCGTTGGCGCCGTCGCCCACGGCCACGGTCTCCTGGACCGGGACGCCGAACGCGTCGGCGAACTCCTGCAGCGCCCGGGCCTTCCCGGGCCGGTCGACGACCTCGCCGATCACGCGGCCGGTGAGCACGCCGTCGACCACCTCGAGGGTGTTCGCGCGGACGAAGTCGAGCTCGAGGTCCCGCGCGAGCGGCTCGATGACGGCGGTGAATCCGCCGGAGACCACGCCGCAGCGGTAGCCGAGGCGCTTGAGGGTGCGGATGGTGGTGCGCGCGCCGGGCGTGAGCTGCAGGCCCGCGGCCACCTCGTCGATGACGGACGCGGGGAGGCCCTCGAGGTTCCGCACGCGCGCGTGCAGCGACTGCTCGAAGTCGAGCTCGCCCCGCATCGCCGCCTCGGTGACCGCGGCGACCTCCGCCTCCTTACCGGCGCGGGCGGCGAGCATCTCGATCACCTCGCCCTGCACGAGGGTGGAGTCCACGTCGAAGCAGATGAGACGCTTGGAGCGGCGGGCGATCCCGGCCCGTGAGGTCGCGATGTCGACGCCCTGCTCCTTGCCGACGGCCGCGAGTTCGGCGCGGAACGCCGTCTCACGGTCCGCGTCGGGCACCGTCACCATGAGCTCGAGCGCGGTGACCGGGTAGTCCGCGACGCCGGCGATCGACTCGATGTTCACGCCGTGGCCGGCGAGCGCGGTGGTGAGCGCCGAGAGCGCGCGGGCGCTGACGGGCGCGCCCAGCAGAACCACCGCGTGCGTGGGCACCGGCGGGCGGGGCGGCTGTTCGGCCGTGATCTCCACGCTCACGTCCATCCCGACGGTGGCCATGGCCTGCTCGACGAGTTCCTGCACGTGTTCGGGGTCGCCGTGGACCGCGGCCAGCACGCCGAGGGTGAGGCGTCCACGGATCACGGTCTGCTCCACGTCGAGCACGCTGACGTCGCCGCGGGCGAGCACACCGAACAGGACCGAGCTGACACCGGGCTTGTCGCCACCGGTCACGGTGATGAGGATCGTGGGGACGGGAGTCCGGTCGCTGGTCGCTGCATGCACGGGGAAAATCGTAGTCGGGCCCGGTGGTACGCCGAACGGCGCCTCCCGTGGAGGGAGACGCCGTTTCGGTGTCGATCGGGGTCGGGTTCGGGGGCTGCGCTAGTGGCCCGCGCCCGGCCCGGAGTGCGCCTCGGCGCGCATCCGTTCCACCATGTGCGGGTAGTGCAACTCGAACGCCGGGCGTTCCGAACGGATCCGGGGCAGCTCGGTGAAGTTGTGCCGCGGCGGCGGGCAGCTGGTGGCCCACTCCAGGCTGTTGCCGAAGCCCCAGGGATCGTCGACGGTGACGACCTCGCCGTACCGGTAGCTCTTGAACACGTTCCACACGAACGGCAGGGTCGAGGCGCCCAGGATGAACGCGCCCACCGTCGAGATCCGGTTCAGCGTGGTGAAGCCGTCGCTCGCGAGG
>JBEBXD010000082.1:0-20017 GCA_040391845.1 Tsukamurella paurometabola | reverse complement strand
GCCCGAGCCCTCTAATACGTGAGGAAACCGGATAGATTGTCGAGATGACCGCCACACCCGAGGACCCCCGGCCGGACACCGCCCACGACGAGCACGAGCAGTCCGCCCAGCCGGGACGGGCCGCGCGCGCCGGCGACGCCGCGAAGCTGTGGCTGCGGCGCGCGATCGGCGCCGTCGCGGTCGTCGCGGTGCTGGTGATCGTCTACTTCATCCTGGCGGCGATCGTGCCGCGCTGGTGGGCCGAACGGCTCGGGCGCGTCATCGACGGCAGCATGCTCACGGGCACCGGCCTCGGGCTCGCGGTCGGCTTCGTCTGCACCCTCGTACCCCTGTTACTGCTGATCTTCGCGGCACGCAGGATCCGCAGCCACCCCGCGCTCGCCGGGGTCGCGGCGGTCCTCGCGGTCATCGCCGCGATCCCGAACCTGCTCACGCTCACGGTGGTGCTCGGCGGCGGGAACGCCTCGCACGCCGGCGAACGCATCCTCGACGTCGACGGGCCGATGTTCCGCGGCGCCTCGGCAGTCGGTGCCGTCGTCGGCGCGGTGGTCGCGATCGCGCTGCCCGTCCTCGGATCTGTACTCCGCAAGAAGCGCGCGTCCCGCAAGATGCAGAAGGCCACGGAGAAGGCCGCCGCGAAGCAGGCCAAGCTCGACGCCAAGCTGGCCGAGAAGGAGGCCAAGGAGGCGGCGAAGGCGGAGCGGGCCGGACGCCACGACACCGGCGAATAGGCCGCCGCGTCAGATCCCGAACAGCGTCTCGATCGGCTCCTTCGCGAAGTACAGCAGGAACAGCGCCGCCACGATCCACAGCAGCGGGTGCACGGACTTCACCTTCCCGCGGGCGACGGCCATGATCACCCAGGTGATGAAGCCGATCCCGATGCCGTTGGCGATCGAGTAGGTGAACGGCATCGAGACCACGGTGAGGAACACGGGCAGCGCGATCTCGAACCGCGACCAGTCGATGTCGCGCAGCTGCCCGATCATCATGGCGCCCACCACGACCAGCGCGGGCGCGGCGGCCTCGGACGGCACCACCTCGTACAGCGGGGTGAAGAACATCGCGGCGAGGAACAGCACGCCCGTCACGATGTTCGCCAGGCCGGTCCGGGCGCCCTCCGCGATGCCGGACGCGGACTCGACGAACACCGTGTTCGACGACGCCGACGCGCCGCCCCCGACGATCGCGCCCGCGCCCTCCACGGCGAGGGCCTTACCGATGTTCGGGACGCCGCCGTCCTTGTCCATCAGGCCGGCCTCCTTGGTGAGCCCGGTGATGGTTCCCATGGCGTCGAAGAAGTTCGACAACACCAGCGCGAACACCAGCACCGACGCCGCGAGTACACCGATCCGGGTGAAGGCGCCGAACACGTCGACCTCGCCGACCAGCGACAGGTCCGGCAGCCCGCCGAGGCTCGACGGGAGCTCGGGGATGTTCAGGCTCCAGCCGTGCGGGTCCTTGAAGGACGGGCCGAGGCCCGCCACCTTCTGCACGATCAGCGCGACGATCGTGGTGATCACGATGCCCAGCAGGATCGCGCCGGGCACCTTGCGGACCACCAGCACGCCGATCAGCAGCACGCCGAACACGAACACCGCCGTGGGCCACGCCGCGACGGAGTTGCCGATCCCGAGGCCGACGGGCACCGTCGTCCCGGCGGCGTCCGGGATGCGCCGGACGAACCCGGCGTCCACGAGGCCGATGAACGCGATGAAGCAGCCGATGCCCGCGGCGATCGCGGCCTTGAGCTCGGCGGGGATCGCCCGGAACACCGCGGTGCGGAAGCCGGTGACGCCGAGGATCACGATGATGATGCCGTCGATCACCACCAGGCCCATCGCCTCGGGCCAGGTGACCTGCGGCGCGACGGTCACCGCGAGCAGGCTGTTGACACCCAGGCCCGCGGCGATGCCGAACGGGTAGTTGACGATCGCTCCGAACGCGATGCACATGACTCCCGCGGCGAGCGCCGTGACGGCCGCGACCTGCGCGGTGGGCAGCACGTGCCCCAGCACGTCCACGTTCTTGTTGTTGCCGACGACGCCGCCGATGATGATCGGGTTGAGCACCACGATGTAGGCCATCGTGAAGAACGTGACGAGGCCGCCGCGCAGTTCGCGCGGCACCGTCGAACCCCGCTCGGTGATGTGGAAGAACCGGTCGATGGGCCCCGATCGGGGCCGGGTGGGAGCGGACACTGGGATCCCTTCACTCGCTGCAGGACCGGGCAATCGTATGCGAGGTGTGAGTACGGTGTCCCGGTGAGCGTCCCCGAGTCCGCGCCGCCACGGGAGCGGCGCCTCCTGCGCGCCGAGACCGCCGTCGTCCTGCTGGTCACGTTCGCCTGGTCGGGGCTGTATTCGACGGTGCGGTTGATCGGCTATCAGCTGGGCGCCGGCGTCGGCGGAACGACGGTGTCGCTCAACCCGGTTCGCAGCCCGCACGCGGTGATCGACTTCCTGCTCCAGTGCCTCGGGGCGGTGCAGCTGTTCGCGTGGGCGGCGCTGGCGCTGTACCTGTTGGTGCGCTCCGGGATCGGCTTCGCGGACATCGGTTTCGCGCTGCGCCGCCCGATCCGCGCCGTGCTGCGCGACGTGGGCATGGGCACCGCGCTGGCCGCGGCGATCGGCATCCCCGGGCTGGCGCTGTACGCGGCGGGGCGGGCGCTGCACGTCACCGCGAGCGTGGTGCCCGCCTCGGGCGATGTGCAGTGGTGGCGGATCCTCACCTACGTGCTGCTCGCGGCGGGGAACGCCGTGGCCGAGGAGGTCGTGGTCGTGGGCTATTTCCTGACCCGGCTGCGGCAGCTGGGCGTGGGCCGCGCGGGGCGGGTGGCGTCGGCGGCGGTGCTGCGCGGCAGCTACCACCTGTACCAGGGCTTCGGCGCGGGCCTGGGGAACCTGGTGATGGGGGTGATCTTCGGGGCGGCCTATGAGCGGTGGCGCCGGCTGTGGCCGCTCGTGATCGCGCACTTCCTGCTCGACGTGGTCGCCTTCGTCGGCTACGCCCTGCTGCGCGATCACCTCGGGTTCCTCGGCTGACGAGAGCCGCGGACACCCGCACCCGGGAGGTCAGGCGAACGGGTTCCGCACGCGGACGCCGAGAATCGCCTGCCCATCGGAGAGGTCCTCGGTCCACAGCTCGTCGCATCCCGCCCGCGCCGCCGCGGCGGCCACCATCGCGTCGAAGATGCTCAACTGCTGTTCCTCCGCGGTCCTGGCCGCGATCAGAAGGAGGGCGCGGTCGGCCGTCACGGTCTCGTACTCGACTGCCTCGACCGCCTCGCGGGCGAGTGCCTTCGACTGCCCGAACCTGCGGGTCACCACGGAGAACAGTTCCAGCAGCACCTGGGTACTGATGACGAAGTCGTGGGGTTCCTGCAGCGCAGCCACCGCCCGCCGCTGCTTCGCCGGTTCATCCGGGTCCAGGCGATACGCAAGGACGTTCGTATCGATGAAGACCCTCACGCGGTGCGGTCGCCGTCGTAGAGCTCGTCCCGGGACCATTCGCGCCCCGCGCTGCCACGGGTCATGCGCGCCGCGAGTGCGGTCAGCCGATCGTTCGTCCGCTGCCGCGGGCCGCGCGCGTCGTCCGCGTCCGCATACCTGCGGAGCTGCTCCGCGAGAACCTTGTTCACCGATTCGCCGCGCTCGAGAGCACGGATGCGGGCGCGCCGGAGCGTCTCCGCATCGACCGTGATGGTGAGGTTCGCCATCTCTCCACGATAGCACCGAACCCGTGCTACACGACCTCGCGGCGAGCGCGGCGATACCCGTCGCTCCTGCGCTGATTTCTCAGCCGCGGCCCGTACAGTCGGATGCCGTGAACGACGAACGGCCGCGCAGGCAGGAGAGGCCCGAGCCGAACCTCGCCTGGTCGCAGGTCCCCGAGGGCGACCCGCGCTCCCGCGCGCCCCGGCACCCGCAGGGGATCCCCCGCCAGGGCGGGCGGGTCGTGCCGCCCGCGCAGCAGCGGCCGCCGCAGCAGCCGCCCCGCCGGCCGGCGCCCCGGAACGCGCCGCCCCAGCCCCGCGCCACCCGCGTCGAGCGGCCGCAGCCGCAGCCCCGTCAGGAGTGGGCTCCCCGCCAGGAGCCCGAGCCCGTCCCCGCGGGCGAGGTCAGGCGCACCGTCGGGGCCCGGGGCAGCAGCGACGGGCGCGTCCCGCCGCCCCCACGGCCCCCGCGGGGCCGCAGCCGCGGCCGGGACCGGGACCCGGGTCGACGGTCCGCCGCACCCGCACCCGCGGCGCCCGCGCCGAAGAAGGTCCGGCGCAGGCGCAAGGTGCACCCCTTCCGCTGGCTGGGGATCCTCCTCGTAGTGCTGCTCGTGGGCACGGTGGCCGGGACGATCTACTTCGACGGGAAGCTCAAGCGGATCGACGCGCTCGCCGGGTACGCCGGCCGCGTAGCCGACACCCCGGGTACGAACTGGCTGCTCGTGGGCACGGACGCGCGCGAGGGCCTCACGCCCGCGCAGCAGCGGGCGCTGGCGACGGGCGGCGACCTGGGCGGGGCCCGCACCGACACGATCATGCTGGTGCACATCCCGAAGTCCGGCAACGCGACCCTGGTGTCGATCCCGCGCGACCTGTACGTCTCGGTGCCGGGGCAGGGCAAGCACAAGATCAACGCCGCCTACTTCCTGGGCAGCACGTCGGGCGCCGGCGACGCGGGCGGCGCGCAGCTGCTCGTGCAGACGGTGGAGAAGGCGTCCGGTGTGCATATCGACCACTACGCGGAGATCGGCTTCGGCGGCTTCGCCAACATGGTGGACGCGATCGGCGGGGTCGAGATGTGCCCGAAGTACCCGATCAACGACCCGAAGGCCGGGCTGCGCCTGAAAGCGGGCTGCCAGACCCTCGAGGGCGCCCAGGCGCTCGGCTACGTGCGCACCCGCGCCACGCCGAACGCGGACCTGGACCGGGTGGTGCACCAGCGCGAGTTCATGTCCGCCCTGTTCAAGGAGGCCACCTCGCCCACCACGCTGATCAACCCGTTCGCGATGTGGGGCCTGGCGAACGCGGTCGCGGGCGCGCTGACCGTGGACGAGGGGACGCACCTGTGGGACCTCGGGCGGCTGGCCTGGGCGCTCAGCGGCGACGCCGTGACCACCACGACCCCCACCGGCGGCAGCGTGTACACCGACGACGGCGACTCACTGGCGTGGGGCGAGAACACCGACGAGTTCTTCGGGCTGATCGCCGCGGACCGGCCGATCCCCGCTCGCCTGCTGAGCGGGCCGGGGAGCACCGGCTAGGGTGACGCCATGAGTGAACGCGGCCGCATCGGCCGACCGCCGAAGGTGAACCGCGAGCAGGTGGTCGCGGCGGCTGCCGACATCCTCACGACCGAAGGGCCGCTGAAGTTCTCGATGCGCACCCTGGCGGCGCGCCTGGACATCAGCGCGATGGGCATTTACCACTACTTCGACTCCAAGAACGACCTGCTGGGCGCCGTTCTCGAGCACCAGTCGTGGAACACGCCCGCCCCGGAGCTGTCCGAGGACCCGCACGAGCGGCTGGTGCAGCTGCCGATCACCGTGATCGATCACCTCACCCTGCACCCCTGGGTGGTCGACGTGCTCTCGTCCGACGAGATCATCGACGCCTACTCGGCGTGGACGTTCGACGAGTTCCTGCGCACCACCGACGCGCTGGGGATCGACGAGGCGGAGGCCCTGCACCTGCTGCTGGGCCTGTGGCGGATCACGATCGGCGAGGTCACGGTGCGCACCAACCGGGCGATGCGCGACGCCCGCCCCACGTCCAGCGCCTGGTACGAGCGGGAGATCCCGCAGCACGTGCTCGACCTGCCGCGACTGTCCGGCGCGCTCGGCTCCCTGGACGCGAGCGACGCGAACTACGATGTGCGGCAGACGATCACCGCGTACCTGCGGGGCGCCCTCGGCGACCGCTTCCGCGGCTGACTCTGAGAGCGCCGGCGTAACGCACTAGCGTCTACCCGCGACGCTCGAATGCCCCGCCGTTACACCCCTTCCGCATACTTCGGAGCGAGCGCTTCCATCTGCTGCAGCACCGCGGTGATCGCCTCCGGCTGCTTGTCCGGCGGGTATCCGTACTTGCGGAGGAGCCGCTTCGTAGTCGCCCTCAGCTTCGCGCGGACGTCGTCGCGGACCGTCCAGTCCACGCGGGTGTCGTTTCGCATCGTGGCGACGAGGTCACGGGCGATCTGAGCGAGTACGTCATCACCCATGACGTCGACGGCCTCCGGGTTCTGGGTCACGACGTCGTAGAAGGTCAATTCGTCGCGCTCCAAAGGAGGCGTGAAGTTCTTACCGCGATCGGCCTCGGCCACAACCTCTGCGGCCAGCTCGACGAGCTCCGCGATCACCTGTGCGGCGGTGAGCTGCTGGTTCGTGTACTTCTTCATCAATTCATTAACCCGATCGGAGAACATCGTCGATCGGATCTCGTTGCCTCGGGTGTTCTCCCGCGCACGTTCGATCAGGCTCGCCTTGAGCGCCTCGATCGCCATGTGCGCCTTGCTCTCCTGCTTTACGTCCTCGACCCAGGACGGCGTGAGCTGGTCCAGCTGCGGCAGGTCGAGGTTGGCCTCACGGTAGATGTCCATCACGCCGGTGCTCTGCGCGGTGGTCACGATGAGATCGCCGAGAAGGCGCGCGACATCGTCGGGAATCGGTTCCCCCCGAGCCACCCTGTCTCGGGCGTCGAGCTTGGCCATCCACGTGCGCACCTGCTCGTAGAACTGCACCTCCTGGCGCACCTTGGACAACTCGGTGTCGGTTTCGGCGTAGCCGGCCGTCAGGGCCCAGGCTCGCGCCAGCTTGGCGGACAGTTCACGGAAGCTATCGGCGAGCGGCCGCTTCTCGGGGTCCTCGGGATCGGTGTTCCCCTCAGTGGCTGGTGACCGGAGCCGCGTCGCGGTGATCGTGAATGCCTTCGCCCAGCCCTTGCGCGGGTCGGAGTCGACGATCGCGCGCCATTCGACACCGACCACCGCGCGGAGCCGTTCCAGCAGGTCGAACACGATCTCCGCCGCCTCGGCCATGTCCTGCCCGACCTCGCGCTTGCGGTCCGTCCCGTCGTGGGTGAACTCGGCGAGCGCCTTGTTCAGGCTCTCCACGAGAGGCGCGTAGGCGACCAGCAGGCCGTCCTGCTTACCGCGGAAGGTGCGGTTGACGCGCGCCAGGGTCTGCATCAGCAGGGCGCCCTTCATCGGGCGGTCGATGTAGAGCGTGTGCAGCGACGGCGCGTCGAAACCGGTGAGCATCATGTCCTTGACGATCACGATCTGCAGCTCGTCGTCGGGGTCCTTGACGCGGTTCTTCACGGCCTGCGTACCGCTGGGCCGGCGCATGTGCTTCTTGATCAGGTCCGTGTCGGTGGGATTGGCGGTGTACACCACCTTCACCACGCCCTTGCTGTCCTCGTCGCTGTGCCACTCGGGGTGCGCCTCGATCAGCTCCTCGTACAGCCGCGCCGCGATGGAGCGGGTCGCGCACACCACCATCGCCTTACCCGGTCCACCGATGAACGGACGCATGGATGCGCTGCGGTTCTCCCAGTGCCGCAACAGGTCCTGCGCCAGCGTGTGCACTCGCTCGGGCGCACCGTACACCGTGTCGAGGACTGCGACCTGTCGCTGCAGGCGTTCCTTGTCCACGTCGTCGAGGCCTGCGGTGGCCTCCTCGGCGGCATCGTCGAGCTGCTCGTCGTCGATCCCCTCGATCCGGACCAGCTTGATCAGGCGGGGTTCGAACGCGACCGGCACCGTCGCGCCGTCACGCACGGCGCGCTGCAGGTCGTAGACGTCGATGTCGTCGCCGAAGACGCGGCGCGTGTCTCGTTCGCCCTCGGCGATGGGCGTGCCGGTGAACGCGATGAGCGAGGCGTTCGGCAGAGCGCGCTTGAGGTGCGCGGCGTAGCCGTCGATCGTGTCGTAGTGGCTGCGGTGCGCCTCGTCGACGATGACGATCACGTTGCGTCGGTCCGAGAGGCGGGGATGATCAGCGCCCGCGTCCTTCTCGTCCTTGGTGAGGCCGAACTTCTGCAGGGTCGTGAATACGATGCCGCCCGTCCGCGCGTTGGAGAGCGCGTCGCGGAGTGCCTCCCTACTCGCGACCTTCAGCGGCTTCTCGGGCAGCAGCGTGGACTGGGCGAACCCGTCGAACAACTGGGTGTCGAGCTCGGTCCGGTCGGTGATCACGACCACGGTCGGGTTGGCCAGCCGTGGGTGACGCATCACCTTCGCGGTGTACAGCTCCATCTCCATCGACTTGCCCGAGCCCTGGGTGTGCCACACGACGCCTGCGCGGCCGTCACTGTCGACGGCAGCGACGGTGCTCCCAACAGCCTTCTCCACAGCGAAGTACTGGTGCGGCTTGGCGATCCGCTTTGTCAGTCCCGATTCGGACTCATCGAACGCGGTGTAGTCGCGCAGGAGCTGGCCGAACCGCTCGGTGTTGTACACGCCGTTCAGGGTGAGTTCGAGTTCGGTGACCGGGTCGCCGTCGGGCCCCACCTCGTCGAGGCCAAGGGGATGGCCGTCGTCATCCACGTTCCACGGCGCGAAGTGGTTCCACGGCGTGAACGGAGTCCCGTAGCGGGCCTCGATTCCATCGCTCGCGAGCACGCACACGCAGAACCGGAACGCCATGGGGAACTCGTGGACGTACGTGCGGAGCTGGTTGTATGCGGATTCGGCGGTCGCGTTCTTCGCGCCGGCCTGCTTGAGCTCGATGATGGTGAGCGGCAGCCCGTTGACGTAGAGCACGATGTCGAACCGACGCTCGTTCTCGTGGCTGCGAATGGTCACCTGGTTCACCGCGTAGTAGCGGTTGCGCGAGGGGTCACCGGAGAGGAACTGGATCGACGGGGTCACGAGGTGGCCGTCGTTATCGACGTACTCGATTCCCCGGTAACCCTCGGTGAGGATCTTGTGGAGACGGTAGTTCTCGGCGATCGGGTCCTGTGACTTCGGCGTGGTCACTTCGGCGTACGCCTGGGCGAGGTAGTGCTCGGGGACATCGGGGTTCAGGTTGCGGAGCGCACGTTCGACGGTGCCCCGCAGCACGATGTCGTGCCAGTTCTCCCGCTCGCCGGAACCGGGGGCGACCTCCCTGCCGGTCTTATGCTCCCACTCGATCTCAGCCAGCTGGTCGAGCGTCCACTGCTCCCAGGCGGCCTCGTCCATCAATCCACCCATCGCGTACTCCCATCGCACCTCGTGGTCATGCCATGAATCCTCAGCCGATCGAGCGACATTATCCAGCTGTGCATGCGATAACCAGGGTTATCGCAGTGACTGACGCCGAGGCCTGGGCGCCTGACGGCGCGCCTCGATCAGGCATGGCGCACCCGCTTCGGCAGCGCTTCGCGGAGTAGCGCGATCCCCAGCTCGGACTGGTTAGGATCCACGGCGGCTGTGAGCGCATCAAGCACACCGAGTGTGTGCAGGACGCGTAGGAGGCCGAGGGTGGACGTGTTCATATCGCCCGCCTCGATTTTGCTGAGTGTGCGCACGGAGACGTTCGAGCGCAGGGCGAGATCCGCCTGTGTCATCCGGCGAGCACGCCGCCACGTGCCGATGTCCTCCCCGATCCGCCCTGAGGCGTCCGCGACCGCACGGGCCTGCACCGTTACGGCTCCGATTCTCATACCCGCAGACTACTGCTGCTTGAACACGGATACACGCAGATTTCTGCGTATTAACGCCTTCGGAGAGCTATCGCTGCAGTTTCGATTTTTTCGAAGTATGCTGGTTCTATGACCATCGTCGCGGACCACACCACACTGCCGCCGTCCGATGCGCGCCCCTCGGACGCTCTCGGCGAGATCCTGGCGTGCGACGTGGTCCAAGTGGGGAACGGAACGACTACCGCGGAACTCCCAGCGGAGCTGCGCGATGTCGTGCGGGCCGCAGCGGAGGCGTTCGCGGCCGGCCAGGCCGTGACGGTGCAACCGGTGCGCACGCACCTCACCACTCAGGAGGCGGCGGACCTGCTCGGCATCAGTCGGCCGACCTTCGTGGGGCTTCTCGAGGACGGGCGCATTCCGTTCACGAGCCCAGGCCTTGGGCGGCATCGCAAGGTGATGTTGGAGGACGTACTGGCGTACCAGCGTCGGGTGGCAGCGGATCGCCGGGCGGCCCTGGTCGCCCTCGCCGAGGAACCGGCGGATCCAGCAGTCGACGGTTTCCCCTCCATGCGGTGACTGTTGACAACCTCGCCGTTCCGCGTCGTTCTCGACACCTGCGCCCTGTTCCCGCAGAACCTCGCGAACCTACTGCTGTCGATCGCTGACGCGGGCTTGTTCACGCCCGTGTGGTCAGCCGACATCATGGCCGAACTCGAACGGAATCTCGTGAGCAAGGCGGGCCTGACGCACGCATCGGCGGGCTACCGACTCGATCAGATGCAGCGAGCGTTCCCCCACGCCATGGTAACCGGCTACGAGTCGCTTCTGCCCGTTCTCACCAACCACCCGAAGGACCGTCATGTGCTGGCGGCGGCGGTGAGAGGCGGTGCGGCGCAGATCGTGACGGCGAACCTCAAGGACTTCTCGCCGACGGCCGTGGCTGAATTCGAGATCGAGGCGATTCATCCCGACGAGTTCCTGCTCAATCAGCTCGACCTCGATGAGGAACGCATGCTGGCCGCCATCGATGCGATGCTGGCCCGGAATCAGCGCCCGCCGACGGACCGGTACGGCCTTGTGTTCGCACTCCAGAGTCAGGTGCCACGCTTCTGCGCTGAACTCACCGCCATGACCCGGCCTGTAGTCGACCCGGTTGCAATCACCGACCAGTTGCCCCCGCGGTTCGGCGACCCAACTCATCCCCTTGGGTTCGCGAGCCTCTGGTGGGCTGCTCTCCTCTCGATGGATGAGCACCCCGACCTCGTAGCGCAACTGACCGGGCACCCCGAGTCCTGGGACTTCCCAGAAGCTCGCCGCCAGCTGTCCGGATTCGGCATCGCGTCGATGCCTCACTCCGACGCTACGAACGACGGCACTCGCTACATCAAGTTCGTCCCCGAGTACGACGAGAACGTCCAGGCATTCGATGCGTTCCCCGTTGACCGCGTTCGGGTGCTAGAGCTACGCCGGAACGGCGAACACTGGGTCGCAGCGAAGCTGTGGATCGACGCGTGGCCGCCCTCCGCCGTGCACACGCCGGACGCGGAGTAGCCGATGCCCACGCGCCGACACCACGATCCGGCTCGCGATCTCCTCGACGAGGGCGAGATGACGCGCAGCGAACTCGCCGCCGCGCTGAATGTCGACGTACCCACAGTGGACGACTGGGCTGACGGCATCCGCGTGCCCGATGGGGAGTCGGCCGAGCAGCTCGAACGTGCGCTTGCGGCGGCTGGCGCCGATGGGGCCGCCATCGACGCCGGCTTGCGCCGCCGACCGGTCCTCATTCCCTCGAAGCTGTGGGTTCCGGCGTTCTCGCCGCGTGGACGGTTCCGGCTGCCGATCAACCTTGAATGGTCAGGCACTTCCGACCAGCGGTGGCGCGACGCCGCAGACCTGCAGTCGCTCCTGATCGCCTACACCATCGTGATGACCGAGGGCCGCTATCGCGACATGGTCCGATGGATCGACCCCGAGATCCTCGCCGCCCATGCCGACGAGGTCATCTGGCCGCGGAAGTACGAACCGTTGTGGCGTCGCGCGCTCACGGATTGGGGATTGTCGTAGGCATGGACGCGGGCGTCACACGATGTCTTCCACCCGCTTCTCCGCCTCCTTCACTCTGATCCGACCGTCCATAAGTTGCGGAAGGAGTTCGTCGCGTGTTCGCACAAGCACCCCATTTTCAATCAGTGCAAAACGCCTCCGCTCTTCGAGAGTTTCTAGGCGCGCAGCTAAACTGGACGCGTCACCACCAAATAGATTCGGGACGCGAATTTCGTTCAACGTCTGCATCGTTATCGTCGAGAACACCGATCCGTGAGCTTTGGATCGTAGCTCGTCTACCGCAGCCTCTATGGCGCACCTTAGAACGGTGGACCTGCCGTCGCTCGGCACAAAAGCATAGGCAGACTGGTTGATCGCGCACTCTACGCCGAGTACTGCAACACTTCCCACAGTTCCTCGCGCGGTCAGAATCACAGACCCCTTCGGCAGAGGATTCAGTCTGCGGGCACTCCGAGAAACCTCTTCATCGATCGTCTCGGCCGTTTCGAGAATAACACCGCATTCCGAAGAAGTGACGTCTCGCACGGAGGCCCAGCATACAGACCCGCCCCATGCACTCGTGTCACCACGTGGCGGAGTTCCACCCAAATGAGGCACGGCTACAGATGTTAGCGATACCTTAGGCACCCTGCCTGCCGCTGCGCGCCACAACTCCGTCTGCAGGTCACAGATACAACCGGCCAAGTGACGATTCGCGGCGATCTTGTCATCCAGCGCGCCGAGCACTTGGCAAACTCCATCACGGATTCTAGCCTCTGGCATCGGAATTTGAACCCGGGCAAGATCCTGAAGATTGAGCGTCGCCTGCACTGTTGTATTCAGCGACTCAGCCACCTGCGCTTTGACTACTTCCGTTTCAAAGCAGTACGACACCCATCGCGCGTCGGCTGGATCCACACGCAGCACACCAATCGCGCGAGCAACATTGAATCCTCGCCACGCTTTGTCCGCAACGCGTGCGACCCCTGGTGTCCCAACCAGAGAAATCAGAACTTCTCCACCGACAATTCGGGTGCGAGCGAATCGCTGTTCGATTTCAGGAGCGACTCGAATGAGAGAACCTATCGCGGGTGTACCCGCATGTAGATCTCCTGCGCGCAGCATAGGAACGCCCCCGTATGTATCAGCACCAGGTTGGACTATCCCATATGTCGGAGGTGCGCTCATGGGCAGATCCTTGATCGCAACGATGTTCATGTGAGCCGTCCCAGTTGCTCACGGACCACCACGTCAAGCCGCGCGGACTCGTCGAGGGCTGCGGTGAGCTCCGTCGTCAGGCGAGTGATCTTCTCGCCGATCGGTTCGAGGTCGTCGTCGGTCTGCACGGCCCCGACGTATCGCCCCGGAGTCAAAGCAAAGCCGGCTGCGCGGATTTCATCCAGACTCGCAGACTTGCAGAAACCGGGCTCGTCGGCGTAGTCACCGTCGACGGAGCCCCTGCCGCGCCAACGGCGGTAGGTGCGGGCGATCGACATGATGTCGTCGTCGGAGAAGGTGCGCTCCACGCGGTCGACCATGTGACCCAGTTCGCGGGCGTCGATGAACAGCACCTCGCCGGTGCGGTCGGTCTTACCGCCCTTGCCAGCGGACTTATCCTTCGCGAAGAACCACACGCACACGGGGATGCCCGTGCCGCGAAACAGCTGGGCGGGAAGGGCGAGGACGCAGGAGACCACGTCGCCCTCGACCATGGCCTTGCGGATCTCGCCCTCACCGTTGGTGTTCGAGGTCATGGTGCCGTTGGCCATCACCACGCCCGCTTCACCGCCGGGCGCGAGCTTGGAGAGGATGTGCTGCATCCAGGCGTAGTTGGCGTTCCGGGCCGGCGGAACGCCGTAGCGCCACCGCGGGTCATCCTCGCGACGCGCCCATTCCTTGATGTTGAACGGCGGGTTGGCGAGTACATAGTCAGCCGAAATGTCCGGGTGGATGTCGCGGGCGAAGGTGTCCTGCCACTTCGAGCCCAGTCCCTGAGTATCGATGCCGTGAATCGCGAGGTTCATCTTCGCCATCCGCCACGTGCGCTCGTTCAGCTCCTGGCCGTAGACCACGATGTTCGTCGGGTCCTCCTTGTGCCGCTCCAGAAACTTCTCCGCCTGCACGAACATGCCGCCCGAGCCGCAGCAGGGGTCATAGACGCGACCGGAGTGCGGTTCGAGGATCTCCACGAGGGTACGCACCACCGACGCCGGGGTGTAGAACTCGCCACCTCGCTTGCCCTCGGCCTTCGCGAACTTCTCGAGGAAGTACTCGTACACCTCTCCCAGCAGGTCGCGCGCCTTCGATGCGCCCTGCCCCGAGAACCGTGCGGAGTTGAACAGATCCACGAGTTCACCGAGGCGCCGCTGGTCGATGTTGTCGCGCCCGAACATCATGGGGAGCACACCCGTCAGCGACACGTTGGCCGCCATCAGGCCTCGCATCGCCTCGTCGATCAGGTTGCCGATCGACAGGGCATCATTCGTCGCGGAAGCCGGTACGCCCTTCGCCAGGGCGGCCAGGTAACCCCATCGGGATTCGCGCGGCACCCAGAACACACCGCTGCCGATGTACTCATCGCGGTCCTCCAGTGTCTCCACGATGTAGTCCGCGGGTTCGCCTTCGAGCTCCGCGGCGATCGCCTGCCTCCGCTCGTCGAACGCGTCCGAGACGTACTTGAGGAACACGAGCCCGAGGACCACGTCCTTGTACTGCGACGCGTCCATGGAGCCGCGCAGCTTATCGGCCGCCTTCCACAGCGTGTCCTTCAATTCCTTGCTGGTGGACGGAGCCTTCTCCGCCTTCGCGCTTGCCACTAGTTCTGTTCCTCCTCAGGATCGTTCATCGCATTGGCCGCCAGTTCCTCGATCTCGGCCGCCTGGTCTTCATCGCGGGTGTGCTCCTCCACGAGCCATTCCGCCAGCGTCCTGTTGGCCACCTCCACGGCGCGCTTCGCGCGGCGCTGCACGGCGAGATCATCGAGGTGGGGCCACAGCCCGCGGGTGTGCTCGCCGAAGCACTGCTTCGCGAGGGACTGCAGCCGAGAGATGGTCTCCTCCACCAGCCCGTAGGTGCCGACCTGTCCCATCCCGAGTTCCCGGCCGATCACCTTCGCGGTCTCGATCGCCAGGGACTCACCGTCCTCGGTGCTGATCTGGATCGGGTTCCGCCGCAGGTACTCGCCCTCGTTCGAAGCCGACACCAGCGTCTGCACGCCCTCGGCGAGCTCGACCGCGAGCTGACTCGCCAGCGCCTTGGGTTCCCGGTGATCGCATTCCGAGAGGCTGGTCGCCGGCCTGCAGTGACGCAGCGGCCCCGTCGGACTGGTGATCCGGTCCATATGCGGATCCAGGTGGTCCGTCATCCACATCGAGAGCCCCGTCGCCGGATCCTGAACGATGTGCTCCCACGACCGCCACAGGGCCGTCATCCTGGCGACCACCTCCGGGTGTCGATGCCACATACGGCACCATCGGCGATCCTCGTCGTCCGGGTCGATCTCCACGACACTCTGCAGCACCTCGTCGAACCACGAGTAGACGTCGGGATACCGAAGCCCCTCCACGTGCGAATCCCCCTCCTTCATTCCTGCCCCGTCATCGTCAGTGACCCCGTCGCGAGTCCTCGTGCCAGCTCCATACCCAGTTCCTCCACAGCTGAGAGTTGTTCTTGTAGTTCTGTCCGGCGGGCTGTCACGCGGGCGAAAACCGTCCTCAGCGCTTCCGCCGATTCGGTGCGCACGGTCCGCAACTGCCAGGCCCGCGTATCGCTGCCCGTTTGTGCGGAGATGTCCGCCGCCACCATCTCTGGGAGCAATCGAGACTCACCATCGGGGTCGGGCAGAATCCGCACGATCCTGGCGGGTGCCTGCACAACGGCACCCCCCACCCGGTCGACGATCGCCGCGGGCGTCCCGGTGGTGACGTACACGACATCCCCCGGCTCGGTGAATCGCGCCCGTGGTGCAACCTCCTCCAGGACAAGCCGATCGACCTTCCGGTCCCCGACGCCCATCAGCGCGCGGACCTCCGGCGCCCCGAGCACGCGGGCGGTGCCGGCCCCGTGCGCCTGGCAGAGGTCATCCGCCAGCCGCACGCCGGCCAGCACTTTCGCTAAGCGCGCCCTGCCGGGCGCCGTTGCCGTCCTCCACGGGACCGGATTTCGACCGGCATCCGCGGGCGCCGCCATGACGTCGAGCCCATCGAGAATCGAGTCGGCGCAGCGGTCGCGTGCCTCCCAGACCCGGGCGAGCGCGCCGCCGTCGACCACTGCTCGCGGATCGGCGGTCGGCCACGCGAGTTCATTCCTGCGCAGCACGACCTCGCTGCGCCGCGGCAAACCGCGGAGGAACGCGTGCTTGAGCGGCTCGGGATCGAGCGCAGCGACCACATCCGCGGCGGTCACGGCATTCTCCGCGGGTGTGAGCCCGTGCGCCGAATGGTCGGCATACGTGGTCCACTGCTGATCGGTGCCGGGCACCTCACCGAGAACCCACACGGCGAGTCGGCGGCGGCTTCCGTCACCGCACATCCCCTTCGGGAGACTCGCCACGTACCTCAGCGGCGCCACGTAGTGCTCGCCGAAGGCGAGCTGGTCGGCGCGCGATGTCGCATTCGATCCGGTCAGCGGATCGACCAGGAGAGACGCCGGGCCGATGATCACCGCGCGACTCAACGGCCCGAGCGACATCGCGACAGCACCGATCCAATCGAAGAACGCGTCGGCGTCTCCGTCCGATGCCGCTACCCACTGGCCGACCAGCACGGTCGGCGCCTCGTCGTTCCGCGGACCGATGCTGAGCCCGTGCGCTGCCATCGATCGCCACACCGCTCGCTCCCATGCCGTCGCCATGAGATCGTCGGCCGCGCCAACCGAGGTGCGCTGCATGTCAACGAGCCGCGATGCCAGCCCGTTCACCAGCATCATCCCGCCGTCCGACACCGGCGCGAGGGCGGTCCCGGGGGTGGCGCGAACGATCTCGACGACGATCTCGTGCAGCAACTTCGCGCCTGCCGCCGTCACGAGTTCGCCACTACGAGGCGACTGCGAAGACGCCTCGTCGACCATCCGGCGCAGTACCCGGTCCGCGCCGAACGCGGCCTCGGCCAGTTCGTCGACCGCGTGTAGCAGCGCGTCGTCGTCCATCGCGTCGAGCACATCTTCCACCGAGACGAGGCGCTCGTCGTCGGCCTCCGCGACCAGCCGCATGACATCGGTGGGTGTGAAATCCCGGATCGGCTCGCCGGACAGCGCGTGCAGCACGAGGAGCAGCGATGCGCGGTCAAGATCCCGCGAGGTCTCCGTCAGCAGCGAGGAGAACAACACCGCGTCGTCAGCGGCCTCCGCATTGTTGCCGCGGCCCGTCGCGCGGAGCCAGTCCGCCACCGCCGCGACGTCGAACACAGTGGTTCCCGGGACCGGATCGGGGAAGGGATGATCCGAGTGCGCGTAGCGCTTGCGCCACACTGATACGACCGGGCGCTCGACCGACGTGAGGTCCGCGATGTTCTGCATCGTCAGCGTGTTCATGCGGCTCCTTTCACCGGCTCGGATTCAACGATCATGAAACTAGCCGATCCCGTTCCGTCCTGTGTACGATCGATCGATAAGTCTCCTTATCGACACCATGCGTGCTACGTCATCGACATCTGAGGCAGTGTTCGTGCCGTCGAGCACGTAACGGAGGAGGCCGCATGACGCGTCGACACCACCACCCCTGCCCCACGGGCAAGGTCCGTTTTCACGACCACTTGGCCGCAGTTCACGCCCTGCACAATGCGCAGACGGCGCGGAAGTTCGCCGCGGACGCCGGAGCGCCGTGCCATCGACGCGAGATCCGCTGCTACGCGTGCGAGCGCTGCAAGGGTTGGCATCTCACCTCGAAGCCGGACTCGCGACCGACCTCGGCGTGACCGCTCGCACCTCGAAACGACGGCGGCCGGGGCCAACGCCCCGGCCGCCGGTGCCCCCACACACGTGCGCCTACAGCGAGACCTGGCGCCCCCGCAAGCCGTCGCGCGAACGACGCTGCGCCGCAGTCAGTTCCGAATCATCCGCGAGGGCCTCGGCGAGCCGCTCGGCGAGTTCCTTCGTGCCCGGCGCCCACTCGTCGGGGTGCGACTCACGGTCGAGGTCGAAGACGGGCACGAGCAGCCCGTCGGCCCGGAACGAGCCGGCGAACCGCGAGCCCTCGCCCACGGTGAGGCCGCCGGCGGCGTGCACGCGCGCCAGGGCCGCCATCAGCTCGTCCTCGGGGGCGGGGTGCACCCAGCGCAGGTGCGCCTTCGAGCCGGTATCGGCCCACCAGGGGGCGCCCACCCCGTCCACGCCCAGGTCCATCCGGGCGGCGGGGGTGATGAGCGAGTTGGCGTGCTCCACCAGCTGGACGGTCTGCGGGTCGGCCTCGCCGGTGAGCCACCAGTCGAAGTCCTTGTGCACCCTGATGTCCAGGGCCGCAGCGGGATCCAGGACATCGAGCAGCGCACCGTCGCGCTCCTCCGTGAGGGCCTCGCCGGCCTCGGCGTCGGCGGCGAACCGGGCGGCGCCCGCGAGCGCGGCGCCGGGTTCGAGCGGGCGGGTGGCGGTCTGCAGGGCCGCGTAGCCGATGACCCCGTCGGCCTCCTCGCGGACCAGGGCCTGCGCGGCGCCGGGGAGCACCGTCGCGAGGCGGATCTCGCGGTTCGCGCCGGCGACCTTCAGCGGCGCGGTCGCGCTGGGCACGAAGTTGCGCAGCGCGACGATGTCGCACTCGGCGGCCAGGCCCTCGAAGGGCCGGCTGCTCTCGGCGGCCGAGGCCTCGGCGCGGGCGCGCTGGGCGGCCAGTTTCTCGGCACGGTTCGATCCCTCGCGGGGAGTGGCATTACGTTCGCGTCGACCCATGCGGTCGAGCCTATCCCCGCAGCCAGGACCTCGTGCGTGCCGGGTGGTTGGTGGCGATCCACTGCACCCCGAGGCCGTTGCACAGGGCCACGTCCGCCTCGGAATCGACGGTCCAGCAGTAGGTGAACCGCCCCGCGGCCCGCGCCCTGGCCACGGTGTCGGGCCGCTCCCGCAGCGAGTCCACGGAGGGGCCGATGCCCTGCGCGCGCACCGCCGTGGCGGCCCCGCCGCCCAGCAGCCGGGAGGCCTCCCCGAGCAGGACCGCGGGCACGCCGGGCGCGTTGCGGCGCACCCGCCAGATCGCGGAGCCGGAGAAGGAGATGACGAACACGGGCGCATCGTCGAGGTCGCCGGGCTCGGTGCCGGCCAGCCCGTGCCGCTGCAGCGCGGCGAGCAGCTTCTGCTCCACCATCCCGCCGTACCGCACGGGGTGCTTGGTCTCCACGAACAGCCTGCGGCCGCTGGTGCGGGCCAGCTCGATCAGCTCGTCGAGGGTCACCACGGGCTCGGGGTGGCCGGGCCGCTTCCAGGAGCCGAAGTCCATCGCCTTGAGGTCGGCGAGCGCGAGCTCGGAGACGGCCCCGGTCCCGTCGGAGGTGCGCTCCACGGTGCGATCGTGCAGGCAGACGAGGTGCTGGTCCTTGGTGAGCCGCACGTCGCACTCGATCGCGTCGGCGCCCTCGGCCACGGCGGCCTCGAAGGCGCTCATGGTGTGCTCGGGGAACTCGCCGCTGGCGCCCCGATGCGCCACGATGCCCGCTACACCGCCAACCATCGCGTCGTCTCCTCCTGCTCGCGGGCCGTGGGCCCGGTGTCGATCATGCGCACCAGCCGCGCCGTGACCAGCAGGAACGCGCCGCACAGCGCGTAGGTCAGCGCGGTGTAGACCATGGCGTCGGCGCCGTGCTGCAGGCCGCCCGCGGCCCGCGAATAGGCCACGCACGCCACCGTGACCATAACCAGCGCGACCCACGCGACCCACCACCGCCGGATGAACTCTGCGCGACGATCCGTGGCCCGCCCGGCGGCGCGCCGCTGCGCATCCACCAGCTCGAGCACCAGCACCGGCGCGGCCGCCAGGTTCACCACGGGGACCAGGCAGTACAGCCACAGCTGCCAGGCCGGCCGGGGGTCGCGCGTGCCGAGCTCCGCGTAGGCGCGGGCGCGGGCGGCGCGCAGCCATGATGCGAGCACCACCACGAGCGCGAGCACCGCAAGCACGGCCAGCCAGCCGAGGGCGAACACGGCGGCCGTGGCGATCACCGCGAGCCAGCCCGGCACCGGGCCCGCGCGGTTGATCACCAGCAGCAGGTACGCGAGCGCCTCCACGACGGCGGCCGCGAACACGATGCCGGTGGTCAGGCGCAGCACGAAGGGGGTGGCCTCGGCCGCGACCTCGGCGGTGCTCTGCGCGGCGGGCGGGGCGGGCGTGAAGTCCTGGCGCAGCCCCCAGCGCGGGGGCGCCGGGTAGCG
>JBEBXD010000081.1:0-20215 GCA_040391845.1 Tsukamurella paurometabola | reverse complement strand
GCCCCGCCCGCGGGGCCCGCCCCCGCCGCCCATGCCGCCGCCGAAGAACGCCTCGAACACGTCGCCGAGGCCGCCAGCGCCGCCCCCGCCGCCGAAGCCGCCGCCCCCGAAGCCGCCGCCCGGGGTGCTGTCCAGCGGGTCGCCGCCCATGTCCACGATGCGGCGCTTCTCGGGATCACTGAGGACCTCGTACGCGTCGGACACGTCGCGGAACTTCTCCTGCGCCGCGTCGTCCGGGTTCACATCCGGGTGCAGTTCGCGGGCCAGCTTGCGGTACGCGCGCTTGATCTCCTGGTCGGAGGCCTTCGAATCGACCCCGAGGATGCGGTAGTAATCACGTGCCACTTCTGCGAAACCCTCTAACGACATCGACGACAATCGGCGGACCTGATCGGACCGCGCTCAACCCATGATTCCACCACATCGACGGTTGGGACCATTCGCGCTGGTCAGCGCTCGCCCAGCACCTCGCCGACGTACCGGGCGACGGCCGCGACGGACGCGATCGTGCCCGGGTAGTCCATGCGGGTGGGCCCCAGCACCCCGACGCCGCCGAACACGGCGCCGGGCGCGCCGTAGCCGGTGGACACCACGGACGCGCCGCGCAGGTTCTCGTCCTGCGTCTCGGAGCCGATCGCCACCGATACCGTGCCCGGGTTCTGGCGCGCGGTCAGCAGCTTGAGCACCACCACCTGCTCCTCCAGCGTCTCGAGCACGCTGCGCAGCGAGCCGGAGACGGCGTCGAAATCGGCCGCGTTGCGGGTGAGGTTCGCGGTGCCGCCCAGCACCAGCCGGTCGTCGGCGCGCTCGACCAGGGTCTCCACCAGCACAGTCGAGATCCGGATCACCGCGTCACGCAGGTCCCGGGGCGCCAGCGGCGCGAGGTCGGCGACGCCCATCGACGCGTCGGGGATCAGCTTGCCGTGCACCGCTGCGCCGAACAGCTCGCGCAACCGGGACAGGTCCTCGTCGGAGGCGGGCTCTCCCAGCTCCACGAGGCGCTGCTCCACGCGGCCGGAGTCGAGGATCACCACGAGCAGCAGCCGGGAGGGCGCCAGCGCGACCACTTCGAGGTGGCGCACCCGCGCGGAACTGATCACCGGGTACTGGATCACCGCCACCTGCCGGGTGAGCTGCGCGAGCAGCCGCACCGAGCGCTGCAGCACGTCGTCGAGGTCGACGCCGGTCTCCAGGAACTGGAGGATCGCGCGCCGCTCCGCCGCCGAGAGCGGCTTGATCTGGGCGATCCGGTCCACGAACTGCCGGTAGCCCTTCTCCGTGGGTATGCGTCCCGAGCTGGTGTGCTGCTGGGTGATGTACCCCTCGGCCTCGAGCACCGCCATGTCGTTGCGGACCGTCGCGCTGGACACTCCCAGCTGGTGCCGGTCCACCAGGGCCTTCGAGCCGACGGGCTCGTGCGACTCGACGTAGTCGGCCACGATCGCCCGGAGCACCTCGAAGCGCCGGTCCTCCGTCGTCGACATCGCGGCGTTCCTTTCTCGGCGTGCACTTCGAACGTCCAGCTTACGCGGGATAGAGTCGAGCGGTGATCTTCAAGGGCGTACTCGACGGCAAGCCGTACCCCGATCACGGCCTCAGCGCCCGCGACTGGTCGCGCATCCCCCCGCAGCAGGTGCGGCTGAGCTCGATCATCACCACCACCACGGTGCTGGCGCTGGACCGGCTGCTCTCGGAGGACTCCACCTTCTACGGCGACCTGTTCCCGCACGCGATCGACTGGAACGGCGATCTGTACCTCGAGGACGGGTTGCACCGCGCGGTGCGGTCCGCCCTGCGCGGCCGGGAGGTGCTGCACTGCCGGGTGCACGTCCTGCCGCCCGGCACCCCGCAGCGCCCGCCCGCCGCGGAGCAGAGCGCTCCGGCCTCAGCGCAGAGCCCGGCGCCCCCGGCGCGGTACGGCAAGCACGCACGCCCGGACTGAAAGGACACCCCATGCCCCGCAGCATCCGCCTCACCGGGACCGGAACCACCACCGCCGCACCGGATCTCGTGATCGCCCGGATCGGCGTGGAGTTCCGGGGTGACGACGTGCGGACCGCCTTCGCCGGCGCGGGCCGGGCCTCCCGCGCGGTGGTCGATGCGGTCCGCGCCGCCGGAGTCGCCGAACACGACGTCGCCACCTCGAACGTGAGCCTGCAGGCCGTCGAGACCGGCCCGTGGGAGGACGGGTGGGGGGTGGGCTCCCTGGCCGCCTAATGGCACACGGTGACCTTCGGGGCTGTGACCGCCGCCGCCTGGTTCTTCCTGGGGGCGGCCGACGCCGCGGGCGATGCGGCCCGGATCCGGTCCGTCGCGTTCGCCCTGTCCGACGGTGCCGCGCCCGCCGCGGCCGCGCGGGAGGCCGCCTTCGCGGACGCGAGGCGCCAGGCCGAGCAGTACGCCGGGCTCACCGGCGACGGCCTCGGGGCGGTGCTGCACCTGTCCGACGATCCGTCCTCCGCCCCTCGCGCGGAGGTGCACTTCGCGGCCAGGGTCGGGTCCGCCGCGCCCGCGGGACCGGCCATGGAGCCGGGCGAGCAGACGGTGACCGCGCGGGTCACCGTCGAATGGGAGTTGGTGTAACGGTCCGTCCGTTGCCGTAACGGACGATCGGCTGCGGCCCCGCGACGGCACTGCCAGGATTGAAACCATGGCGAATCCGAAATCCAACGCAGTACGCAAGCGGGCCGCGGCCGTCGCGCTCGCCGCGGCGCTCGCGATGGGCGGGGCGCTCACCGCCTGCGGCTCGTCGAGCACGAACAACGACAGCCCCCGCGAGATCACCGCCGTCGGCACCGGCGAGTCCTCCGGCAAGCCGGACGTGCTCACCGTGGAGCTGGCCGTGCAGCACCAGGCGGGCGACGTGACCACCGCGCTCAACGACGCCTCCGCGAGCGCGCAGAAGGTGATCGACGCCGCCCGCGCCAACGGCGTCGACGAGAAGGACATCGCCACCGCGAACGTCCGGGTCAACCCCCGCTACGGGACGGACCGGCAGATCACCGCGTACGAGGCCACCCAGTCGCTCACCGTCGAGGTGCACAAGCTCGACACGGCCTCCAAGCTGCTCGGCGACCTCGCGACGGCGGGCGGCGACGCCACCCGGATCAGCTCCGTCGGCTTCGACATCGAGAACGACGCGGCGCTGAAGGCCTCCGCCCGCGAGAAGGCCTTCGCCGAGGCCAAGGCGCGCGCCGAGCAGTACGCCAAGCTCTCCGGCGGCAAGCTGGGCGAGGTCCGCACCGTGTCGGAGGGCGCCGTCTCACGCCCGACCGCGCGGAACTACACCGCGACCCCGGCCCCCGGCGTCGCCGCGTCGCCCGTGCCGATCGAGTCCGGCGAGCAGTCGCTGACGGTCACCGTCACCGTCGTCTGGGCCCTGTCCTGATCACTGCGGTCCTGATCACTGCGGTCCTGATCACCCCAGGATCCGGCGCACCACCCCGTCGGCCAGCAGCCGTCCGGCGTCGGTGAGCACGTAGGCGCCGCCGTCCGGCCCGCCGGTCCCGGTCAGGTTCCCGACGGTGACCTCCGCATCGGCCCGCGCGGCCTCCTCGGGGCGCAGCACCGCTGCGGGGATGCCGGAGCGCATGCGCACCCGCAGCATCACGTCCTCGACGTGCCGGTCCTCCGCGGTCAGCACCTCGTGCCCGGCGACGGGCAGCTCCCCCCGTGCCACCGCGTCGGCGTAGCGCGCGGGGTGCTTGACGTTCCACAGCCGGGTGCCCGCGACGTGGCCGTGCGCGCCGGGCCCGGCGCCCCACCAGTTCGCGCCCTCCCAGTACAGCTCGTTGTGCCGGCACCGCCCCGCCTCCGAGCGGGCCCAGTTCGAGACCTCGTACCAGTCGAATCCGGCGCCCCGCAGCGCACCGTCGAGCAGCTCGTAGCGGTGCGCCAGCACGTCGTCGTCGGTGTCCGGCAGCTCCCCGCGGCGGATCCGGCGGGCCAGCGCGGTGCCGTCCTCGACGATCAGCGCGTAGGCGGAGACGTGGTCCACGCCCGCCGCCAGGACGGCGTCGAGCGAGGCCCGCAGGTCGTCGTCGGACTCCCCCGGCGTGCCGTAGATCAGGTCCAGGTTCACGTGCTCGAACCCCGCCTCGCGGGCCTCCCGCGCGGCGGCCACCGCGCGTCCGGGCGTGTGGGTGCGGTCCAGCACCCGCAGCACGTGCTCCGCCGCGGACTGCATGCCCAGCGAGATCCGGGTGAACCCGGCCTCGCGCAGCCGGGCGAAGAACTCGGGCGAGGTGGACTCCGGGTTGGACTCGGTGGTCACCTCCGCGTCGTCGGCGAACCGGAAGTGCCGACGGGCCGTGTCCAACAGGCCCGCGAGCCCCTCGCCGCCCAGGAGCGACGGTGTGCCGCCGCCCACGAACACGGTGTCGACGGCCACGTCCCCGACGACGCGCCGCGCCAGCGCGAGCTCCGCGTCGATCGCCTCCGCCCACGCCTGCGGCGACGTGGAGGCGCCCAGCTCGCCGGCCGTGTACGTGTTGAAGTCGCAGTAGCCGCAGCGGGTCGCACAGAACGGCACGTGGAGGTACAGGCCGAACGGCGTGGCGGCACCGTCGAGCCTGCGGAGCTCGGGGGTCGTCGAGGGCGCGGACACCGGCCCAGTCTGTCAGGTCCGCGCCGGCCGGAGTTTCCTGCATCACTGAGCGAAACCCGATTCCACTTCTGCGCCCATCGGGTGGCACAATGATCTCGATGGATGGACAGGGTGAGTTGCTGGCGTCGCGCCGGCACATCGATTACCTGCGGGTCTGCAGCAGCGGCTGTCGGGCCTGATTCCCGGCGCCTTCCGCGCGCCGAGCCCTGAGCGCTACCAGCCCTAGCGCGCAATCCCATGAATCCCAGGAGTCTCCATGACGTCGATCGCCGACGCCCCTGCCGCTTCCGGCGCCGATGCCGCGGCGGCCCGGCCCGCCGCCACGCGGCCCGCGCGCACGCGGCCCGCGAAGCGCAAGTCGGAGGGCCAGTGGAAGCTGGGGTACCGCACCCCGCTGAACGCGAACGAGCAGACCAAGCGCGACGACAACCCGCTCAACGTGCGCGCCCGGATCGAGAACATCTACTCGAAGCAGGGCTTCGACTCGATCGACAAGGCGGACCTGCGCGGTCGTATGCGCTGGTGGGGGCTGTACACGCAACGCGAGCAGGGCTACGACGGCACGTACACCGGCGACGAGAACATCGACCTCCTCGAGGCCCCGTACTTCATGATGCGGGTGCGCTGCGACGGCGGGAAGCTGAACGCCGCGCAGGTGCGGACGCTCGGTGAGCTGTCGACCGAGTTCGGCCGCGACACCGCGGACCTCTCGGACCGGGAGAACGTGCAGTTCCACTGGATCGAGATCGAGAACGTTCCGGAGATCTGGAAGCGGCTCGAGGCCGTCGGCCTCAAGACCACCGAGGCGTGCGGCGACTGCCCGCGCGTGGTGCTCGGATCACCGCTCGCGGGTGAGTCCTTCGGCGAGATCCTCGACCCGACGCCCGCGATCGACGAGATCGTGCGCCGCTACATCGGAAACCCTGAGTACTCGAACCTGCCGCGCAAGTTCAAGACCGCCATCTCCGGCCAGCAGGACGTGGTCCACGAGATCAACGACGTCGCCTTCGTCGGCGTCGACCACCCCGAGCACGGGCCCGGCCTCGACCTGTGGGTCGGCGGCGGCCTCTCCACGAATCCGATGCTCGCGCAGCGGCTTGGTGCGTGGATCCCGCTCGACGAGGTGCCCGACGTGTGGGAGGGCGTGGTCGCCATCTTCCGCGACTACGGCTACCGGCGGCTGCGCAGCAAGGCGCGGCTGAAGTTCCTGGTCAAGGACTGGGGTGTCGAGAAGTTCCGTGAGGTCCTCGAGACCGAGTACCTGGGCCGCCCGCTCATCGACGGTCCCGCTCCCGAGCAACCCGACCGCCCGATCGACCACATCGGCGTGCAGAAGCTGCGCAACGGTCTCAACGCCATCGGCTTCTCGCCGATCGCCGGCCGTGTCTCCGGCACGATCCTGAGCAGCGTCGCCGACGCCATGGACCGCGTCGGGTCGGACCGCGCCTCGTTCACGCCGTACCAGAAGCTCATCGTGCTGGACGTCCCCGATGATCAGGTGGACTCGCTCATCGACGAGCTCGCCCCGCTCGGCCTCCAGGGCCGCCCGTCGATCTGGCGGCGGAATCTCATCGCGTGCAGCGGGATCGAGTTCTGCAAGCTCTCCTTCGTGGAGACCCGCAAGCGATCCCAGGTGCTGGTGCCCGACCTGGAACAGCGCCTCGCGGACATCAACGCGCAGTTGGACGTGCCGGTCACGGTGAACATCAACGGGTGCCCGAACTCGTGCGGCCGGTCCCAGGTGGCCGATATCGGGTTCAAGGGCCAACTCGTGGACGACCACGAGGGGAATCAAGTCGAGGGGTTCCAGGTTCACCTTGGTGGAAGCCTCGGGCTCGACAGCGGTTTCGGGCGCAAGCTGCGCCAGCACAAGGTGTTGTCGACGGAGCTCGGGGACTACATCGAGCGAGTGGTGCGGAACTTCGTGGCACAGCGTGAGGACGGCGAACGCTTCGCGCAGTGGACGCTCCGCGCCGCTGAGGAGGACCTGCGATGACGGCACGAGCGGACTCGGCGACACGGTCACCGTCGAACCCCCTGACCGGACGCGACGCGGACGAGCTCCGCGCCCTCGCCGAGCGGGCGGCGACCGAGCTCGAGGGCGCCGATGCGCTGACGCTGCTGCAGTGGACCCTGGACACCTTCGGCGACGACTTCGTGGTGGCCTCCAACATGCAGGACGGGGTGCTGGTGCACCTGGCCAAGCAGGTGCAGGAGCGGCCGAAGGTGCTGTTCCTGGACACCGGGTACCACTTCCCCGAGACCATCGGCATGCGGGACGCGGTCGAGTCCATCTACGAGGTGGAGCTGCTCAACGTGACGCCCGAGCGGAGCGTCGGCGAGCAGGACGCCGCGCTGGGCAAGGACCTGTTCGCCCGCGACGCCGCGGAGTGCTGCCGCCTGCGCAAGGTGGTGCCGCTGCGCGAGACGCTGTCCGGGTACCGGGCCTGGGTCACCGGGATCCGCCGGGTGGAGTCCCCGACCCGCGCGAACGCGCCGTTCATCTCCTTCGACGAGGGTTTCGGCCTGCTGAAGGTGAACCCCATCGTCGACTGGTCCGACGAGCGGATGCAGGAGTTCATCGAGGCCAACGGCATCCTGGTGAACCCGCTGGTCGACGAGGGCTACCCGTCGATCGGGTGCCAGCCCTGCACCGCCAAGCCCGCCCCGGGTTCCGATCCTCGAAGCGGCCGCTGGGCCGGTTCGACCAAGACAGAATGCGGACTGCACGCCTCATGACCATCACAGAGCCCACGGAGGCCACCACCGTGTCCACCGCGCCCACCGGAGGCGCCGCGGAATTCAGCACGCTCGACGCGCTGGAGTCCGAGGCCATTCACATCTTCCGCGAGGTCGCGGGCGAGTTCGAGCGCCCGGTGATCCTGTTCTCGGGCGGCAAGGATTCGACGGTGCTGCTGCACCTCGCGGTCAAGGCCTTCTGGCCGGCGCCGCTGCCGTTCGCGCTGCTGCACGTGGACACCGGCCACAACCTGCCCGAGGTGCTGGACTTCCGCGACCGCATGGTGGAGAAGTACAACCTGCGCCTGCACGTGGCGAAAGTGGAGGACTACCTCGCCGACGGCAGGCTCACCGAGCGCGCCGACGGCATCCGCAACCCGCTGCAGACGGTGCCGCTGCTGGACGCGATCTCCGAGAACCGGTTCGACGCCGTGTTCGGCGGCGGCCGCCGCGACGAGGAGCGGGCGCGGGCGAAGGAGCGGATCTTCTCCCTGCGCAACGCCTTCGGCCAGTGGGACCCGAAGCGGCAGCGCCCGGAGCTGTGGAACCTCTACAACGGCCGGCACGCGCCGGGCGAGCACGTACGGGTGTTCCCGATCAGCAACTTCACCGAGCTGGACATCTGGCGCTACATCGCGCGCGAGGACATCGAGCTCGCGTCGATCTACTACGCGCACGAGCGCGAGGTGTACGACCGCGACGGCATGTGGATGACCGCCGGGGTGTGGGGCGGCCCGCGCGAAGGCGAGGAGGTGCAGACCCTCTCGGTGCGCTACCGCACCGTGGGCGATGGCTCCACCACCGGCGCGATCCTCTCCGAGGCCGCCACCAACGAGCAGATCATGGACGAGGTCGCGGCGTCCCGGCTCACCGAGCGCGGCGCAACCCGCGGCGATGATCGGGTCTCCGAGGCGGCGATGGAGGACAGGAAGAAAGAGGGGTACTTCTGATGCCGTACCGCACTTCCGGACCGCACCACCCTGCTGGCGAGACGAAGGGGTACTTCTGATGAGCACACCCGTGACCACGGCCCCCGCCCTCCTGCGCCTCGCCACCGCAGGCTCCGTCGACGACGGCAAGTCCACCCTCGTCGGGCGCCTGCTGTACGACACGAAATCGGTTCTCGCCGACCAGATAGACGCCGTGACCCGCGCGTCGGTCGATAAGGGCCTCGCGACGCCGGACCTGTCGCTGCTGGTGGACGGCCTGCGCGCCGAGCGCGAGCAGGGCATCACCATCGACGTGGCCTACCGCTACTTCGCGACGCCGAGCCGCTCGTTCATCCTGGCCGACACCCCCGGGCACGTGCAGTACACCCGCAACACGGTGTCCGGCGCGTCCACCGCGCAGGTGGTGATCCTGCTGACCGATGCGCGCAAGGGCGTGATCGAGCAGACCCGCCGGCACGCGGCCGTGCTGTCGCTGCTGGGCGTGCCGCGACTGGTCTTGGCGGTAAACAAGATCGACCTCGTCGAGGATCCGGCGAGCGTGTTCCAGGAGATCTCCGCGGAGTTCCGGGAGCTCACCGGCTCGCTCGGGTGGTCCGACGATGCCGTGCACGCGATCCCCGTCTCCGCCCTGCACGGCGACAACGTCGCCTCGCGCTCGGAGCAGACGCCGTACTACGACGGCCCCTCGCTGATCGAGCACCTGGAGTCGATCCCCACCGATCCCGATACCAAGCCGATCGGGTTCCGTTTCCCGGTCCAGTACGTGATCCGGCCCCGGACCCCCGAGTACCCCGATTACCGCGGATACGCGGGGCAGGTGGCCGCGGGCACCGTCGACGTGGGCGACGAGGTGCTGGTGCTGCCCGCCGGCACGCGCAGCCGGGTCGAGCGGATCGACACCGCCGACGGGGAGCTCGCCTCCGCGCACACGGGCCGCAGCGTCACGGTGATCCTGGCCGACGACGTGGACGTCTCGCGCGGCGACGTGATCGTCTCGGCCGCCGACGCCCCGGAGCCGCGGCAGCAGTTCGAGGCCACCGTGTGCTGGCTGGCCGAGAAGCCGCTGCGGATCGGCGCGCGCCTGCTGCTCAAGCACGGCACGAAGACCACGCAGGCGATCGTCGGCGGGGTGTCGGCCGTGTTCGACGAGCAGAACCTGCAGGTGGCCGATGGTGACGGGCTGGAGCTGAACCAGATCGGCCGGATCTCCGTGCAGACCGCGGAGCCGATCGTCGCGGACGACTACGACAAGAACCGGGAGATGGGCAGCTTCCTGCTCATCGACCCCGCCGGCGGCAACACCCTCGCCGCGGGCCTGGTCGGGGACGCCCTCGCGCACCTGGCCTGAGCATTCCAACCACATGGGCGTGGGCGAACCGCAACCACGGCCCGTCCCACGACTGCCGGTCCAGGCGAGCCGACCTCGGCCGCTCGAACCGGCCATGGCGGCGACCTTACTGACGCGCACAACCCGATTTCAGCAGCCCCAGCCGCACCGGTGCACGCCTTTGATCGCGCCGTCGAGGCCGGTGACGAGGTGTGAATCGATGCCGATGTCGTTGACCCCCATCCACACCTCGCCGCCGCCGTCACCGCCGACGGTGACACGGAAGCGCTCGTTCGGCGGCATCGTGGCGGTGGTGAGCCCCAGCTTTTCCGGGGCCGTCCGGATCACGGCCGCGATCTTGGCGGTGTCGAGGTTCGCGAGGTCCACGCGCAGTCCCGCGCCCGACGACACCGAGAGCCCGCCGTACACCTCACGGCTGTGAAAGTCGCCTCCGAGCGAGTACGTGTACCACGCCGCTCCAACGGGCGATTCCGCCTCGGGAACCCTGACCACCGCGCTGTCCGAGTAGAAGTGCACGCCCTCGACCACGGTGGTGCCGAACCGCTTGCGCAGCGCGCTCACCACCTCGTTCATCCCCGCCTCGGTGAACATCTCCCCGCCCACGAGCCGCTCCGTCACGCCGTTGTCCGCGGCCGGCGGCGCGGCGACCCCGGGCGCGGCCGCGGCGGAGCGATCGCCGGACGGCGGTGCCAACCACACGACGATCCCCGCCCCGATCGCACCGATGAGGGCGAGCGCCGTCAATGCGATGCCCACTCGTCCATGTCGGGTGAGCCGGGAGTACCACGGCGCCCGGTAGCGCGCGGTCGGCACCGCCGCCGGCAATTGGAGATCGCGCAGCAGCACGTCCAGCTCTTGCACGGTGAGCGCGGTGCGGGCGCTGTCCACGCGCGCCTCGTGCTCGTCCAGCGACAACTGGCCGTCGGTGAACGCCTCATCGAGGCGCGCCATCACCCACACGCGGTCGACGTCGCGTGCCCGGAGTTCCCCATTCCGTGGCGCCATCTTCATGACCGTACATCGCACGGGCGCCGCGCCGGCATTACATCTGCGCGGCTACGCCGTCTGCACCGCGATCTCCGGGACATGGGTGGCGCGCACGTACACGTCGTCGCCCTCCGACAGATCCAGCGCAGCGGCGTCGCCGCGGGTGATCTGTGCGTGGAAACGCTCCCCCGTCGCGGCGTTGCGCAGCTCCACTCTGACCTCGAAGCCCAGGTACACCACGCGCTCGACCTCGGCCCGCAGGACGCCCGCCTCTTCGGAGGTCTGTCCGCCCGCGCGGGCCAGTTCCGGCGTCCGGCCCACGCGGATGTCGTGCGGGCGCACCAGCACCCCGTTGAGCCGCGCGACCGATCCGAGGAAGGACATGACGAACTCGGTGGCGGGCCGGTCGTAGACGTCGGCGGGCGTGCCCACCTGCTCGATCCGCCCCTTGTTGAGCACCGCGATCCGGTCGGCGATGTCGAGGGCCTCCTGCTGATCGTGGGTCACGATCACCGTGGTCACGTGCACCTCGTCGTGCAGGCGGCGCAGCCAGGCGCGCAGCTCGTCGCGCACCTTGGCGTCGAGCGCGCCGAACGGCTCATCGAGCAGCAGCACCTGCGGATCGACCGCGAGCGCCCGGGCCAGCGCCATCCGCTGGCGCTGGCCGCCCGACAGCTGCGCCGGGTATCGGGTCTGGAAGCCGGTGAGCCCCACCACCTGCAGCAGGTCGTCGACCTTCGCCTTCACCTCCGCTGCGGGGCGCTTGCGGATCTTCAGCCCGAACGCGACGTTCTCGCGCACCGTCATGTGCTTGAACGCCGCGTAGTGCTGGAACACGAAGCCGATGTCGCGCTGCTGCGGGGTCGCGTGCGTGACGTCGACGCCGTTGATCTCCACCAGGCCGGAATCGAGGCGGTCCAGGCCCGCGATCGACCGCAGCAGCGTCGACTTGCCCGAGCCCGAGGGACCGAGCAGCGCCGTCAGCGAGCCGTCCGGGATCTCCAGGGAGACGTTATCGAGGGCGGCGAAGTCGCCGTAGTGCTTGTTGGCTCCCACCACGTTAATCGTCATCGCGGTTCCTCCTACGGGTCGCTTCGAGCAGGGACATCACCACCAGGGCGATCAGCGCGAGCAGCATGAGCAGCGTCGCGGCGGCGTACGCCCCGAATGTGTTGTAGTCGTCATGATTACGCGAGCTCACCAGCAGAGTGAGCGTCTGCGAGATGCCGGGGAAGTTCGACGAGACCATGAGCACGGCCCCGTACTCCCCCAACGCGCGGGCGATGGTGAGCACCACGCCGTACGTGAGGCCCCAGCGGATCGCCGGCAGCGTGATCCGCGAAAAGGTCTGCCAGGCATCGGCGCCGAGCGTCGCGGCGGCCTGTTCCTGATCCTGCCCGATCTCGTGCAGCACCGGCTCCACCTCGCGCACCACGAACGGCAACGTCACGAACGTCGTGGCCAGAACCATGCCCGGCAGGCCGAAGATGATCCGGAAACCGAGCGATTCGATGCCGCCGAACCATCCGCCCACGCCCCACAGCATGATCAGCGCGACGCCCACCACGACGGGCGAGACCGCGAACGGAAGATCCACCGCGGCCTGCAGCGCCGCCTTGCCGCGGAACCTCCCCCGCGCCAGGGCGAGCGCCACCAGCACACCGAAGATCACGTTGAGCGGCACCACGATCAGGACGATGAGCAGTGACAGCTGCAGCGCCGAGATCGCCGCCGGCGTGGTGATCCACGCCCAGAACTCGCCGAAGCCCCGCTCGAACGAGCGGTACAGGATCACCCCGATCGGCAGGATCAGCAGCACCAGCAGATAGAGCAGCGCCACGGACCGCAGGCCCAGCACCGTCTTCCTGGAGAGATTCATTCGTTGTTCTCCTCCCGCTTGGCCGCCCTGCCACCCACGAACCGCATCACGGCCAGCAGCACGAAGGCGATGGCGAGCAGCGCCACCGAGACGGCGGACGCGGCCACCTGGTTGTCGCCCTCCAGCTGCTGCTGGATGTACTGCGAGGCCACCTGCGTCTGCCCGGGGATGTTTCCGCCCACCAGAACCACCGAACCGAACTCGCCGATCGCGCGGGTGAACGCGAGGCCGGCGCCGGAGAGGATGGCCGGCAGCAGGGTGGGGATCACGATCCTGGTGGCGATCAACCGGTTCGGGGCGCCCAGCGAAGCCGCGGCCTCCTCGACCTCCCGGTCGAGCTCGATCAACACCGGCTGCACCTGCCGCACCACGAACGGCAGCGTCACGAACGCCAGGGCGATCACGATGGCCGGCTGGGTCGCGTTGAGCGTCAACCCGATCGGGCTGTCCGGCCCGTACAGCGACAGCAGCACGATGGACGCGACGATGGTGGGCAGCGCGAACGGCAGGTCGATGAGCGCGTTGACGATCCCCTTGCCGGGGAAGTCGTCGCGCACCAGCACCCAGGCGATCACGGTGCCCATCACCACGTTGATCACGGTCACGATCAATGCCACCCACACGGTGATGAGCAGCGTGGACACCGCGTTCTTCGCCGTCAGCGCGCCCCAGAACCCGGACCACCCGTTGTCGAACGCGCGGGTGGTGATCGCGGCGATCGGCAGCAGCACGATCAGCGAGATCCACATCCAGGCGACGCCGATCCGCAGCGGGTTGACCAGGCGCCGCATCACTTGCCCCCGTTCTTGTAGGCCGCGGCGATCGCTCCCTTGTCGCCGAACAGCGCCTTGTCCACGGCCGCCCAGCCGATGAGGTCCTTACCGCCGTTCGCGGCGGCGGTGCCCTTGCCGAGGACGGCGCCGAGCTCGTCGATCGTCCACAGCCGCGTGGGCTGCGCCGGGAACAGGTGCGCGGTCTCGGCGGCGATCGCCGGATCGCCGGCGCGGAAGCCGGACGTGGGGATCGCGCGCTGCGCCGCGGGCGAGAACAGGAATCCGACGAACCGCTTCGCCGCCTCCGGCGACTGCGCCGTGTTCACCACGGCCACGGGGAGGTCGATCCGGAAGGACTCCGGCGGGATGAAGTACTCGGGCTTGGGCTTGCCGTCCTTCACGCTCTGCCGCTGCAGTAGCACCGCCTCGCTCTCGTAGCTCAGCAGCACGTCACCCTGTCCCGATTCGAACGCCGCGGTGGCGTCCCGGCCCGAGCCCGGGCTCACCGTCGTGTGGTTGCGGATGAGTTCCTTGACGAAGGCCAGCCCCTTCTCGGGGTGCAGTCCGCCGTTCGAGAGCGCGGCGTAGGGCGCGAGCAGGTTCCATTTCGCGGAGCCGGAGCTGGCCGGGTTCGGGGTGATCACCTCGACGCCCGGCTTGAGCAGGTCGGCCCAGTCGTGGATGCCCTTCGGGTTGCCCGGGCGCACGACGACCGCGACCAGCGAGGTGAACGGTACAGAGTGGCGCGGGTACGCCTGCTCCCAGTTCTTATCGATCAGGCCGGCCTTCACGATGCGGGTCACGTCCGGCGCCACCGACATGTTGACCACGTCCGCGGGCACGTGCCGCGCGACCTTGCGGGACTGGTCCCCCGAGGCGCCGTAGGACTGGAAGAACCCCACGTCCGGGTTGCTCTCCCGGAACAGGGGTATCGCCACGTCGAAGGCGGGCTTGGGGGCGGCGAACGCGACGAGGTTCACGCGGTTCGCGCCGCTGGAGATGTCCACGCCGTGCGGGTCGTCGGTGGAGCCGCCGCCGCACGCGGCGAGCAGCACGGTCAGCGCGACTGCGATGATGCTCACAGCCCGGCCGTGCAGGTTGGGTCGGATCACGTCTCGCCGTTCTCCTGGGGACTTCGGTCAGGCGAGAATGGTACGGACGGCCGTCAGCCCAGCAGGGCCCACGCGACCACGAGCAGCACCAGCAGGGCGATCAGTGCGAGCGTCACCTTCGATTTGGGCACCAGCGCCCGCCATCCACCACGCGACTCAGACACTCTCGTCAATCCCTTCTCCGGCACGCTGACCTGGAACATCGGCACGGTTGGACAGCTCGAAGCGGGTGTCCAGCACGTCGGCGACGCGATCAAGGAGGGCACCCAGGACGCGTACCACCAGCATTGCGATCATCGCGAGTACAACCATCACGAGCGCGACCTGCGGAACGTAGGGCAGACCGGTGAGCCACAGCTCCACCGAGTCCCACCACCGCGCGATCGCATGCACCCGGCCAGAGTAGCGGTCGCCGTGCGCGAACCGATCGTCGTGCCTCATCATGGTGGGCATGTCTTCGACGTACGACGGCCCCACCACCGGTTCCCCCGGCCCCGAGACGCTCATCACCGACACCCCGTCGATCGGCGACGCCGTCTTCCCGCCGATCCACGACTATGCGTTCCTGTCGGACTGCGAGAACACGTGCCTCATCGCACGCGACGGCAGCGTCGAGTGGATGTGCATCCCGCGGCCCGATTCGCCCAGCGTGTTCGGCGCGATCCTGGACCGCGGCGCCGGCTCGTTCCGCCTCGCACCGTACGGGGTGCTGGTGCCCGTGGACCGCCGGTACCTGCCGGGCAGCCTCATGCTGGAGACCACCTGGCAGACGTCCACCGGCTGGCTGATCGTCCGCGACGCCCTCGTGATGGGCCCGTGGCACGACACGCAGACCCGGTCCCGCACGCACCGTCGGACCCCCACGGACTGGGACGCGGAGCACATCCTGCTCCGCACCGCCCGGTGCGTGTCCGGCACCGTGGAACTGCAACTCAACTGCGAGCCCGCGTTCGACTACAACCGGGCCGGCGCCGAGTGGTCGTACTCGGGTGACGGCTACGGCGAGGCCGTGGCCCGGGCCCGCACGGACTTCGGGACCAACCCGGAGCTGAAGCTGACCACCAACATGCGGTTGGGCCTGGAGGGGCGGGAGGCCCGCGCGCACACGCGGCTCACGGAGGGCGACGAGGTGTTCGTGGCCCTGTCCTGGAGCAAGCACCCCGTGCCGCAGACGTTCCCGGAGGCGGCGCAGAAGATGTGGGCCACCGCGGAGTCGTGGCGGCAGTGGATCAACCGCGGCCAGTTCCCGGACCACCCGTGGCGCACGTACCTGCAGCGGTCGGCGCTCACGCTCAAGGGCCTCACCTACTCCCCCACGGGCGCGCTGCTCGCCGCGTCCACCACGTCGCTGCCGGAGACGCCCGGCGGCGTCCGCAACTGGGACTACCGCTACGCGTGGGTGCGCGATTCCACGTTCGCGCTGTGGGGCCTCTACACACTGGGGCTCGACCGGGAGGCGGAGGACTTCTTCTCCTTCATCGCCGACGTCTCGGGCGCCAACAACGGCGAACGCCATCCCCTGCAGGTCATGTACGGGGTCGGCGGGGAGCGCACGCTGGTCGAGGAGGAGCTGCCGCACCTGTCGGGGTACGACGGTGCGCGGCCGGTCCGGATCGGGAACGGGGCGTTCGACCAGCGCCAGCACGACATCTGGGGAACGATGCTGGACTCGGTGTACCTCAACACCAAGTCGTCCGAGCGGATACCGGAGACGCTGTGGCCCGTGCTCAAGGAGCAGGTGGAGGAGGCGCTCAAGCACTGGCGGGAACCCGACCGCGGCATCTGGGAGGTGCGCGGGGAGCCGCAGCACTTCACCAGCTCCAAGGTCATGTGCTGGGTGGCGCTGGACCGAGGATCGAAACTCGCACTGCTGCACGGCGAGGACGACTACGCCCGGCAGTGGGCGGAGCAGGCCGAGGTGATCAAGGCCGACATCCTCGAGCACGGCGTGGACGAGCGGGGCGTGTTCACGCAGCGGTACGGGGCGCCGGCGCTCGACGCCTCGCTGCTGCTGGTGCCGTTGCTGCGGTTCATGCCGTCCGACGATCCGCGGGTGCGGGCCACTGTTCTCGCGATCGCCGACGAGCTCACCGAGGACGGACTGGTCCTTCGCTACCGGGTGGAGGAGACCGACGACGGACTGCACGGCGAGGAGGGCACCTTCACCATCTGCTCGTTCTGGCTGGTCTCGGCGCTGGTGGAGATCGGCGAGACCGCCCGGGCCCGCGCGTTGTGCGAGCGGCTGTTGGCGTACTCGTCGCCGCTGAAGCTGTACGCGGAGGAGATCGACCCGCGCTCGGGCAAGCACCTGGGGAACTTCCCGCAGGCCTTCACCCACCTGGCGCTGATCAACGCGGTCGTGCACGTGATCCGCGCCGAGGAGGCGGGGCACGACGCCTCGGCGTTCCTCCCGGCGCACCCCACGCCCTGACCATCACCGCCCGCCCCCGCGCCTCGCGGCAGTAGCGTGCAGTCATGCACGACGACCGGCGGCTGACGGAAGAACGGCTCGACAGGTTCACCCGCGAGTTCCTCAACGGGGCGGTGTACTCGCACTCGGCTCCGGTGACGGTGACCGCGTGGGCGGCGCCCGGGGAACCGGTGCCGTTCGCCGAGGCGGTGGCGGAGGAGTTCACGCCGATCGCGGCGGGCGCGTCGTGGGGTGCGCCGTGGTCCACGCTGTGGCTGCACGTGACCGGGGAGCCGCCGGCCGACTGGACCGACGCCGACGGTGCGCTCGAGCTGCGGGTGGAGCTCGGCTTCACCGGCGGCCCGGGGTTCAACGCGGAGGGCCTGGTGTACCGGGCGGATGGCACCGTCGTGAAGGGGATCTCGCCGTTCAACGCGTACGTGCCGCTCGAGCCCGGCGAGCCGGTGGACCTGTACATCGAGGCCGCCGCGAACCCGGACCTGGGCGGCGACTTCGTCTCGCCGACGCGTCTCGGGGACCGGGACACCGCCGGCGACGGTCCGCTGTACCGGCTCGGCACGATCGAACTGGCGCTGCGGGACCGCACGGTCTGGGAACTGCAGCAGGACATCTGGACCCTGAACGGCCTGATGCACGAGCTGCCGTTCGACCTGCCGCGGCGGCACGAGGTGCTGCGGGCGCTGGAGCGGATGCTGGACGTGGTGGACCCGCACGATGTGGCGGCGACCGCGGCGGCCGGCCGTGAGGCGCTGGCGGCGGTGCTCGCGTCGCCGGCGTGCGCGTCCGCGCACCGGATCACCGCCGTCGGCCACGCGCACATCGACTCCGCCTGGCTGTGGCCGGTGCGCGAGACGGCGCGCAAGTGCGCGCGCACGTTCGCGAACGTGGTGGACCTGATGGACCGCGACCCCTCGTTCCGGTTCGCCTGTTCCTCCGCGCAGCAGTTCGCGTGGGTGCGGGACCGCTACCCGGATCTGTTCGGGCGGATCAAGGATCACGTGGCGGCCGGGCGGTTCATCCCGGTGGGCGGCATGTGGGTGGAGGCCGATACCAACATGCCGGGCGGCGAGGCGATGGCCCGGCAGTTCGTCGCCGGGAAGCGGTTCTTCCTGCACGAGTTCGGGATCGATACCCCCGAGGCGTGGCTCCCGGACTCGTTCGGCTACTCCGCGGCGATGCCGCAGATCGTCGCGGCCGCGGGTTCGAGGTACTTCCTCACCCAGAAGCTGTCGTGGAACCAGACCAACCGGATGCCGCACTCGAGCTTCCTCTGGGAGGGCATCGACGGCACCGCCCTGTTCACGCACTTCCCGCCCGTCGACAAGTACAATTCCGACCTCTCCGGCGCGGATCTCGCGCGGGCGCAGAAGAATTACCGGGAGCAGGGGGCCGGGACCCGTTCGCTCGTCCCGTTCGGGTGGGGCGACGGTGGCGGTGGCCCGACCCGGGAGATGCTCGCCGCCGCGGCGCGCACGGCCTCGCTGGAGGGTTCGCCGACGGTGGAGATCGCCTCGCCCGCCGCGTTCTTCGACGCCGCCGCCGAGGAGTTGGCCCACCCGGCGCGGTGGTCCGGCGAGTTGTACCTCGAGCTGCACCGCGGCACCTACACGTCGCAGGCGAACACCAAGCAGGGCAACCGCCGCAGCGAGCACCTCCTGCGGGAGGCCGAGCTGTGGGCCGCGACCGCCGCCGTGCGCGCCGGATTCGACTATCCGGCCGGGGAACTCGAGGAGATCTGGCATCTGGTGCTGCTGCAGCAGTTCCACGACATCCTCCCCGGCAGTTCGATCGCGTGGGTGCACAAGGACGCCGAGCGGAACTACGCCGCCGTCGCCGAGCGCCTGGAGCGGATCATCGCCGGTGCCCTGGAGGCACTGGCCGGCACTCCCGGTGCTGCTGCAGGGAGCTCTCGTGCCGAGTCTCGGGCGGGCGGGTCTCGTACTGGCGGGCGGCTGGTGTTCAACGCGGCTCCGCACGCCCGGGACGGCGTGCCCGCGCTCGGTGCGGCCACCGTCGATGTGCCGGGCCCGGTGACCCCGCAGGCGGAGGGCGACGGCTTCCGGCTCGACAACGGCGTGGTCTCGGCCCTCGTCGACGCGCGGGGCCTGCTCGTCTCGCTCGTGGACGCGGCGTCGGGCCGCGAGGCGATGGCGGCGCCGGGGAACCTGCTGCAGGTGCACCGGGACATCCCGAATCATTGGGAGGCGTGGGACGTCGACTCGTTCTACCGCCGCGACGTCACCGATCTCGTGGACGCGGAGTCCGTCGCTCTCGACGGCGACGTCGTGGTGGTGCGGCGCGTGTTCGGTGACTCGACGATCACCCAGCGGATCAGCCTGCGGGCCGGCTCCCCCGCCCTCGACATCGAGAGCGAGATCGACTGGCACGAGCGGCAGAAGCTGCTCAAGCTGGCGTTCCCGTTCGACGTGCATGCGGATCGCAGTGCCGCCGAGACCCAGTTCGGCCACGTCTTCCGGCCGACGCATGCGAACACGTCGTGGGACGCCGCGAAGTTCGAGATCTGCGCGCACCGCTGGGTGCACGTGGGAGAACCGGACTACGGTGTGGCGGTGGCGAATGATTCGACCTACGGCCACGACATCACCCGGCACCCCGGCACCTCCGGCACTGTGACACCGGGCGCCTCCGGCACCGTGACACAGGGCGCCTCCGGCACCGTGACACAGGGCGCCTCCGGCACCGTGGTGCGGCTGTCGTTGCTGCGTGCTCCCCGTTATCCCGACCCGGAGACGGATCAGGGTATGCACAGGCTGGGGGTGTCGGTGCGGCCCGGTGCGATGATCGCGGACGCCGTCGAGGAGGGGTACCGGCGCAATCTTGCGCTGCGGACGGCCGCGGCCGTGGCGCCGGTCGTGGCGCCGGTCGTGGCGCCGCTGGTCGTGGTGGATCATCCCGGCGTGATCGTCGAGGCGGTCAAGCTGGCGGAGGACGGCAGCGGTGACGTGGTGGTGCGGCTCTACGAGTCGCGCGGCACCCGGGCGTCGACGACGGTCCGGGCCGACTTCCCCCACGAGGCGGTGGTCCGCACCGACCTGCTCGAGCGCCCGATCGACGGCCCCGAACCGTCCGGCGATGTTCGGTTGACGCTGCGCCCCTTCCAGATCGTGACTCTGCGCATCCAGCGCGCCGGTGAGCGGGCCACGGGCTAGAAGGGCGGGGGTCCGTCGAACGACGGTGCGCGTCTGGGTGGGGGTTCGCTGGTGAGGGCTGTGGTGAGGGCTGTGGCGAGCAGGGTTTCGAATTCGCTGGCGGGTTGCTGCGCGCGTTTCTGTTCTGCTGCGAGGGTTTCGATGTTGCGTTGGCGGAGGTGTTCGCGGCGGGCGTGTTCGCGTTGGAGTCGGGTGCGTCCGCCGGGCGGAGGCGCGGGGT
>JBEBXD010000080.1:0-20350 GCA_040391845.1 Tsukamurella paurometabola | reverse complement strand
CGGACCTGGTGCGCGCGGGGGACCCCACCGGCGCCGCCAGCGAGACCGTGTCCGCCGCCGCGGTCGCGGGGGCCGCGCAGCGGCGCACCGTCCCGGTCGCGGGCCTGCCCGACCGGCGGCCGGCGCTGCGCGGCGTCCGCGACGCGCCCGTGGTCTGCGCGGCCGCGTCCGCGGACGGGACCGGCGGCGGCACCGTCGAACGGCGGACCTTCCGCACCCGTCCGGGCAGCGCCGCTCCCGTCCCGCTGGCCGGCGCGGACGGCCCCGGTGACGCGCTCGACGCGGCGTCCATCCCGTCCGGGTCCGGGGAGTACGTGGTGGCCGCGGAGCCCGGCGGCGAGCGCCGGGACGGCCTGTTCTACATCTCGGACTCGGGTGTGCGGTACGGCATTCCGAACACGGAGACTGCCCGGATCCTGGGGCTTGCGCACGAGCCGCGGCCCGTGGCGTGGTCGGTGCTGGCGGCGATTCCCGCGGGGCCGGACCTGACGCGGAGCGCGGCGTCGGTGACGAGGGACGGCACCCCGGTCGCGGCCGGCTGAGCCTCAGCGGCGGGTGAGGCAGGCGGCGACGCCGGCCACGAGCAGCAGCGCGACACCGCCGAGCGCGATGGTCCTCGGCCGGGTGTCCGGCCGCGGCGCGGCGGCGACGGTGAGCGTGCCCGCCGCGGGCGCCTCGCCGGGCAGCGCGGCCGTGACCGCGGCCACGGGGTCGACGATGCCCGCACCACCCATGCCCGCCGACCGGCGGGCGGTCGCCAGGATCCGGGACCGGACCTGCGCCGCACTCAGGTGCGGGAAGCGGGCGCGCACGAGCGCGGCGACGCCGGCCACGTACGGTGCCGCGTAGCTGGTTCCGGCCAGCGGTGTGGTGCCCTCGCGGGTCACCTGCGCGTTGGCCAGGCCGGCGCCCCTCGGCTCCAGCGTGGTCACGTCCGTGCCCGGAGCGGCCACCGTGACCCACGGGCCGGCGAGCGAGAACTCCGCCGGCCGGCCGTCCGGCTCCGTGGCGCCGACCGCGAGCACCCGAGCGGCGAACCGGGCCGGGGAGGCGAGGGTCGCGGGCCTCGCGGCGTCCGTGTTCTGTTCCGCGCACGCGGTGCCCGAGGAGACGTTGCCGGCGGCCGCGACCACCACCACGTTCCGCTCGTCCGCGTACCGCACCGCGCGGCCCAGGGGTGCATCGCCGAGAGCGGATTCCGCACCGGCGCAGGCGACCTCGGAGATGTTGATCACCGTGGCGCCCAGGTCGACGGCCCGCACCACCGCGTAGGCCATCGTGGTCACGTTGCCGTGACTGTTCACCCCCCGCTGCTGGGGTTCGAAGGCGGCGCTGGCCTGGCGGATCGCGATGATCGAGGCGGCCGGGGCCACCCCGGCGAACGCGTCGCCCGGCGCCGGCCGGCCGGCGATGATCCCGGCGACCGCCGTGCCGTGCGCATCGCAGTCGTCGCGCCCGTCGCCGGAGGACACGTAGTCGCCGCCCGCGATCACCTCGCCGAGCCGTGGGTGCGGGGTGACGCCGGTGTCGATCACCGCCACCTTCTGCCCCTCCCCGCGGGTGAACCGCCACGCCAGGTCGAAGCGGAGCGCCCGCGCGGCGTGATCCGCACGGGCGTAGTCGGTCCCGGGCTGCGTCCGCAGCGCGTTGCACTGCGACCGCTGCACCGTCGGGGCGAGCGGCGCGACCGGGCCGCGCGGCACTCCGTCGGGCGCCGGATCCGCGGCGACGGTGCCCGCGGGCACGACCGGGACGGCGAGCGCGAGGACGGCGGCGGTGGCCGCGACGCGGGCCGCGCGCCGCATCAGAGGTTCCGCACCGTGGCGTACACGTCCCACACCCAGCCCAGCAGCGGGCCGGCCGCGGCGATCGTGAGGTACTCCCCGAGCTCCGCCAGGCGGCGCTGCACCGGGCTGAACACCAGGCGGGGCGCCACGGCGCCGCAGGCCAGCGCGATCGCCGCGACGGCCGCGAGGGCGACCGTGCCCACCACCGGCCACGACCCGAACCCCCACGCGAGGCTCACCGCGGTCCCGATCGCGACGACCGCGCCGCCGAGGACCCCCGCCCCGGCCTGCACGGGCTCGGCGTGGGTGCGGCCCCGCAGGCTGAACGCCGCCGCCATCACGAGCACGAACGCGAGGTGATGGCCCGGCAGCTCCCGCGCAGCGGCGCCCACCGCGAGCGCGGCGACGGTGCCCGCCCCCACCGCCCCCACCGTGATGCCGGTGCAGATCGACTGTGCGGGAACGGAACGCGGCGGGGAGTCCGGCTCGGCGGCTTCCCCGTCGAGACCCGCGGCGACGGCGCCGACGCCGGCCACCGTGGGCGGCGGGTCGTCGTCGATCGGGTCGATCCGTTCGCCCGCGGCGGGCACGTGCGGCAGCGGAAGGCGCGCCGCGACCGCCGCGATGCGGGCGGCGAACACGAGCACCAGGTACGCGAGGATCGCGACCGTGGCGCCGATCGCCGCGCGGCGGCCGGGGAGCCACAGCGCCGCGAACATCGCCGGGCCGGCGAGGGCGGCCGCCGTGAGCACCGCGGTGTGCACCGCCGTGCCGCGGCCGGTGAACCGCAGCGCGATCAGCGCGGTGACCGCGGCCGCGGCGGCGGCGAGGAGCGCGTGCGCCGAGCCGTAGCGACCGTCGGCGCCGAGCGGAACCACGAGTGCCCCGGCGGCGGCCGCGAGCACCGTGGCGCACGCGGCGAGCGCGGTGGGGACGGGGCCGGGTGCGGCCATCCGCCGCGCGGTCAGCACGGATCCGGTGACCAGTGCTACGGCGGCCGCGCCGCACCACAACTGGACGAACACGTGATCGGCGGCGGGCCGCGCACCGTCGGCCGAGCGGGGCGCCGCCCCGAGGCGCAGCGCGACGGCCGCGGTCGCGAGGGTCGCCAGCGCCGCCACCACCAGGCCCACGACGGTGGCGGCGCGCTCGTCCCACCGGCGCCCGGCCACGAGGTCGGCGGCAGTGCGATCGAAGACGTCGTCGAACACCGGCGGTGGCGGCGGCGCGTCCGCCACGAACAGGACCAGCAGCGCACCGTCGCCGATGCCGGCGTCCCCGGGCGTCTGCGGCCCCGGCAGGGGATCACCGCCGACGGGCGCGAGCCGCCACGGGCGCGCCCACGCCGATTCGGCGGAGCCGCCGATGCGATCGCCGAACAGCCGCACCAGTTCCGGGATCAGCACCTCCGTCGGCGTCAGCAGCGGCAGGGACACGTCCACCTGCGCGCCGCCGCACAGCACCGAGACGCGGCTCAGCCGCGCCACCTCGGCGGTCGTCTCCTCCGTCGTCTCCCCGATCGTCTCGGTCATCGCGCCCCCTCGCATGCCGTGGCCGCGCCCGCGGAACAAGGGCCCGGTACTCATTGGACGCACCAGCGCGGCGATCGGTTCCCATTCCGGTGAACTTCGCCGAAACTCCCCGGCCGGGCCCGGACGGTGTTTGAGTGGTGCCCACGACGGCGCGTGGGGGCGCGCCGCAGTCCGGGGGAGGCCGAACGTGGCTGACATGACCGACGTGGTGTTCGAGCCGGTCACAGAGGGATTCGCGCGCAAGCAGCGGCTGGCACCGCCGCGCACGCCCGGCGGCGAGGTGGCGCTGCAGGCGCCTCCCGAGATCCCGCGCGCCGTGCCGGGAGGACTGCTCGGCAAGCTGCTGCCGGTGGTCATGGTGGTGGCCGTGATCGGCATGATCGCCCTGATGTTCACGTCCGGCAGCGCGATGATGCAGAGCCCGTTCATGATGATGTTCCCCGTCATGATGCTCATGTCGATGTTCGGCATGTACGGGATGAACAACCGGGGCAACGGGACGTCCGCGGCGGAGCTCAACGAGGACCGCAAGGACTACCTGCGCTACCTGGGGCAGATCCGCGGCCAGGTGGATCGCACCCGCACCGAGCAGCGGGCCGCACTGGAATGGATCCACCCGGACCCGGCGGCGCTGCCGGGATGCGTGGGCACGCGGCGGATGTGGGAGCGCCGCCCGTCTGATCCGGACTTCCTGCACGTCCGCGTCGGCGTCGGCGGGCAGCGCCTGGCGACGCGGCTCGTCCCGCCGGAGACGGGGCCACTCGAGGACCTGGAGCCGGTGTCGACGGTGGCGCTGCGCCGTTTCGTGCGGCACGGGGCCTCGGTGCCCGGGCTGCCGGTCGCGGTGGCGCTGCGCGGTTTCCCCGCCGTGGGGTTGAGCGGGCCGCGCGCGGAGGTGTTCGACACCGCCCGCTCGATGCTGCTCGCGCTCGGGACCCTGCACGGGCCCGACCACGTGCGGATCGTCGCCGCCACCCCGGACGTGGACTCCGCGGAATGGGGGTGGATGAAATGGCTTCCGCACGTGGCGCATCCGTCCGAGTGCGACGGGTCGGGTCCGGTGCGCACCGTGTACGCCGGCGCCGCGGAGCTGGAGGAGGCGATCGCGCCCGAGATCGCCGAGCGCGGCGCGTTCTCCCGGTCGGCGCCCGTCGATCCGTCCCGGCCGCACTACGTGGTGCTGCTCGACCGCGGGATCGCCGTGACCCCCGGCGGCGTGCTCGACGTGGCCGTCGGCATCGACGGGGTCACGATCTTCGACCTGTCCCCGGAGCCCGATGCGCTCGCCGCGCGGAGCGGCCTGCACCTGGTGATCGACGACGCGCGCCGGCTCGGCGCGCGCAGCGCTGCCGGGGTCGAGTTCTTCGCCCGGCCCGACGCGGTGACGGCGGGGGCGGCCCAGGTCACGGCCCGCAGGATCGGGCGCTTCCGCCCGGCGTCGATGGCCGAGCTCCTCGATTTCGACGGTGACGGGGGCGCGCCCGATCCCGGCCTCCCCGCGCTGATCGGCATCGCCGACGCCGCGACGATCACCCCGGATTCGGTGTGGCGCGAGCGCACCCCGCGCGAGCGGCTGCGGGTGCCGATCGGCGTGGGGCCGCGCGGCGAGCCGGTGGAGATCGACCTCAAGGAGGCCGCGGAGAGCGGCATGGGCCCGCACGGCCTGTGCATCGGCGCCACCGGGTCCGGTAAGAGCGAGTTCCTGCGCACGCTGGTGCTGTCCATGGTCGCGACGCACCCGCCGGAGGCGCTCAACCTGGTGCTGGTGGACTTCAAGGGCGGCGCCACCTTCCTGGGCCTGGAGAGCCTGCACCACGTCGCGGCGGTCATCACGAACCTCGAGGAGGAGATCGCGATGGTCGACCGCATGCGCGACGCGCTCTCGGGGGAGATGAACCGGCGGCAGGAGGTGCTGCGCCGCGCCGGCAACTTCGCGAACGTCGGCGAGTACGAGAAGGCGCGCCGCGGCGGGGCGCAGCTGGAGCCGATGCCCGCGCTGGTGGTGATCGTGGACGAGTTCTCCGAACTGCTCGCGCAAAAGCCGGATTTCGCGGAGCTGTTCGTAGCGATCGGCCGGCTGGGGCGGTCGCTGCACATCCACCTGCTGCTGGCCTCGCAGCGGCTGGAGGAGGGCAAGCTCCGCGGGCTGGACTCGCACCTGTCCTACCGGATCGGTCTGAAGACGTTCTCCGCCAGCGAGTCCCGCGCCGTCCTCGGGGTGCCGGACGCCTATCACCTGCCGTCCACCCCCGGCGCCGGCTACCTCAAGTTCGACGCGGATCCGCCGCGGCGGTTCCACGCCAGCTACGTCTCGGGCGAGTACGTGCCGCCCAGCGCGGCCGCGTCCACGGCGCGGCGCGGCGCCGTCGGCAGCGCTGTGGTGCGGGAGTACCTCAACGCGCCGGCGCCGATCGAGCGCCGCCGCACAGGCCTCCCCGAGGGGCTCATGCGCATCCCCGCCCAGCCGGGCGACCCCGTGCCGCCGGCGCCCGCCGATCGGCAGGGGCCCGCGGCGGGCGCCCGGTCCCTGCTGCAGACGATGGTGGCGCGCCTGGCCGGGCACGGCCTCCCCGCCCACGAGGTGTGGCTGCCCCCGCTGGACGAGCCGGCCCCCGTCGGCGAGCTCGCGGAGCACCTGCGCCGCACCGATTCCACCGCGCTGCGGGTGGCGATCGGCGTGGTGGACAGGCCCTACGATCAGCGCCGGGACCTGCTGGTGGTCGACCTCAACGGCGCGCAGGGCAACGTCGCGGTGGTCGGCGGCCCGCAGTCGGGCAAGTCCACGGCGCTGCGCACCCTGATGGTGTCGGCCGCCCTCGTGCACACGCCCCGGCAGGTCCAGTTCTACGTGCTGGACTTCGGCGGCGGCTCGCTGGCGAGCATCGCCGGTGTGCCGCACGTGGGTTCGGTGGCCGGGCGGCTGGACCCGGATCGCGTGCGGCGCACCGTCGCCGAGGTGACCGGCGTGATCCGCCGGCGCGAGGCCGCGTTCCGCGAGCACGGCGTCGCGTCCATGGAGCAGTACCGCTCCCACCCGGCCGCGGCGACGGACCCGTTCGGCGACGTCTTCCTCGTGATCGACGGCTGGCAGGTGCTGCGCAGCGAGTTCGAGCCGCTGGAGCCGCAGGTGAACGCGATCGCCGCGCAGGGGCTGTCCTACGGGGTGCACCTGGTGATCGCCGCCTCCCGCTGGGGCGAGGTCCGCCCCGCCGTGAAGAATCAGCTGGGCACCAGGATCGAGCTGCGGCTGGGCGATCCGATGGACTCCGAGATGGGCCGTCGGGTCGCCGGGTCGGTGCCCGTGGGCAGGCCCGGCCGCGGCATCACCTCCGAGCAGCTGCACATGCTCGTCGCGCTGCCGGCGGGCCCGGCGCCCGCGGGCCGGGCCGTCGACCCCGCCGCGGCGCAGGAGCGCCTGGTGGCGGAGATCGCAAAGCGGTTCGCCGACCGGGCCCCCGAGGTGCGGATGCTGCCGGACCTGGTGCTGCGCGACCGCATCCCCGGCCGCCGGGACGCCCCGGCGACGCACACGGTGTTCGGCGTCGGGGAATCCGAGCTCGCCGCGGCGACACTGCAGTTCGAGGCGCAGCCCTTCTTCCTGGTCCTCGGCGACAGCGAGTGCGGCAAGACCGAGACGCTGCGCACGCTGGTCACCGGTCTGGTCGCGGGAGGCACACCGCAGCAGACCAAGATCGTGCTCGTCGACTACCGCCGCACCCTGCTCGGCGTGGTCGAGGGGGAGCACCTCGCCGGGTACGCGTCCTCGTCGGACGCGCTGGCGCCGATGGTCGCCCACCTCGTCGAGGTGCTGCGCGGCCGCTGCCCCGGCCCCGACGTGACCCCGCAGCAGCTCAAGGAGCGCTCCTGGTGGACGGGGCCGGACATCTACCTCGTGGTCGTCGACTACGACCTGGTGGCGAGCGCCGCCGGGAACCCGCTCGCGCCGCTGCTGGAACTGCTGCCGCAGGCCCGCGACATCGGGCTGCGGGTGATCATCGCCCGGCGCAGCGGGGGGCTCGCGCGCGGGCTGTACGAGAGCTTCCTCGCGCGGATCCGCGACCTGGCGGCCGACGGCCTGGTGATGAGCGGCTCCCGCGAGGAGGGCACCGTGCTCGGCGCGGTCAAGATGTCGCCGCAGCCGCCCGGCCGCGGCACCTGGGTCTCCCGGGCCCGCGGCGTCGAACTGGTGCAGGTCGCGATGGTCGGCGAGCAGGAGCCGGCCGGGGAGGGCTAGCGTTCCCGGATCGCCCTGACGGTGTCGCCGAGGGCGGGCCACGGCGGGCGGCGGATCACGGCGACGCAGCCGAGCACGGCGGCCACGAACCCCGTCGTGACCCCGATCAGCGCGATGCGATCGGCGTCGACGGCCGGCGACCACAGGGCCTGCCCGTCCTTGACGGCGTACACGCCGACCGCGGAGACCCGGTCCTCGCCGCCCCGCTGCCGGCGCACCCGCGACACCTCGATCAGCGTGGTGCCTTCGGGCGTGACGTGCGGATCGCCGAACACCACCCCGCGCGGGGCGGCGGCGACGGACCTCAGTCCCGGGCGGGCGTCGGAGCGGAGTTCGGGGCGCATGACTCCATCATGCGCCCGGTCCGGCCGTCACGCCTTGTAGTAGACGATCTGGTGGGTGGTGGCCAGCAGGGTGTCGCCCGCGCCCCACACCAGCCCGTACTGATCGAAGTGGCCGTTCCCGAACCGGGCCGCGCGGGCGGTCGCCAGGACGGGCGCGGTGCCCTGCGCCGCGATCTCCGCCGGCGTCGCGTGGAAGTAGGTGGTGAGCGAGATCGTCCCGGCCGGGACGTACGTGCCGCGGCGCAGCATGACCCGCGGGTAGAAGGCGTCCGTCATCGACGCCAGCGAGGCGTAGTCCAGGGGGCGCTGCGGGCTGTCCGCGAGCCACAGGGTGCTGGTCGAGTCCTCGCTCGGGGCGCCTGCCGCAGCGGATTCCAGGGCGCCCGTGACGAACCGCATGTCGTAGCGCTGCGCCCACGCGATCGCGTCGGGGAACACCGCGCGCGGCAGGTCCGCGGCCGCGGGAGCGGCGGGCGGCGTCGCCTCGGTGGCGCCCCAGGTGTCGCGGCGCACCCCGAACACGGCGGTGCCGTGCGCCACCGGGTCGCCGTCGTTCTGGGCGAGGCCGAAGTGCCAGTGCTGGTTGGTGCGGTTCGTGCGCACGGGGCGTGCCGTGATCGTGATCGGCCCGTCGGCGATCGGCGCCAGGTAGTTGATGGTCAGGGCGAGCGGATGCCCCTCGGCGAGCGGGTGATCGATCATCGTCTGCAGCACGGTCGCCGCCGTGATGCCGCCGAACGGCCCCACCATGTTGGCGTAGTCCGGGTGGGGCACGGCCGTGAACGTGTCGGGTCCCTCGGGCGTCGTGCGGATCGCTGCGTCGAACGGGTGGTTCATGCGACGAACGGTAGTACACCGATCGGTTTACACCAAGTCCGGGTCACGTGCCCGCCAGGCGCGAGACCACGGGACGCATCGCCTCCAGCGTGTGCCCACCCAGGGCGATCAGGGAGAAGCCGTACTGCTCCCGCCGCCGGATCAGTGTGTCGCAGATCTCCTCCACGGAGCCGTCGACGAGCGCGGGGGAGTCCGCCGCCCGCAGCGCGTCGAGGTCCGTGCCCACGAACTGCCGCACGAAGTCCGGCACGAGCCCGTTCACCACGAAGATCGAGCAGGCGAGCTCCACCCGGTCGCGCAGCGGCGCGGTCAGCTCCGCGAGCCGCGCCGGGGCGGTCGTCGGCGGCGCGGCCACCGCCACCGTGTCGGCCCGCTCCCGCGCCACCGCGAGCGCCCGCGGCCCGCCCGCCGCCATGAGCACCGGGGTGTGCGCGCCACCGTCGAGCGCGTCCAGGGCGTCCAGCGTCCGCACGACCCGCGCCAGGCGCTCGCCGCCGGTGCCGAACGGCACCCCCAGCGCGGCCGCGTCCCGGGCCACCACGGGGCGGCCCGTCCCGATGCCGAACCGGTAACGGCCGCCGCCGATCGTCGCGAGCGAATGCGCCTGCCACGCCGCGTGCTTCGGATCGTGCAGCGGCGCCGCCACCACGTAGTTCGCCACCTCCAGGGTGGAGGTGGCGCCCAGCGCCACGGCCGCGGAGGTGAAACCGTCCGGCAGCGGGTAGTTCTCGGGCAGGGCGAGCACGTCGAAGCCGTCGGATTCGACGGTCCGCGCGTACGTCGCCCAATCGCCCAGCTGCGGCACCGGCAGCGCGGTGACGGCGAAGCGGAACGGCCTGGTCATGTCATGAACCTCCGGGTTCGGGACGAGCGCCGTCGGCGTCGTCGGGTTGGATGAGGCGGAAGTGCGAGCGGTCGCGCTCCATGAACCGGCGCTCGTAGACGCCCTCGATCCGCTTGCCGTCCACGGTGCCGCTCAGGTGCAGCCGGCCGCCGTCGAGGCGCGCGGTCACCCGCAGCGGCGCGTCGCCCTTGTGTTTGCGCAGCTCGAGCACGTCGCCGGACGCCGTCAGCTCCCACGCCGTGGTGTAGCCGGACGGGTCCTGCGTCACCACGCTGTCGTACGCCGTGCTCAGCGCCTTCAGGGCGGCGTTGGAGTCGTTGCCGCGCAGGGTGATCGCCACGTTCGCCCACGGCGCCGGGGAGCGCTGCACCAGCCCGGCCGGCGCACCGTCGATCGTGAACGACGTGGCCCGCCACACCCCGTCCAGGTCCGAGCGCGGGGTGTGGATGACGTAGGTCATCAGCGCCCCGTTCCCGATCAGGGAGACGAACATGAGGCCGGCGACCACGAACTTCACGACCACGCCCGTGACCCGCGACCACGCCGGCCCGGCGCCCGCGACGGGAAGCGGCGCCACCGGCTGCGGCGCCGGGCGGTGGAACACGACCCGTAGCAGGTTCGGCACGTCCGGCACGGTCAGCGCGATCGCCACGATCAGGAGCTCGCCCGCCACGATCTTCACCGGGACGTCGTAGAACAGGTTGAGCAACAGCACCTGTCCCATCGCGACGATCGCCAGCAGCGAGCCGAGCAGCGCCGTGCGGCGCCACAGCAGCAGCACACCCGCCGTCAGCTCGACCAGGCCGGTGACCACCATGTAGGGGGTGGAGGCGCCCATGAAGCCCCACAACGTGTTGAACAGGCTGGTATCGCCCGCGAGCTGCAACTGGTGCGAGGGCAGCGCCATGAACCCCATCTGGGTGGGCAGCACCTTCGCCAGGCCGTAGATGATCATCGAGATCGCCAGCGCGAACCGCGCGAACACCCCGAGCAGGCCCAGCAGCGCCCGGTGGTGCGCGCTGCGGCGGTCCAGCGCCGTCCACACCGCCACGATCACCAGGCCCACCACGATCCAGCCCAGGTGCATGCACCACTGCCACAGGTTGTCGCCTCCGCCGGTGATCACGATGTCGACGCCCTCGCCGCGGGTGAGGTAGCTGCCGATCTGCGCGAGCACCCACCAGATGCCCGTGTACCGCCACACGAACGCCAGGCCCGCGTTGCCGAACAGCGAGAGGAGCAGGATGCCCCCGCCCAGCACGAATAGCAGCCGGAACGCCAGCATCCGCGCCGCTGACCAGCGTGGTTCAGGGCTCTCAAGTGCACTCATGCCGTCATCGTATGGCCGGCTCACGATCACTCCTAGTGACAGATGTAACCGGTCAGGGGAAGTCCACGGCCGGCGCGTCGGTGTCCGGGACCGGATGGGTGAAGCGCAGGCGCTCCGATGCGCGGTCCATCGGGCGGCGCTCGTAGACGGCCGCGATCGACCGCCCCGCCACCCGGCCGGAGAGCGCGAGCCGGTCACCGCCGGGACGGGTGTACCGCAGCACCGTCTCCGGGCCGGACTTGCGCGCCCGGATCGTCAGGGCACCGTCGCCCACCTCCAGCAGCCACGGCGTCACCCGCGCGGTGGAGTCCTGCGTCACCAGGGTCGTGTAGGGATCGCCGAAGGCCTGCCGGATCCCGCGCCCGCGATGGGTGATGGCGATGTTGATCCACGCGGGATCGGCCACCGTCGCCGCGCGCCCGTCCACGAGGAACGACGTGGCGTGCCACACCCCGTCGAGGTCGCTGCGCGGCTCGGAGAGCGCCAGCTTGCTCGCGGCGCCGAAGAACAGCCCGATCCCGGCGATCACGACGATCGCGAGCGCGGCGACGGCCTTCCCCGTGCGGCGCAGCCACGTCCGGTCGGCGCCGGCCGCGCGCCACGGCTGCGGGGCGGCCCCGGCGGCGCGGCCGAACCCGGCCCGGATCAGGTTCCGCCACTGCGGCGCGAGCAGCGCGACCGCGATGAGCAGGAACTCGAAGCACAGGAACTTCACCGGCACGTTGTAGAAGGTGTCCATGAGCAGCACCTGCACCATGGAGACGATCGAGCCGAGCGCCCCCAGGATCCACGTGCGGCGCGAGAGCAGCAGCAGGCCCGAGACCAGTTCCACCAGCCCCGTGGCGATCGAGTAGCCGTCGGAGGCGCCCATGAAGCCCCACAGCATGTTCATCCGGCTGATGTCCCCGGCCGGCTGCAGCGCGTACGTCGGCAGCTGCATGAACCCCATCTGGGTGGGGATCACCTTGCCGAGGCCGTAGAAGATCATGCCGCTGGCCAGGGCGATCCGGCCCACCTGCCAGAGCAGCCCGCCCAGCGCCCGGTAGTCGGTGCGGTCCCGGTCCAGCAGCGTCCAGCAGGCGGTCAGCGCGAGCGCCGTCGCCGCCCACCCGATGTGGTACTGCCAGATGCCCATCGAGTCGCCGGAGCCGCTCAGCTCCGGCAGCTGCAGCTCCGTGCCGGTCACGAGCGCGCCGATGCGGGCGAACGGCCCCTGCACGACCGGCATCACCGGCCCCAGCTGCAGGCTGCCGAACACCGCCAGCAGGAGCAGCCCGCCGCCCAGGGTGAACAGCAGCCGGAAGCCGATCAGCTGCGCGGTGCTCCAGCGCGGCAGCGGGGTCTCGTCGGGCGCGGGGGGCGCCTGCGCGTCCACGGTCGGGGTGCTCATGCCCGGAACGCTAGGGCCCGACGGTGCGCGGCACATCCGGGAAGTCCCCGGGGTCCACCCTGATCCCGGGGCGGCGGCGTTTTGACCTGCGGGTGGGCGCCCGCGTACTCTGGTCCGCTGGTGTGCGTCGCCGCGCCGCCCGGTCCGAGGACGGGGAGGGCGGAGTCGGGTCCCGGGTCTCCGTTGGTCGCCGGGAGCGCCCTCGCCGCGCACCGGACCGGCACCGAACCATCGAGCAGAGGATCTCCTGTGCCTACTTACACCCCGAAGGCGGGTGACGTGACCCGGCAGTGGCACGTCATCGACGCTTCTGACGTGGTGCTCGGCCGCCTCGCCGTCGCAGCTGCCAACCTGCTGCGCGGCAAGCACAAGCCGACCTACGCCCCCAACGTGGACAGCGGCGACTACGTCATCATCATCAACGCCGAGAAGGTCGCCCTCTCGGGCGCCAAGCTCACCGACAAGCGGCACTACCGGCACTCGGGTTTCCCGGGCGGCCTGAGCTCGCGCTCGATCGGTGAGGTGCTCGGCTCCAAGAACCCGGAGCGCGTGGTGCAGAAGGCCGTTCTCGGCATGATCCCGAAGAACAAGCTGGGCAACGCCATCGGCGGCAAGCTGAAGGTCTACGCCGGCCCGAACCACCCCCACACCGCGCAGCAGCCGGTTCCCTACGAGATCAAGCAGGTGGCGCAGTGAGCGACACGATCGATAACGGCGAGAACACCGTGTCCGACGCGGAAGTGATTCCGGGCGAGTACACCTCGGAGACCCCCGAGGCGGCCACCGAGACCCGCGCCCCCCGCGGCCCCGTGGTCGTCGAGCGCCCCGTCCAGACCGTCGGCCGCCGCAAGGAGGCCGTGGTCCGCGTGCGTCTGACCGCCGGCACCGGCAACTTCGTGCTGAACGGCCGCACCATCGAGGACTACTTCCCCAACAAGCTGCACCAGCAGCTGGTGAAGGATCCGCTGAACACCGTCGAGCGCCTCGACTCGTTCGACATCGCCGCCAACCTCTCCGGCGGCGGCCCCTCGGGCCAGGCGGGCGCCCTGCGCCTCGCCATCGCCCGCGCGCTGATCGAGGTCTCGCCCGAGGATCGCCCCGCGCTCAAGCGCGCCGGCTTCCTCACGCGTGACCCGCGCGCCGTCGAGCGCAAGAAGTACGGCCTGAAGAAGGCCCGCAAGGCTTCGCAGTACAGCAAGCGCTGATTGCAGGCTCATCCCAGGGCAGGCACCCGCATCCGTGCGGGCGCCTGCCCTGGTCTCGTTTCCCACCTTCTGACCTGACCTACGAGGTGAATCCATGGGGCGTCTGTTCGGGACCGACGGCGTACGCGGCCTGGCCAACCGGGACCTGACCGCGGACCTGGCGCTGCGCCTGTCCGCCGCCGCGGCGGCGGTGCTGGGCGCGCACGACCTGTCCGCCGGTGCGGAGCGGCCGTTCGCCGTGGTCGGCTGGGACCCGCGGGCATCGTCGGAGATGCTGTCCGCGGCCGTCTCCGCGGGCCTGACCAGCGCCGGCGTCGACGTGATGCTGGTGGGCGTGCTGCCCACCCCGGCCGTCGCGCACCTGACCGCCGAGTACGACGCGGCGCTCGGCGTGATGATCTCCGCCTCGCACAATCCCATGCCGGACAACGGCATCAAGTTCTTCGCCCGCGGCGGCCACAAGCTCGAGGACGCACAGGAGGACGCCATCGAGGCGGCCCTCGACGATCCCGCGCCGCCCCGCCCGACGGGCGCCGCGATCGGCCGCGTCACCCGCGCCTTCGACGCGGTGGATCGTTATGTGGCGCACCTGGAATCGGCCGTGCACCACCCGCTCACCGGGCTCACCGTGGTGGTGGACGCCGCGAACGGCGCGGCGTCGTCCGTGGCGGCGAAGGCGTACGGCGATGCCGGCGCCACCGTCATCGCCATCCACGACGCCCCGGACGGCCTGAACATCAACCGCGACTGCGGATCCACGCACCTGGGGAGCCTGCAGGCCGCGGTGCTCGAGCACGGCGCCGATCTCGGCCTGGGCCACGACGGGGACGCCGACCGCTGCCTCGCCGTCGACGCGTCCGGCGCGATCGTGGACGGCGACGCCATCATGGCGATCCTGGCGATCGCCATGGACGAGGCCGGCGAGCTCACCGATCACACCCTGGTCGCCACGGTGATGAGCAACCTGGGCCTGCACCTGGCGATGAAGGCCGCGGGAATCACCCTGCGCACCACCGCCGTCGGCGACCGGTACGTGCTCGAGGAGCTGCGGTCCGGCGACTACGCCCTGGGCGGCGAGCAGTCCGGGCACCTCGTGCTGCCCGCGTACGGCACCACGGGCGACGGCGTGCTCACCGGACTCAAGGTGATGGAGCGGATGGCGCAGACCGGTTCCTCGCTCGCGGAGCTGGCGTCGGTGCTCACCGTGCTGCCCCAGGTGCTGGTGAACGTGCGGGTGATCGACAAGGCCGCCGCGATGGCGTCCTCGGATCTGGTCGCGGCGCTGGCCGCGGAGGAGGCCGCGCTCGGCGAGGCCGGCCGGATCCTGCTGCGCCCGTCCGGTACGGAGCCGCTGGTGCGCGTGATGGTGGAGGCGCCCACGGAGGAGGTGGCCCGCGGCACCGCGGAGCGGCTCGCGGGGCTCATCACCTGACCACCCCCTGTCGAAACGTTTTCATAGCCGGTATCCTGGGGCTATGACTCCGGAGGGAACCGGCTACGCCGGCGTGCTGTTCGACTTCTCGGGAACCTTGTTCCGCCTCGAGCCGGACGCGTCCTGGTTCGCCGGGGTCACCGATTCCGCGGGCCGCGAGCTCGATGAGGCGGCGCAGCGCGAACTCCTGCACCGGATGACGGTGCCCGTCGGCCCTCCCGTCCCGATGGAGGGCGAGGCCCTGCGCGCGTGGCACGCCCGCGACCTCTCCTCCGGCGACCACCGCGCGGCCTACCTGCACGTGCTCGAGCGCTCCGGCGTCACCGACGGGGCCGAGCGCGAGCGCCTGTACGGCGAGTTCTCGGACCCGCTGAACTGGACCGCCTACCCCGACACTCCCGACGTGCTGCGCGCCGTCCGCGCGGCCGGGCTCCGCGTGGGGGTGCTCTCCAACATCGGCTACGACATCCGCCCCGCCTTCGCGCGCGCGGGGATCGACGGCCTGGTCGACGAGTTCGTGCTCTCCTTCGAGGTGGGGCACGCCAAGCCCGACCCCGACGTGTTCCGCGCCGCCACGGCCGCGCTCGGGATCGCGCCGGAGCGGGTCCTCATGGTCGGCGACAGCGCCGAGGCCGACGGTGCCTCCCGCACCATCGGGTGCGGGTTCGCGCAGGTCGAGCCGCTGCCCGTCGCCGCCAGGCCCGCCGGCCTCCTGGACGCGGTGCGCGGCGCCGGGCTGCTGTGACAGGGCGCCCTGACGCGCTGCCCTGATGCGGTGCTCGGGGGCGGTCTCCGCGATCGAAGGGAACCGATCCCCGCGCTGGTGCGTCCAATGAATAAGGGGCGCGGAGTACGTGGACGCGCGAGGGAGGGGATCGCCATGGGCACGAGGATCGATGCGGCCGCGGTCAGCAGGGCCGGGGGAGCCTATTCGACGGTGGCCGACAACCTCGGCACCGTCGCCAGCAGGATCCGCGGCTTCACCGCCGAATCGGGCGACTTCGGACGGGCCTACTCCGCCGAGGCTGCCGCCTACGCGGCGGCGATGGAGAGCCTGGCCAAGGGCGTCGACGCCTGGCAGGCCGGCGCGAGGGCCTGCGGAACCGGGCTCACCGCGTCCGCGGCCGCGCACACCCGCACGGACGAGAGCGGCGCCGCCGCGGTCACCGGGGCCTGATCCGTGGCGGAGAAGAGCGTCGGCCAGCTGCGCGACGGCGGGGCGGCGTCGTTGCAGTACTTCAAGGTCCTGCTGGAGATCCTGGCGCTCGTCTCGCTGCGGCGCTGGCCCGACTGGATCGACGACGTCTGCCGCACTTACGACGCCGAACGCGGAACCGACCTGGACTCGCTGCGCGGCGACGCGGCGATGGTGCGGGCGCAGGCCACCGCGGCGAGCCGCGGCGCCGACGATCAGGACGCCGCCAAGGCCGCGGTGGAGAAGGCGTGGACCGATGACGCGGGGAAGGCCGCCCAGACCCTGCTCGCCACGCACCGGACCCGCAGCGAGGCCACGGCGTCGGTGCTGGAGAAGGCGGCCGCGGCCGCGGACGGCGTCGCGGCGAACGTCCGCATGGCGGTCCGGGAGAAGGTGGCCGACCTCAAGGAGTTCACCGCCATCGACCTCGCCCAGCTCACCAACCTCCGCGACACGCTCATGTCCCCGTTCAGCCCCACGGCCCGGGCGCTCGTCGACGACCGCCGGTTCATCGCGCAGATCGAAGCGCGGGCGGAGGCCGATCTGGCGCGGTACTTCGCGATCAACTCCACGGCCGCCGACGCCGTCCGGGCGGCCTACGCCACGGTGCCCGCGGCGGCGAAGGGCGTGGACTCGTCGCCCTTCCCGGCGCCCTCGTTCGCGGCGATCACCGGCACCACCACCGAGACGCCGTCGACCCCGGCGAGCCCGGTCACGGGCGGCGGGGGCGGCGGGGGCGGCGGAACTCCCACCACGGCGACGCCGACCACCGGATCACCGAGCGGCGGCTCACCGAGCGGCGGATCGCCGACGGCGACATCACCGACGGCGACATCACCGACCACGGCGTCCCCGGGCACATCACCGACCACCGCGTCCCCGACCACGGCGACCCCGACGGCCACCAGCCCCACCGACCCCGCCTCGACCGCGGCGGCCACGCCCACCACGGGCGGCCCGGCGGCCACCACGCCGTCCAGCGCGACCCCGAGCGCCGGCACCGGCACGGGCAGCGGCACCGGCACGCCGGCGTGGCTCTCGCAGCTGCTCCCGAAGATCGCCGAGCAACTCGGCCTCGACGGCAAGGGCGTCGACGGCAAGGGCACCGACGGCAAGGGCACGGACGGAAAGCCGGGCGACGGCAAGGAGACCGGCGGCAAGGACGCGGACGAGCCCGACGGCAAGGACGGCGACGGTGCCGCGGGCACGAAGGTGCTCGGCGTCGACGCCCTCGGCCGCACCGTGACCGCGACGCTCGGCCCGGACGGGAAGACGGTCGAGGTCACCGCCCGCAAGCCCGACGGCACGCAGGAGGAGCGGATCACCCTGCGGATCGGCGAGAACGGCGAGCTGACCCCCGCCGACGACAAGGCCACCACCACGCCGGGCGCCGCGCCCGAGACGGCGAAGCCGGGCGACGGCGCGCCCGCACCGACGAAGCCCGCGCCCACCGGAACCGCCGGCGGCACAGAGGATCCCGGAACGGGCACGGGCGCACCGTCGGGAACGGGCGGCGCGACCCCGAGCGCGACCCCGGCCCCGAGCACGACTCCCGCCCCGAGCGAAACCACCACCCCGGTCGCGCCGGCCGCCCCGCAGAACCCGGCCCCGTCGAAGCCCTCGACCCCGCAGGCCCCCGGCGCCCAGGCGCCGGCGGAGCCCTGCCCGCCCGCGGAGGGGCAGGAGCCCGCCGATCCGGGGACGGGCGCCGATTTCGCGGTCACCGCACCCTAGGAGAACCGATGAGCAGCAGCGATCCCCGGCCCGAGGACCACGCCCGCGCGGTCCGCATCGCCGAGCGGCAGGAGCTGTTCGACCGGCTGATCCGCGCCGCGGGCATCGCGGAGGAACCCGCGGAGATCACCCGCCCGATCCCGGTGATCGCGCGCGCCGAACTGCCCGCGTCCTGGCTCAGCGCGGGCTGACGCAGCGGGGGGTCAGAGCAGGCTGCGCAGCCGCTGCACGGTGCCGGGCTGCTCGGGCTCCGCGTTCGGATCCCACACGATGGAGCTGTCGCCCCGGTCGGCGCCCACCTCGGCGAAGGCCGCGTAGTCCTTCTGTTCGCCCACGCCGCCGAGCAGGTAACCGGTGAGCAGGGCGCGCACGATCTTCTGCGTCGCCTTGTCGGATCCGCCCGCGCCCAGCGCACCCCGCACCGAGATGCCCTCCGCGAGCCCGCCGGGCTCGGCATCGGGAACGATCCGCAGCTCGGTCGGGCCGCCGTAGCGCAGCGAGAGCACCCCGGCGTTCGAGGACATCGAGTGCTCCTCGCCCGGCGCGGCCAGGATCAGCGCGTCGGCGTGCGCCTCGGTCGCGGCCTTCTCCGCCTGCGGCGAGGTCGGCGCGGGGAACAGGGCGGCCAGCCACTCGATCCGGGGGTCGGCGGCGGCCGCGATCAGCGCCGCGCCGGTGCCCCAGCCGTGGCCCACCACGGACCGCTTCGTCTTGTTCACGGTGATGTCGCCGTCGCCGAGGCGTACCTCGGTGATCACGTCGAGCGCCGTCGCCAGGTCCAGGGCGAGCTTGCCGTCGGAGCCGAGCAGGCCGCCCTCGGTGTCCGGGGCCGCCACCACCAGGCCCCACGAGGCGAGGTGCTGCAGGGTCTTGGCGTACCGCTTGGGCGGGGTGAGCCAGTCGTGCGCGAACACCACGGCGGGAAGATTCGTGCCGCTCTCGGGCGTGTAGATCACGCCGGGCAGGCCCGCGACGCCCAGGTCGCCCTTGAGCACGCGGTGCGGGCCGCGCCGCTGCAGCTGCTTCACCAGCTTGTTCGGATCCGTCACGCCGCTCACGTTAGTCGATCTGCCGTACCGTGGCGGACGTGCGGCACTTCCATCACCCCGACGCGGTCCGATCGGCCGAGGAGCCCCTGCTCAGAGCCCTCCCCGAGGGGGCGCTCATGCGCCGCGCGGCGTCCGGCCTCGCGCGCGTCTGCGCGGAGGAGCTGGCGGCCCGCACCGGGGCGGTGGCGGGCCGGCGCGTGACCCTGCTCGTCGGCTCCGGTGACAACGGCGGCGATGCGCTGCACGCCGGTGCGCTCCTGCGCCGGCGCGGCGTCGCCGTGGAGGCGGTGCTGCTGGCGCCCGATCGCGCGCACCCCGCCGGGCTGCGGGCGCTGCGGCGCGCGGGCGGCCGGATCGTGGCCGCGCCGCGCCGGCCCGACCTGGTGGTCGACGGCATCGTCGGGATCAGCGCCCGCGGGGCACTGCGCCCCGACGCCGCGGACCTCGTCGCCGCGATCACCGCGCCGATCGTCGCGGCCGACACCCCCTCGGGCGTCGACGTGCGCACCGGCGTCGTCCACGGCCCGGCCGTCACGGCCGCGGTCACCGTCGCGTTCGGCGCGCTCAAACCCGTGCACGCCCTCGCGCCCGCCCACTGCGGCCGGGTCGTGCCGATCGACATCGGGCTCGCGCTCGGCCCGGGGGAGCTGCGCGCCTACGACGACGCCGACCTCGCCGCGCTGTGGCCCGTGCCCGGCCCCGCCGACGACAAGTACAGCCTCGGCGTGCTCGGCATCGTCGCCGGGAGCGACCGGTACCCCGGCGCCGCCGTGCTCGCCACCGGATCGGCGATCCGGGCCACCTCCGGCATGGTCCGCTACGCGGGGACGGCGCGCGGCGGCGTGGTCGCCGCCTGGCCGGAGGTGGTCGCGAGCGACGACGTGGCCTCCGCCGGGCGGGTGCAGGCCTGGGCCGCGGGCCCGGGGATGGGGGTCGACGGTGCCGCCGCGGACCGTCTGGCCCGGGTCCTGGAACAGGACCTGCCGACGGTGCTCGACGCCGACGCCCTGACCCTGCTGGCCGAGCACCCGGGCCTGCTGGCCGGCCGCACGGCGCCCACCGTGCTCACCCCGCACGCGGGGGAGTACGCGCGCCTGGTGGGGCCGGTGGGCAACGACCGCGTCGAGGCCGCGCGGGAGGCGGCGCGCGAGTTCGACGCGACCGTGCTGCTCAAGGGGCACGTCACGGTGATCGCCGGCCCCGACGGCGCCGCGGTCGCCGACACCGCGGGCTCGTCGTGGGCCGCCACGCCCGGCTCCGGCGACGTCCTGACCGGCCTCGTCGGCAAGCTCCTGGCCTCCGGGCTCGCGCCGCTCGACGCCGCCGGGTGCGCCGCGCGGGTGCACGGCCTCGCCGCCGCCCGCGCCGCCGACGGCGCCCCCGCCCACGCCGCCGCGATCAGCGCGGCGGTGCCTCCCGTCCTGCGCGAGTGCCTGC
>JBEBXD010000079.1:0-20855 GCA_040391845.1 Tsukamurella paurometabola | reverse complement strand
GAGCGTCCGCCTGAAAAGCGGAAGGTCGCCGGTTCGATCCCGGCCCTGGCCACAAGTGAACCCCCAGGCGACCTGGGGGTTTTCTCGTGTCTGGGGCTGGCTGATGTCGCTACCTCACTAGGGTGACGTAGCTGGACATCGAGGCAGAGCCCCCATCCACCTTCACGACTCCCTTTCCGAGCAGAGAATCGAGAAGCCTTCGAACCTCACGACCGCCGTCGTGACCGGCTTCCAGGTCCGAGTAACTCCGGATGAGGTCGCTGATACGGACAGGGGTGCGGTATGGATCGTCATTCGCCTTGAGGCGGCCCAGCGCGACTCCTAGGAGCTCTCGCTCGTCCTCCGAGATGAATCTGATCAACTGCGCGGCGCGGTACATCGCGAGCAACGCCGAGAAGGTCATGTGGGCGCCGGTGGCAAGGTCCGCGCCGAGCGCGATCAACCCCAGTCCCGCGCTGTCACGCGAAGTCGCGGCCGACACATTCACTTCCGGAATCTCGACGAATCTTGCTGGGGCGTTGGTCATGGGCAATTGTTTCGCTTGCGGGCATTCCACGCAACGGTTTCACTGGTCACTGCCCGTGGCGCGACGGCGGGCGATCGGCGAGGTCGGGTAGCGTGACGTTCGGCCGTGACTGGCGCATCAGCGGGAGCACCCGCGGGGAGCGGCCCACCGGATTCGGAGCCGCGCGCCTGGGCATGAGACCCAGGAGGCGCACATGTCCACTCCCGTCATCATGCGAGGCTCGGACCTCGCGACCACGCTCAACACGGATACCCGCGTTCGCGCACGCCGCCTACCGTTCACCCCGACGCTCGCCACGGTCCTCGTCGGCGATGATCCCGGCAGCGTGAAGTACGTCCAGATGAAGCAGCAGCGCGCAGCGGAGTTCGGCCTCGGCTCCCGGCACGTCCACCTCCCGGCCGAGACGTCGGCCGCCGAGCTCGTCGCGGTGCTCACCACCCTCGGCGGCGACGACGCGATCCACGGCATCCTGCTGCAGCACCCGCTGCCGCCGCACGTCGATGAGCGCGCCGCATTCGACGCGATCCCGCTGCACAAGGATGTGGACGGGACCAGCTCGGCGGCGTTCGCGGCCGCTGCTCTCGGGAGGCCCGGGCATCGCAGCTGCACGCCCGCCGGCATCGTCCGGATCCTCGACCACTACGGCATCCGGCTCGCCGGCGCGGACGTCGTGATCGTCGGCCGCAGTGCGATACTCGGCAAGCCCTTGGCCGCGATGCTCACCACCCGCGACGCCACTGTGACGGTGTGCCACAGCCGTACCCGCGATCTCGCCGCGCACACGACGCGTGCCGACGTGGTGATCGCCGCGGCGGGGCGCCCGGGACTCATCACTGCGGATATGGTGCGCCCCGGATCGGCGATCGTCGATGCGGGATTCACGCCGGGCGACGTGGCTGCGGAGGCCGCCGAGGTGGCCGGGGCGATCACGCCGGTGCCGGGCGGGGTGGGGCCGATGACGGTGGCGGTGCTGCTGGCGCAGACGGTGGATGCGGCGGAGGCGATCGCGGGGACTGAGTAGTTCCACCCGCACGCTCGGGCGCTTCTACCGATCCGCGCCCGCGGCACGACGGGGGATGATCGGTGCATGAACCAACCGATGCCGGGCGCGTACCCGTACCCGTACCAGCCGGCGCCGCCCGCGCCGAACCGGTGGCCGGCGTGGCGGATCGCCGATCTGGTGGGCACGATCGTGCTGTTCGGCATGTACGCCGTGGGCCTGCTCGCGCTGCTGTACTTCAGCGTCTTCTGGGCCATGGCCACCGACTCGTGCAGCGCCGCGAGCAACTGCGACTACGGCAAACTCGATACGGCGTTCGTGCTCAACGACATCTGCGGGATCATCGTGTTCCTCGTGAGCCTGATCGCCGGGATCGTCCTGCTGGTGCTGCGGAAGCCGGCCTTCTGGCTGCCGCTGCTGGGCGGGCTCATCCAGATCGGGCTGTTCGTCGCCGCGATGCACCAGCTCAGCGGCATCAACCCGGCGTGACCTCCCGCGGCTCCGTGTAACGGGACCGACTTGATTACCGAACGAAAGAACAACGGGTGCGCCACCGGGGCGCGCCGACCGACGTTCGGGGGAGTCATGGCCAGGACATCGCAGGCCGCCGTCGCGCTGATCGCCGCGCTGGGCCTCGTCAGCGCGTGCGGCAACACGACGAAGGACGAGGGCGCACCGTCGACCTTCGCGACACCGCAGGCGAGCGCCCACCCCGGCACCGGATCGACGGGCACGGGGACCGGGACCGCGGCCGCGCCGGTCACCGAGGGCGACGGTGCGCCGCCCGCCTCCGCCGGGCACGGGAAGTGCCTGGACCTCACCGGCCCGACGGTGCGGAACGCCGTCGCGAAACTGCCCGCGTTCCGCGGCATCGGCTACACCGCCATGCGCGGCACCGATGCGAAGGCGGGCGACTGCCCGGACCTGCTCTGGGCGCGCGCCGAGCTCAACGGCGGCACCGGCAGCTCGCCCGAGTGGGTCCTGTTCTTCGACCGCCACGGGTACCTCGGCACCGCGACCGATCGCTACACCTCGTTCACCAGCATCATCGGCAGCACCCGCGACTCGGTCGCCGTGGCCTACCGCTGGCTCAACCCGGGCGACGCCACCGCCGGCCCCACCGGCGGCCCTGTCGTGGTCACGTACACGCTCTCCGGCCGCACCGTGACGCCCGACAAGGACGTCCCGCGGGAGGTGTTCGACGGTGGCGCCCCGACCACGACGGCGGCCCCCACCAGCCCGGCGCAGGACACCACGAGCGCCGCCCCCACCGGCACCACCTCGGCCACGGCTCCCACGGCGACCACCTCCACCGGAGCCGCGCACACCTGACGCGGCCCGGCACCGGCGCTGCGGCTCAGTCGAACTCGGCGGTGAGCTCGTCGGAGCGGGGCACGGACTGGCAGGCCAGACGCACGCCGCGGGAGAGCTCGTGGTCATCGAGGGTGTCGTTGACCAGCATGTGCACCTCGCCGCTGCGCAGGGTGAACGCGCAGCCGCCGCAGTTGCCCTCCCGGCACACGTACGGCGCGTCGAGGCCGTGGTCCTCGAGGGCCTCCAGCAGGACCTGCTCGCGCGGCCAGGCCAGGGTGGTGGTCTCGCCGTTCAGGTCCACGGTGACGCGCGCCGAGTCCGACGGTGCCGCCTCTTGCGACGGCGCCGGGCCGCCGGGTGCGAGCGGGACCCCCGTCTCGGGCGGCGCGAACGGGTCGCCCGTGAGGGAGGAGAAGGCCTCGCGGTGGATGCGCGCACCGTCGATGCCCGCGGCCGCGGCGGCGCAGTCCATGAACGCGGCGGGCCCGCAGAGGTAGGCGGAGGTGGCGGCGCCCGGCGCCGGAACCAGCGCGGTGAGCGCCGCGGCATCGGGGAGGCCGCGCTCCGATTCGAGCCAGTGGACGATCTGCAGCCGATCTGCATGTGCCGCAGCCAGTTCGGCGAGCGCGGCGTCGAAGATGACGGACGCGCGGTCCCGGTTCGCGTACACGAGGGTCGCGGGTGTGGACGTTCCCGCGAGCGCGGACCGCAGGATCGAGATCACCGGGGTGATGCCGCTCCCGGCCGCGAACAGCACCAGGTGATCGGGATCGTCGCGCACCGTGAAACGCCCGCCCGGCGCGAGTGATTCGAGGATCATCCCCGGCTTCGCGTTGTCGCACAACCAGTTAGAGGCGTAGCCGCCGGTGGTACGCTTCACGGTCACCTGCAGGTGCTCGTCGAGCTCCGGCGTGCTGGAGAGCGAGTAGCAGCGCGGCGCCCACCGGGTGCCGTCCTCCGGTGTGCCGGGGACGCGCAGGGTGAGGAACTGCCCGGGGCGGTAGTCGAACTCCGCCGCGGGCCGTGCGAACACCACGGAGACGGCATCGGCCGTCTCCTCGATCACGTCGATGATCTCGAGCGATCGCGCTCGCGCGGAGGTCGGTGATTCCACGGGAGAAGCTCCTTCGTCGGGGACCCTGGACGCTACAGCGAAAACTGTGCCATTGACAAATGGCACGATTGCTGATGGTGTGTATCTCATGCGAACCTCGACACCGGCCCCGCCGGTCCCCGTCGCATCGACCCTGCGGTCCGATGCGGCAGCCGTTCTCACTCGCTGCGGGTTGGGGGTGGCCAGCGGGCTGATCCCGATGAACACGGCCGGAGTCCTCTTCGCCCGCGGCCTCGTCGCCGGCATCATGGGCGCCCTCGGATCCGCTCCGCGCGGGACGACCGTGACCGCCGTGCGCGCGCCGGTGCGCGGCGAGTGGGTCCTCGGCCCCGGCGTCACCTACGGCCGCCGCGCGATCTACTACGTGCACGGCAGCGCCTACGTGATCTGCTCGGCCCGCACCCACCGCAGCCTCGCCGCGCGCCTGTCCACCGTGACCGGGCTCCCCGTGTTCGTGGTCGACTACCGGCTCGCGCCCGAGCACCCGTTCCCCACCGCGGCCGACGACGTGGCCGCGGGATGGGACTGGCTGCTCACCCAGGGCTACGCGGCCGATGACCTGGTGATCGCCGGGGACTCCGCCGGCGGCCACCTGATCAGCGACCTGCTGCTGCACCACGCCGCGTGGGAGCGGCCCCAGCCCTCCGCCGCGGTGCTGTTCTCGCCCCTGATCGACCTCACCTTCGGTCTCGCCGCCCAGCAGGAGCGGATCCGGCGCGACCCCGCCATCAGCGCCGCCGCGGCCAAGCGCCTCGTCGACCTCTACACCCGGCGGGTGGACCCGGACCACCCGCGGCTGCGGCTCGACTTCGACCGCGCGGACCGCCTGCCGCCCTTCCTGATCCAGGTGGGAGGCGCCGAGATGCTGTCCGCGGACGCCCGCCACCTCGAGGCCGAACTCCGCCGCCACGGCGGCTCGGCGACGCTCGAGACCTGGCCCGGCCTCATGCACGTCTTCCAGGCCCTGCCGCGGCTCGTTCCGGAGGCCGACGCCGCACTCCTGCGGGTGCGGGACTTCCTCGCGGAGCGGGGCTGTACCCCCGCCGCCGCGGCGCACACCGATTCGGAGGCCTCCTGATGTACGGAATCGACCGCGTTCTGCACCACCTCGTCCGCGACCCGGTCACCGCCGGGGCGAAGGCCGTGGTCACCGGCGCCGGCAGCGGCATCGGCCGCGCCTTCGCGCTCGAACTCGCCCGCCGCGGCGGCGAGATCATCTGCGCGGACATCGATCCCGTGCGCGCGAAGGAGACCGTGGGCCTGGTCGAGGCGCGCGGCGGGAAGGCGCACGCCGCCACCGTCGACGTGGCCGACAGGGCCGCCGTCGAATCGCTCGCGACGTTCGCGCGCACCGTGTTCGACGGTCCGCCGACCCTGGTGATCAACAACGCCGGCGTGGGCATCGGCGGCCGCCCCGTGGGCGACATCGGGCTCGACGACTGGAACTGGGCCCTGGGCATCAACCTGTGGGGCGTGGTGCACGGGTGCGAGCTGTTCGCGCCGATGCTCCGGGAGGCCGGCCGCGGCGGCATCATCAACGTGGCCTCCGCCGCCGGCTTCGCCGCCGCCCCCTCGATGGGCCCCTACAACGTCTCCAAGGCCGGCGTGATGTCGCTGTCGGAGACGCTCGCCGACGAGCTCGCCGGCAGCGGCGTGAACGTGACGGTGCTGTGCCCCACCTTCGTCAAGACCAACGTCGCGCGGGACGGGCGGATCACCGAGGGCAGCAAGAACCTCGCGGGGACGCTCATGAAGCTGACCGGCGTCTCGCCCGACGGGGTCGCCGCGCAGACCCTCGACGCGCTCGATCTCGGCCGCCTGTACGTGGTGCCGCAGCTCGACGCGAACATCGTGTGGCACCTCAAGCGGCACTTCCCCGTGCCCTACGCGCGCGGGCTGGGGCTGATCAGCAGGTTCCTCCCGTCCTGACCGACATCGTCGGCCGACCCCAACCGACACCACCACCCGCCACCGAACCGAAGGAACACCCATCATGGCCATGGACCTCGACAACATGCTCCAGATGATCAAGGACCGCCAGTGGTCCCTCGCCGACATCGACTGGGACGCACCGGGAACCGAGCTGATCGACCCCGAACTGCACGCGAAGCTCAAGCCCTTCCTCTCCGACCTCATGTGGATCGAGAACGTGGGCGCCCGCGGCTTCGCCGCCATGGCCAAGAAGGCGCCGACCCCCACCCTCAAGAGCATCTACGAGCACTTCCACGCCGAGGAGCAGAAGCACGCGAACGCCGAGCTCGCGCTGATGCGCCGCTGGGGGATGCTCGACGGCGACGAGATCCCGTCGCCGAACGTCAACGTGCAGCTGGTGATCAACTGGCTCGACCGGTACTCCGACGGGATGTCGCTCTCGTTCCTGGGAACCGTGATCCCCATGCTCGAGGTGGCGCTCGACGGCGCCCTCATCAAGTTCATCACCGACGAGGTGAAGGACCCGGTAGCCCAGGAGGTGTTCAAGCGGATCAATGCCGACGAGTCCCGCCACCTGGCCGTCGACTTCGAGGTCATGGACATCCTCGGGCACGCCGACCTGCGCAAGCGCGCCATCGACTTCGTGGGCGGCTGGGTCAAGCCCTCCCTGCTCATCGGCATCCTCAGCTACGTTCCGCTGCTGAACAAGATGCGCGACAACATTGTGGACATGGGCGTCGACGAGGAGCGGCTGTACGGGGCGATGCGCCGGTACAAGAGCGTCGGTGAGCGCAGCGAGTACGTGCGCCGCCTGCCCATGTACCGCGTGGTGACCCGCCACGGCGGATGGGTCATCAACCGCTCCAACCACCTCTACCACCTGCCCGTGGACACCCTGGTGAAGGCCACCGGCTTCATCCCGTTCCCCCTGGTGCACCGCACGCCCACCTGGTCGCAGGAACTGACCTACGAGCCCACCGCCTGAACGAGGACACTCAGCCATGACTTCATCCGTAGCCATCATCGGTGCCGGGTTCGCCGGCATCGGCGCCGCGATCCGCCTCCGGGACAAGGGGATCGACGACTTCGTCATCCTCGAACGCGACACCCGCGTCGGCGGCACCTGGCGGGACAACACCTACCCGGGCGCCGCCTGCGACATCCCCTCGCGCCTCTACTCGTACAGCTTCGCGCCCAACCCGGACTGGACGCACACCTACTCGGGCAGCGCCGAGATCCTGCAGTACATCGACACGATGGTCGAATCGTCCGGCGTCGCACCGCACATCCGGTTCGACCACACGGTGACCGGGCTCGAGTACGACGCCGAGGCGGGGGAGTGGACGATCGCCCTCGAGGGGCGCGAGCCGCTGCGCGCCCGCACGGTGATCCTCGCCTCCGGGCCGCTCGCCAACGCCTCGCTCCCCGACATCCGGGGCATCGAGGAGTTCGAGGGCCACACCATCCACAGCGCCCGCTGGGATCACGACTACGACTTCACGGGCAAGAAGGTCGCCGTGGTCGGCACCGGCGCCAGCGCCGTGCAGATCGTGCCCGAGCTCGTGAAGCAGGCGGCGTCGGTGAAGGTGTTCCAGCGCACCGCCGGGTGGGTGCTGCCCCGGGTCAACACCGAGACCGGCGAATTCACCAAGGGGCTCTACCGGTCCCTCCCCGGCGCCCAGCAGGTGGCCCGCGCCCTCTGGTTCTGGGGGCACGAGTCGGTCGCCCTCGGCGTGGTGTGGAACACCCCGCTCACCCGGGTCGTGGAGGCCGTGAGCAAGCTGCACCTGCGGATGCAGGTGCGCGATCCGTGGCTGCGCCGCCAGCTGACCCCGGACTTCGCGGCGGGCTGCAAGCGCCTCCTGATGACCAGCGACTACTACCCGGCGCTGCAGCGCGACAACTGCAAGCTGGTCACCTGGCCCATCGCGCGGATCGCGCCGAAGGGCATCCGCACCGTGGAGGGCGTGGAGCACCAGTTCGACTGCATCGTGTTCGCCACCGGCTTCGACGTCTCCAAGGCCGGCACGCCGGTCCCCGTCACCGGGGTCGACGGCCGCGTCCTCGGGGACGAGTGGAGCGGCGGCGCGTACGCCTACCGCAGCGTCGCGGTCTCCGGTTACCCGAACCTGTTCGTCACCTTCGGGCCCAACTCCGGGCCGGGGCACAGCTCCGCGCTGGTGTACATGGAGGCGCAGATCGACTACATCACCGATGCGATCGCCCAGCTCCTCCAGAACGGCTGGAAGGCGCTCGACGTGCGCGCCGACGTCCAGGACGAGTACAACCGCGGGATCCAGCGCCGGCTGACCGCCACCACCTGGAACTCCGGCTGCAGCAGCTGGTACCTCACCGACGACGGCTTCAACGCGACCATGTACCCCGGCTTCGCCTCGCAGTACGTGAACCAGCTGCGTACCGTCGACCTGCGGGACTACCGGATCCTGGTGCACGAGGACGCGGGCGCCGCCGTCGCCGCCGGATAACATCGAGGCCATGACCGAGTACCGGATCGACGACCTGGCGAGGGTGTCCGGGACCACGACGCGCAACATCCGCGGCTACCAGGAGCGCGGGCTGCTGCCCAAGCCGCTGCGCCGTGGCCGGGTCGCGATCTACACCGAGAAGCACCTGCGCAACCTGCAGGCGATCAACAAGCTGCTCGGCAAGGGCTTCACGCTGGGGCACATCGCGACCTTCCTCACCAACCCCGGTGCGCGGATCGGCGACGCCCTGGATCTCACGGAGATCCTGGACGAGCCGTGGGCGAGCAGGCGGCGCCCCGTCCTCGACCGGGCCGAGCTGCAGGCGCGGCTCGGCCCGCTCGACGATGCGGCGCTCGCGTCCCTGATCGACGCGGGCGTCCTCGCCGAGACCGGCGAGCCCGGCCGGTACGAGGCCGCCGACCCGAACATCATCGCGAACCTCGCGCGGCTCGTGGCCCGGGGCATGGACCTCGCCGTCCTCGTGGACGTGCAGAAGCGGTTCGCGGCCAAGATGACCGAGGCGGCGCGCATCATGATGTCCGCCGCGCACGAGGAGCTGGACCGCCGCCGCGGGCCCGGCTGGATGCCCTCCACCGAGGAGGACGTGGCCTGGGCCGCCGACCTGATCGGCTCCATGCGCCGCGCCGGCACCGAGAACGCGCACGCCGCCCTGGACCGGGCCCTCGACGCGGCGCTCGATGAGGAGCTGCTCGCGCACAAGGTGGCGGGGGAGAGGGCGGACGCCGTCGACGCGGGCATCGCGGGAGCGACGCAGGTGTAGCGTCTGGACCATGGGCCGGATCACAGCGCGACGGCCGGTGGTGAGGGTGACCGTCGGCGAGGATCCGCTGCGCCGGATCGACACCCTCGCCGTGGAGGAGCCGCTCGAGATCCGCGTCGCGGGAACGCCACTCGCGGTCACCATGCGCACCCCCGGACACGATGTGGAGCTGGCCGCGGGATTCCTCGTCTCCGAGGGCGTGATCGGCGCCGCGGAGGAGTTCCGGTCCGCGATCGCATGCGGTGGGCCCGGCACCGGCGGGCGGGTCAACGAGTACAACGTGCTCGACGTGGCGCTCGCGCCCGGCGTCCCTCCGCCCGCGCCGGAGGTGACCCGCGCCTTCTACACCACCAGCTCCTGCGGCATGTGCGGCAAGTCCAGCATCGACGCGGTCCGCACCGTCTCCCGGTTCGACCTGCGCGAGGATCGGGTCACCGTCGGCGCCGAGCAGGTGACGGGCCTGCCGGACCGGCTTCGCGCCGAGCAGGCCGTGTTCGACAAGACCGGCGGCCTGCACGCGGCCGCGCTGTTCGACGTGGAATCCGGTGCGCTGCTGGTGCTGCGCGAGGACGTGGGCCGGCACAACGCCGTGGACAAGGTGATCGGCTGGGCGCTGCTGCAGGGCCGGCTCCCGCTGCGCGGCGTGGTGCTGCAGGTGTCCGGCCGCGCCAGCTTCGAACTGGTGCAGAAGGCCGTGATGGCCGGCATCCCCGTGCTCTCCGCGGTCTCGGCACCGTCGTCGCTGGCGGCCGAGCTCGCCGACGAAGCCGGACTGACCCTGCTCGGGTTCGTCCGCGGCGACCGCATGAACGTCTACTCCCAGCCCCAGCGAGTGCGACAGGAAATCAGGACATGACAACCGATCATCAGCCCCACGCCCCGTCGACCGTGCCGGGCCTCCTGCCCGACGTCCCCCGGCAGGGCGGCTTCGGCCCGATCACCGACGCCCCCTGGTACAGCAAGCCGTACCACCACGCGGCCGCCTCCTGGGGCGCCGCGAAATCGGTGGCGTCCATCCTGGTGAAGCAGCGCGAGCTGGGCCGCGGCACGCATTCGATGTTCGTGATGAACCACCCCACGGGCTACGACTGCCCGGGTTGCGCGTGGCCGGACGATAAGAAGCTGACCCTGGACTTCTGCGAGAACGGCGTCAAGCACGTCACCTGGGAGATGACGCCGAAGCGGGTGACCCGCGACTTCTTCGCGCGGCACACCGTGACCGAACTGGCGAACTGGACCGACTTCGACCTCGAGAACGAGGGCCGGCTCACCGAGCCGATGGTGTACGACGAGGCGAGCGACACGTACGTCCCGATCAGCTGGGACGGCGCGTTCGCCCTCATCGGGGACACTCTGCGCGGCCTCGCGAGCCCCGACGAGGCCTCGTTCTACACGTCCGGGAGGCTCAGCAACGAGGCCACCTTCCTGTACCAGCTGATGGCCCGCGAGTACGGCACCAACAACCTGCCGGACTGCTCCAACATGTGCCACGAGGCGTCCGGGCGGGCGCTGCAAGCGGCGATCGGCTCCGGCAAGGGCACGTGCGACCTCGAGGACTGGGAGGAGGCTGATCTCCTGATCGTGATGGGCGTCAACGCCGCCTCCAACGCGCCGCGCATGCTGACCGCGCTGGCCGACGCCACGCGCCGCGGCGCCCAGGTGGTGCACGTGAACCCGCTCGTCGAGGCCGGGGCGACGAAGACGATCGTCCCGCACGAGATGGTGGACATGGCGCTGTTCAAGGCCACCTCGGTGTCCGACATGAACGTTCAGGTCCGCCCGGGCGGTGACCTCGCGTTGATGCGCGGCGTGGCGAAAGTCGTGCTCGAAGCAGCGGAATCCGATCCGACGGTGCTCGACCGGGCGTTCCTCGACGGGTACACCGCCCAGTTCGAGGCGTACCGCGACCTCGTCGCCGCCACCGAGTGGTCCGAGATCACCGCGCAGGCGGGTCTGCCGGAGGCGGAGATCCGTCGGCTGGGCGAGCTGTACCTGCGGGCCGACCGGGCGATCATCTCCTGGTGCCTGGGAGTGACCCAGCACGAGCACGGCGTGGACACCGTCCGGGAGATCACCAACCTGCTGCTGCTCCGCGGCAACATCGGCCGCCCCGGCGCGGGCCCCTCGCCCGTGCGCGGGCACAGCAACGTGCAGGGCAACCGCACCTGCGGCATCGACCACCGGCCGCCGCCGTGGACGGACAGGCTGGACGAGGTGTGCGGCATCGTCTCCCCGCGCACCCACGGCCTCGACACCGTGAACACGGTGGAGGCCATGCACGACGGCAGGGTGAAGGTGTTCGTGGGCATGGGCGGCAACTTCGTGCTCGCCGCACCCGACACCGCCTACACCGCGGCCGGGCTCCGCAAGACCGACCTCACGGTGCAGGTGAGCACCAAGCTCAACCGCAGCCACCTGGTCCACGGCCGCAGGGCGGTCATCCTCCCGTGCCTCGGCCGCACCGAGAAGGACCTGCAGGTCGCCGGGCCGCAGGGGGTGACCGTCGAGGACGCGATGAGCATGGTGCACATCTCGCACGGCAAGCGGCGCCCCGCCTCACCCGAGCTGAAGTCCGAGCCCGCGATCATCGCCGGTATCGCCCGCGCCACCCTCCCGGACAGCCGCACGCCGTGGCAGTCGTACGTGGACGACTACGACCGCATCCGCGACGTCATGGCGAAGGTGCTGCCCGGCTTCGAGGGCTTCAACGACCTGATCAAGAACCCGGGCGGGTTCCGCATCCCCCAGCCGGCCCGCGAGCGGGTGTTCCGCACCCCGTCCGGCCGCGCGGAGTTCTCGCTGGCGCCGATGCCGGACGTGATCCCCGCCGACGAGGACGTGCTGATCCTGCAGACCATGCGCAGTCACGACCAGTGGAACACCACCATCTACTCGGCGAACGACCGGTACCGCGGCATCAGGAACCTGCGCGAGCTGATCTTCCTGAACGAGGCCGATATGGCGGCCCGCGGCCTCACCGAGGGGGACTTCGTGGACATCACCTCCACCTCGCGCGACGGCTCGCAGCGCACGCTGCGCCGCTTCCGGGCGCTGAAGTACGACCTGCCCCGCGGCGCCGCCGCCGGCTACATGCCGGAGATGAACGCGCTCATCGGCATTCACGACTACAGCACGCAGAGCGATCAGCCGCTGATGAAGAACGTGGCGGTCCGCCTCACCCGGTCGGCGTAAGCCAGGGGCCGGCCCTACACCTGGGACACGATCTCGTCGGCGAGTGCGACCAGCGATTCTGCGCGCCGCACCAGGGCGGCGATTCGCGGCTCGTCGATGCGTCGGGTGCTGTACTGGATAGGGGTCTTGAACTTGACCAGGTCGGCGAGTGCTCGTTCCGCAGTGGAGGTTTCCGGGTGCTCGCCGAGCGCCTCGACCAACTCTTTGACGGCCCTCCTGTGGTCGTCGGACTTGCGTGTGGAGCCTGTGAGTGCCGTGCAGATGGCGTCCTTCGCGCGAATCCCGGCGAGGACTGCGTCGCTTCCGGCCGCGCGAAGGTGACCGAAGGCGAGGCTGGTCCGCGCGCCGTCGAGGAAGTCGTGAGCGTGCCGCACATGCTCACGGGCCTCATTGCGATGCTCCGACATGGATCCCCCGGATGTGTCTAGTGCGATGTCGCTGTGGGAACTCGTCCCCACAGTGTGATGCCATCGCGTTTGATCGCATGCAGAACGGCCTCGTCTCCTGCCCATTGGACGAACTCGGTGGGGGTGTACTGCAGGATGTCGCAGGTGCCGCCGTATCGCATCGTCACGGCGTCCCACATCCGCTGGGAGTCGTTCCAACCGTCTTCCGCGACGATCACGAGGTCGATGTCGCTGTCGGGCGACGCTTCCCCACGCGCTGCCGATCCGAACAGGATGACAGCGCGGACGCCGTCGTCCGAGCCGGTGACCGCGTCCGTGATCACGTCACGCAGGAGCTGCAGAGGTGACGCGATACGGCGGAGGTGCGGTACCGCGACGTGCGCCTCGTTGACGGTGTAGAGGTTGGCGTTGCCCGCAGGAGTGGAGTCGAGAACGCCGAGCTTGACCAGGGTGTGGAGGCTTCGCTGAACCGTCTGTTGACTCGCGCGATCGCTGATGAGCCGGTGTACATCCCGACCGGTCAAAGGTTTCCCGGTCCGCAGGATTGCGGCGAGCACCGCACCCTGCGGGCCGGGAACGATCCCGCCGAACGGTTCATTGGTAAACACGTGTTGAATGTAGCAGCCAAATGAATGATGAATCACTCATTTGAGTGCTGAGTAGATCATATGACTTGTTCGTTGGACGTTCGGTCAGTACCGGGCGACGGTCTCGACCTCATCGGCCTCGGATTCGAGCGTCTCGTCGTCGGAGGAATCGCCGGGGGAGTCGTCGGCACCGCCTGGCGTGCGGCCCCCGGTGAGGAGGGACGCGACCGCGCCGAGCAGGCACACGATCGCGGCGAACGTGAACGCAAGCTCCAGGCCGGAGCGGAACGGCTCGGAGATCAGGTGCGGGAAGAATTGCAGGCCCGTGAGGTTCTGGCTCTGCTGCGCGGTCAGGTGCAGCTGCGCCAGGTGCGGCCCGAGGAGCTCCTGCACCGGGTTGTACCCGAGGAACGCGGCGAACAGCACCGCCACCGGCGGGAGCGCGGCGATCTCCGAGGCGTACTGCGCGGGCACCCCGTTGGCCTGCAGCCCCGTCGACATGGCGCCCGGCAGCGAGCCGGAGAGCCCCGCGATCATCAGCGAGAAGAACAGGCCGATGGAGAGCACCATCGCGGAGTTCTGGAACGTGGTCATCATGCCCGAGCCGGAGCCGCGGGAGGTGGCGGGCAGCGAGTTCATCACCACGGCACGGTTGGGGGAGCCGAACATGCCCATGCCGACGCCGTTGACGAACAGGATGAGCGCGAACATCCAGTAGGCGAAGTCCACCGGCAGCGCGATCAGCGCGAGGAAGGTGAGCGCCGTGATGATCAGGCCGGCGGAGCTCAGCGCGCGGCCGCCGATCCGGTCGGAGAGCGCGCCCGAGACCGGCGCGGAGAGCAGGAAGCCGACCGTCATGGGCACCATGTAGATGCCCGCCCAGAGCGGGGTCTGGGTGTAGTCGTAGCCGTGCTGCGGCAGCCAGATCCCCTGCAGCCAGATGATCAGCATGAACTGCAGGCCGCCGCGGCCCAGCGAGCCGCACAGGTTCGCCGCGTTGCCCCACACGAAGGCCCGGTTCCGGAACAGGTGCAGATCGAACAGGGGGGACTGCACCCGCAGTTCGATGGCGCAGAACAGGATCAGTACCGCGGCGCCGCCGAGCAGGCACGTGAGCACGAACGGTGAGGTCCAGCCCATCGCGTGGCCGCCATAGGGCTGGATGCCGTAGGTGATGCCCACGAGCACCGCGATCAGGCCGACGGCGAACGTGAGGTTGCCCCACCAGTCCATCGCCGCACGGACCCGGGTGCCGCGGTCCTCCAGCTTCAGGTAGGCCCAGATCGTGCCGATCACCCCGAACGGCACGGACACCAGGAAGATCAGGTGCCAGTTGATCGGCGCGAGGACGCCGCCGATGATCAGGCCGAGGAACGAGCCGGCGATCGCCGCGACGCTGTTGATGCCGAGCGCGAGGCCGCGCTGCTCGGGCGGGAAGGCGTCCGTGAGGATCGCCGAGCTGTTGGCCATGAGGAACGCGCCGCCGATGCCCTGCACCACGCGCCAGCCGATCAGCCACAGCGCGGCCGCGTGGCCGTCGAACCAGGTGACGGCCAGGAAGATCGAGGAGACGGAGAAGATCAGGAAGCCCATGTTGTACATGCGGGCGCGCCCGAACATGTCGCCGAGGCGGCCGAACGCCACCACGAGGACCGCCGTCACCACGAGGAAGCCCATCATCATCCACAGCAGGTAGCTGGTATTGCCGGGTTCCAGGGGATTGAGGTGGATGCCCTTGAAGATGTCGGGGAGGGCGATCAGGACGATCGAGCTGTTGATGGTGGCGATCAACATGCCCAACGTGGTGTTCGACAGTGCGATCCACTTGTAGGCCACGGGCCAGATCCTTAGGTTAGAAGAACTTAGTTACCTGAGGATTGTATGCGAGGTCGCGCGGCGGCGCTCCCCGGGAGGTGCGGGCCGGACGGTGTCGTGCCGTCCCGGGCGCGGCGTGCCGGGCGCGGCGCTCAGGCGCGCCAGTCGATCCGGTCCACCTGCTCCGGCGGCCACGGCGCGGGCGCCGCGAACGGGGCGCCGGGCAGCGCGATCACCGACACCGCGGAGGCGGGCCTGGGCGCGGGCACACCGTCGGCGTCGAGGAGGAACAGCCACTGCCGGAAGCCCTCCTCGTCGCGCACCGACCGCACCTGCACGCTCGACCCGAGCGGGATCGGGGCGAGGTACTCGATCACCGCGCGGTGCGGCGCCGCGAGCAGCGGATCGCCGTTCAGGGCGTCTTCCACCAACTGTAGGTACGCGGCGTTGTTGAGGTGCTGGTACGGGTCGAAGTCGGTGGCGCGCAAGCGGATCGCGGTATCGCTCGCGGACGGCTCGGGCGGCGCCTGCGTGTTCAGCGCCTGCCAGCGCAACCGCGTCTCGGTCACGTGTTGCTGCAGGTACTCCATCCCGCCGTCGCTGATGTGCGTCGGCATCCCCGATTCGGCGCTGAACCGGATCCAGAACGCCTCGGTCTCCACGTGCCCACCGGCGCTGCCGCGCACCGTGATCCGCATGTTGCACCAGCGCGAGCTGGTGGCCTCGCACCAACGGAGCAGCGTCACGTCCGACGGCCAGTGCAGCGGCTCCAGCACGTCGATGATGCTGCGCCGCACCAGCCAGTACGGGTCGGTCGCGTCGAACCCGCGGTGGAACATCTCGTCGTTGGCCATGTCCTGCAGATAGCGCGCGATCGCATCGAGCCGGACCCGCCGCTCCGGGTCCACGTCGCCCGTGCGCACCGGCCAGCTCCGCTCGAAGGAGGGGCCGGGAGGCGCGTCCTGCGCGAACTCGTAGGTCGACGGTGTCGGGCGCACTTTCGCGGGGTTCGTCACCGCCCGAGCGTATCGACTTCCGCGCGCGGCCCGCGCCGCGTCGGGCATCCTGGTCGGGTGGCTGATGTGACGGTGGTGGGTGCGGGGGTCATCGGGTTGTCGTGCGCGGTGCGCCTGCTGGAGCGAGGGCACGGGGTGCGGGTCTACGGGCGGGAGCTCGCGCCCCCGGCACCGGAGGCCGGGCCGGCCGGGCACCTCGGGCGGGCCGGCGCCGTGACCTCCGCGGTGGCTGCCGCCGTCTGGTACCCGTACCTGGCCGAGCCCCGCGACCGGGTGACCGGCTGGTCCGCGGCCGCGCTCGCCGAGTTCACCGACCTCGCCGCGCGCGGGGTCGACGGTGTGGTGATGACGCCCGGCACGGAACTGTTCCGCGAGCCGGTGCCCGAGCCGTGGTGGACCGCGGCGGTGCCGCAGGTGCGCCGGATCGAGGCGCCGCTGCCCGGCTACGCCGAGGGGTGGGGCTTCGTCTCGCCCGTCATCGAGATGCCCGTCTACCTGCCGTGGCTCGTGGCCCGCGTACGGGAGCTGGGCGGCACCGTCGAGAAGCGGGAGGTGGGTTCCCTCGCCGATCTGAACGGGCCCGTGGTGAACGCGACCGGCCTCGGGGCGCGCGAGTTCGTCGGCGACACCACGCTGGTGCCCGTGCGCGGGCAGGTCGTGTACCTCGAGCAGGTGGGCGTGGACCGGTGGTGGATCGACGATTCCGGGCTCGAACCGGGCGCCTCCACCTACGTGGTGCCGCGCTCGCGCGACATCGTGGTCGGTGGCACGGAGCACCACGGGGCGGAGGACCTCACCATCGACCCCGCCACCGCTGATGCGATCCTCGCGCGGGCCCGCGCCCTTGTCCCCGCGCTCGCGGACGCCCGGGTGCTCGGCCACAACATCGGCCTGCGGCCCTCCCGCCCGACGGTGCGGCTCGAGCGCGAGGGGGAGGTGGTGCACTGCTACGGACACGGCGGCGCGGGCGTCACCCTGAGTTGGGGCTGCGCCGACGAGGTGGCGGCGCTCATCGACTGACTTCCACTGACGCGGGGAGCGGGCGGGTCTACCGTTGATTCATGTGCCGGAACATCACTGAACTGCGGGGGCTCGAGCCCGCCGCCACCGACGAGGAGATCGAGGCCGCCGCGCGGCAGTACGTGCGGAAGGTCTCGGGGATCCAGAAATTGAGCGACGCGAACCGCGAGGCGTTCGAGCTCGCGGTCGCGAAGGTCACGGCAGCGACGGAGGAACTGCTGGACGCGCTGCCCGCGCGCCGGCAGCCGCCGAAGACGGTGCCGCCTTTGCGCCGCCCCGAGGTGCGGGCGCGGATCGAAGCGAAAGCGGCGGCCGCCGGCTGAACTCCGCGAGGATTGTGACTCATATCACACCGGCGTAGCCTGGGGATATGTCCACGCAAGCACCACGCACCACACCGAACCTCGTCGAGCGGGTGAAGTACCTCCTCGGTATGCGCCTGCCCGATTCCATGCACGACTGGGTGGTCCGCGACGCCACCGGCCCCGGCCACAACCGCCGCTTCTTCATCCGCGGGGCACTGATGTTCGTGCCCTTCCTGATCGTCGCGCTGATCCTGCCCTCGCCGCTGTGGGTGAAGCTGGCCCTCGTCGCGATGATGGCGCTCCCCGCCATCGTGTTCCTCGGCGGCCTGCGCGCGATCTACCTCCAGGAGCTGCTCGTCGACAACGGGATCGACCCGCACACGGAGAGCGGGAAGCAGCTGCAGGAGCACCGCCGCCGCACCGAGGTGTACGAGGAGAAGTACCGGCACAGGGCGGCGTAGCCTCCCCGGGGTGACGGCCGAACGCGCGTGGGTCCCGGGGCACCCGCTGGATCTGCACGGCACCGTCGGAGCCCTCCGGCGCGGGGCCGGGGACCCCACGTACTCCCGCACGCCCGACGGTGCGCTGTGGCGCGCCGTGCAGACCCCGGACGGGCCGGGCACCGTCCGCCTGCAGGAGAGGGGCGGCACCGTCACCGCCCGGGCGTGGGGGAGCGGCGCGCCGTGGCTCCTGGAGAACGCCCCCGCGATGGCGGGCGCCGAGGACGATCCGGCGCAGCTGATCCCGCGGCACCCGGTGCTGGCCCGCGCGATCGCCGCCTCGCCCGGCTTCCGCCTGACCCGAGCGAACCGCGTCTGGGAGGCACTGGTGCCCACCGTGCTGGAACAGAAGGTGGTGGGCGCCGAGGCCTTTCGCGCATGGCGCCTGCTGGTCCGCGGGTTCGGCACCGTCGCCCCCGGCCCCCGGGACATGCCCGCCCTGTGGGTGCCGCCGCCCCGGGCGGGCTGGGCGGCCATCCCGTCCTGGGAGTGGCACCGGGCCGGCGTGGAACCCGTCCGGATGCGCACCCTGGTCGGGGCGTCCGCCGTCGAGGTCGAGCACCGGCCCGAGCGGCTCGGGGCCCTCCCCGGCATCGGCCCCTGGACCGTGGGCGAACTGCTCGGGCGGGCCTGCGGCGACCCGGACGCCGTGCCCGTGGGCGACTACCACCTGCCGCGCATCGTGGGAATGGGACTCGCGGGCGAGGCGTTGGACGATGCCGGGATGCTCGACGTGCTCGAGCCCTACCGGGGCCAGCGCGGGCGCGTGATCCGGCTCCTGGTGCGCGCCGGAGTGGACCGCGAGCGGCGCGGGCCCAGGGTCTCGGTGCGCGACTATCGTGGCCTGTGACGACGGCGCGGGGGTGCTCGGGGGGCTGGCCCCCGAGGGGGGGGTTTTGACCAGCGTGAGTTCAGGCGGGTAAGCTTGGTCGCCGTGCCTGGGTAACCAGGACTATTCTCACGTGCCCATGGCTAGGCCGGACCCCCGGAACCGCCCACGGGCGCGCGACACGCCCGACCTCGGGGTACGTGCGAGGCGGGTAGCTACTTCCCGGAAACGGGACTGACCAGCGTGAACGGTGAGAGCCGGTGAAGCTGGTGGGGCCGCGCTGCGGAAGTCGCCCCTCCTGTCGAGCAGGCGGGGCGCTTGCCCGGAGCTACAACCGCAGCAGTAACGAACGCGTCGGCCGTGCGGTCGGCGTGAAGCCGGAACGAAGGAAACAGCGCTTCAATGCCAACAATCAACCAGCTGGTCCGTAAGGGCCGCCGGGACAAGGCGTCCAAGACGAAGGTCGCCGCCCTCAAGGGCTCGCCGCAGCGCCGTGGCGTGTGCACGCGCGTCTACACCACCACCCCGAAGAAGCCGAACTCGGCTCTGCGGAAGGTGGCGCGCGTCCGCCTGACGAGCTCGGTCGAGGTCACCGCGTACATCCCCGGCGAAGGCCACAACCTTCAGGAGCACTCGATGGTGCTCGTCCGCGGCGGTCGTGTGAAGGACCTCCCGGGTGTTCGCTACAAGATCATCCGCGGTTCGCTCGACACCCAGGGTGTCAAGAACCGCAAGCAGGCGCGGAGCCGCTACGGCGCGAAGAAGGAGAAGGGCTGATGCCTCGTAAGGGACCGGCGCCCAAGCGCCCCGTCGTCAACGACCCCGTCTACGGCTCGCCCGTGGTGACCCAGCTCGTGAACAAGGTGCTGCTGGACGGCAAGAAGTCCACCGCCGAGCGCATCGTCTACGGCGCCCTCGAGGTGACCCGGGAGAAGACCGGCACCGATCCGGTTCTCACCCTGAAGAAGGCGCTCGACAACGTGCGCCCCTCGCTCGAGGTCAAGAGCCGCCGCGTCGGTGGCGCCACCTACCAGGTGCCCGTCGAGGTGAAGGCCGGCCGCGCCAACACCCTCGCCCTGCGCTGGCTGGTGACCTTCACGCGGCAGCGTCGCGAGAAGACGATGATCGAGCGTCTGGCCAACGAGATCCTGGACGCGAGCAACGGTCTGGGCGCTTCCGTGAAGCGCCGCGAGGACACCCACAAGATGGCCGAGGCCAACCGGGCGTTCGCGCACTACCGCTGGTGATCTGATCCTCCGGCCGGCCGCCTGCGCGGCGACCGGCCGGAGCACCGGAAGCAAATCCATCCTCTTAAGAGAACGAGGCTTACCACCGTGGCACAGGAAGTGCTTACCGACCTCACGAAGGTCCGCAACATCGGCATCATGGCGCACATCGATGCCGGTAAGACCACCACCACCGAGCGCATCCTCTTCTACACCGGCGTGAACTACAAGATCGGTGAGACCCACGACGGTGCCTCGACGACCGACTGGATGGAGCAGGAGAAGGAGCGGGGGATCACCATCACCTCCGCCGCCGTGACCTGCTTCTGGAAGAACAACCAGATCAACATCATCGACACCCCCGGGCACGTCGACTTCACCATCGAGGTGGAGCGTTCGCTGCGCGTGCTCGACGGTGCCGTTGCGGTGTTCGACGGCAAGGAGGGCGTGGAGCCCCAGTCGGAGCAGGTCTGGCGCCAGGCCGAGCGCTACGAGGTTCCGCGTATCTGCTTCGTCAACAAGATGGACAAGCTGGGCGCCGACTTCTTCTTCACCGTGAAGACCATCGAGGACCGCCTCGGCGCGAAGCCGCTCGTCCTGCAGCTGCCGATCGGCGCCGAGGACGCGTTCGACGGCGTCGTCGACCTGATCGAGCAGAAGGCCATCACCTGGCGCGGCACCGTCCAGATCGGCGCCGAGCCGACGATCGAGGAGATCCCCGCCGACCTCGTCGACCTGGCCGCCGAGTGGCGCGAGAAGCTGCTCGAGACCGTCGCCGAGTCCGACGAGGCGCTCATGGAGAAGT